>CAZFOG010000604.1:0-2501 GCA_964520685.1 uncultured Nitrospiraceae bacterium | reverse complement strand
CCCCGACGACTGGATCACCGACGACACCATCTACGTCAAATGCCTCAAAGCCCAAACCACGCAAATGGCCTCCGCCATGACCGACATGGCCGTGCTGGCGGGCGCGACTACGGAGGGGGCGGCGGGGGTCGGGTTTGCGGTGACAAATGCGCTGGTGCAAGGGCATGTTGGGTATAACCCCGCACTCGAGATCACTTCCATTCATTGCCCAAATGAAGGTTCTTTCACCACAAGGAACAACGAAAGCATTGCTGTTTGCGATGCCCAGATTGTTCCTCCCTTGCTTCATGAGGGTATGAGCCCGTTCATCGAATGGGAAATACAGGATGATCCCGCGCGGACAGGTGATAGTGGCGACCCGCAAGACCCCCAGAGAGGCGGTCATGTCACTCTTGGAATAACGGCGCCCGCCGCAGCAAGCGGGCGCAGTTTCAAACTCAACTACAGAATCCAGGCAAGTGTTCTGGGTCTGCATGCGTCAAACTGGCATTCGATTATTCAAGACGACAAAGATCAGCTTCGCCAACAGTACATAGACATGTCCAAGCCGAGCACACCGTCCAGGAGCTCGACAGCACTCAAGAACTCCTCCACGTATACGGATCCCGGAAATCTTGGCTTCGCCGACTGCCAATGCAACGGAGGGGCCTACTGTGGCAGCCACAGCTATCTGCTCGACAACTCGGTTTCCTCAAAGTTCCAGGAGGTTCGTGATAAGCTTGGTGCGGCTATCACTGTGACCTGTGCCTATAGGTGCCCAAGGTATAATGCAAAGGTGGGCGGCACCACGGACAGCAAGCACATTTATGGAAATGCTTTCGATTTTGACAATGGCGAAGCGGCAGAGAATTGGGCGGTAGCCCAAGCCGCAAAAAGTGCAGGCGTTTCGACCTCAAAGATTCTACTCTATCCACAATCTGGTATCACGGGCTATATGTCGTTGGCAACACTTGAGGCTGGTGGACACAACGCTACGAATCTTCCGACGGATTGGACAACCTACCGCTTTGGGCATGTGACAACAAACTAGACGCATAGAACGCAGACAGGAGGCTAAGCCAATGGTTCTGGTAGCGATCGTGATGGGTGTGATGTCTGTGAGTGAGGCCCCTGAAGTCCAGGTTGACAACGTGCCGGCAAAGGCCCTTTTTTCGGAAGTGCAGACAACTCTCGCAGACGATTTGCTGCAAGTACTGCTCGGGGAACTTGACATCGCAATAGCGAGCGCAGATTTCCGAGGCCGCTCAAGGGCACTTTCGTTGGTGACACTGCATGTGGCGCCAGAGGAACATTTCGGTGCGAGTTTAGCGATTAAGTTCAGCAATCGGGATGTTAAAGAGCGAGTTGTTGAACTCTACCTCGATGAATACACAAGGATGGAGATTACCCCTTCCGATGGCAGCGAGGAGACAAATCCTTGGCACAGTGGCGAAGCCGGTGCCGAGTACCTCATAAACCTGATGACGGTTGCCGAATCGACATTCGATCCTCGATTGCATTCGCTCGAGGTCCAAATCCTTCCGGTTTCTGGAGAATTAAGGGAGTGTTATCTGGCGGTGGCAGAGCCTGGGGAAACGCTGCGCCTTGTTTTGGAAGCCCAATTGGGCGCCCGGAAGGACCAGGCGGCGAATCAGGACTATCTGTACTATGAGAAGGCCGGAAAGCCCGCATGTTTCTCCTTGGACGGCGCTTTTCGCATACTGGCGCTGATGGCAAGGGAGTCACCGCATGTGCTTGAGGCCAGGAAAGACGAGACTCTGGCATTCGTCGAGACCCATGCCAAACACTTTGCGGCGCCCCGTTCGGTGTCCTATCGCCCTGAGCCACAGCGGCTCATTTGGCAGGATTTCCATTGTCGAAGCTCAGTCTTAGATGTTCTTGAATTGCTCGGAGACGAGAACAACGTCCGTCTAGCAGAGGAGTTGACCCAAGATCCACCCGCCATCCCGGCGGACGCCTTTGTGGGGCCTCGCAGCTACCTTCTACGTGAACCACTCGAGTTAAAAGAGGCTCGCGTTGCCGACTTGCTTCGTTCCCGGGCCTCTGCCCAGCGGTAGAGTCGGGGGGAATTCGGGCGGGAATTCGGGGACAGACTACTTTTTCGTAAGCGCCCGGTGAAGCACATCTTCCGCGATTTCCCGTTTATTGAGACAATGCCGTCGCGGCACGAGATGAAGGATGTTGTGCGATGGCGGATATGAGCCGGGAAGCGCCGGGAAAGCGCGGGGTCGCGTAAATCGTTTTGGCGGGATGCATATATGGCGGCCGGTTGGACCGCACGGCTCTATTCTTCCGCGCGGCTGGGCGGTATTCAGTCCGCAAGCCGTGACAGACGTTCGAGCCACACGTGCTTGTCCTTTCTTTGAGATTCCCGAGACCGTACGTTATTACCATCTCTTCTTTGGAGGTTGTGCGGCACAATGTATGCCTCATACATGTGCGGAGACTATGCGGGAACGGGGCCGCATTTTAGGGGAGGCACCCTCACAGAGCACCTGGCC
>CAZFOG010000603.1:0-2509 GCA_964520685.1 uncultured Nitrospiraceae bacterium | reverse complement strand
GTGGACCGTCAGAGGCGCCAATGCCATCATCGCCCTGCGCTGCGCCACCCTATCCGGCCGCGCAGAGGAGTTCTGGGAACAGCGAGCAGGCTAAAACCTACGTTTGTGACGCAGGCCCGCTCGCCGGATAATTCGAGAGAACCATCGCATGCCGGTTCCGGAGATACCGGTGCGGTTCGGGCGTCCAGAGTTGCATACGTCCCCGCACGAAGTATTCTAAAACCGGGACTGCCTCGAAAACTCCCAAAACCCGGGACTGACCCGACGGTTTGCGCAGCAAACCGGGGTCTGTCCCGAGGGTTTTGCTCCAGCCCATTTTCATCGTCCACGGGTGAGCCAGCCGGCTCATGCTTCGCTGCCTCGAGAATTCATATCCCCTCCGTCATGGGAGCGGCCCCATCGCCGGTCATTTGACAAGCATCCCTATGAAGAGCAAACAACGACCGCTGAGGGGAGCGGTCCCACACCGGAAGGTACATGGACCGGCAATCCCGCACAGGGAAACCGGCCAGGCATTGCAATTAATACCTGTTAAGGATAGATTACTGATTGCACATTAGCGCGGGGAGAGAATGACTGCAGCACACGAAGGAGCCTGTATGGGGAGAATGCGCGGACCGGACATCGTGCACAGGTGGGAAGGCAATCCGGTCATTTCACCTGAGGACGTTCCCTTTCGTATTGCGGACATCTGTAACGCCGGTGTTGTGAAAGTTGAAGACGAATATGTCCTGCTCATAACCATCCAGGGCCTCCAGGGGTTTTACTCCATACACACGGCCCGCAGCCGGGACGGCTACCACTTCGAATTCGAGGACGAACCGCTCATGGGACCTTCGGGAGAATCCCCCGACCCATCCTGCGATGAAGAAGGCGTGTTAGACGCCCGTATCACCCCCCTTGACGGCTCCTTTTACGTGGTCTACAACGCCGTCAGCAGAAACGGATTCCGCCTGGGTCTCGCGCAAAGCGATGATTTCAGGTCCATTCGGCGCCTGGGCATAATCTCCGAACCCGACGCCAAGGGCGGCACCCTCTTTCCCGAGAAAATCAATGGCAAATTTGCACGCCTCGAACGCCCCTGGGAAGGCGGGAGTATCTGGATTTCCTATTCCGAAGATCTCGTCTACTGGGGAGAGAGCCAGTTCGTAATGGGGCCGCGCGGCGGTTATTGGGACCTGAACCGCGTTGGCGCCGCCACACCGCCCGTGAGAATCGACCAGGGGTGGTTCTTTCTGTACTACGGCATCAAGGAAACGTCGGCAGGACCCCTGTTTCGACTCGGGGCCGCCATCCTTGACCACGAGAACCCCAGAAAAGTGGCCGGCCGCACCAACGTGCCCATCCTGTCTCCCCGAACGCCCTTGGAACGCCTCGGCGACGTCCCCAACCTGGTTTTCTCCTGCGGCGCCCTCATCGAGCCCAACAACGAGGTGAAGGTCTACTATGGCGCCGCCAATTCCTGCATCTGCCTCGGCGTGACCTCCGTCGAGGAAATCGTCCGGGCCTGTTCCGAGAGCGTAAAGGAGTTTTGAGAGTGAAACTCAAAAGCGGCCGCGACTTGTTTCACCGCTGGGAGGGAAATCCCGTTCTCGCCCTCGAGGATATGCCGTTCCGGTGCAATACGGTCTTTAACGGCACGCCCGCGAAGGTCGGCGGCGAGTATCTCCTCCTGCTCCGCGTCGAGGGGCAACAGGGATACTCGTTCTTTGCCCTGGCCCGCAGCCGCGACGGATACCATTTCGAGGTCCATCCCAAGCCGGTACTGCTCCCGGCTCAGGATGGTCCATGGGGGGAGTATGAATCCAGCGGCATCGAAGACCCCCGCGCCACCTTCATCGACGGGGCATTCTACGTCATGTATACCGCCGTCTCGGGGACCGGATATCGCATTGCCCTGGCCAGAACCACCGACTTCCTGTCCTTCGAGCGCATGGCGTTCATCTCGGAACCGGGCAACAAGGACGGCGTCCTTTTCCCGGAGAAAATCAACGGTTTGTACGCTCGTCTCGACCGGCCTTTTGGCAGGGGCATCGGCAGCATCTGGATTTCCTTCTCCAAGGATTTGCTCCACTGGGGAAACGCCAAAGTGCTGCTCGCGCCACGACCGGGATATTGGGACGAGTTCCGCGTCGGCGCCTCGGTACCGCCCATCCGGACCGATGCCGGCTGGCTCGAAATCTACCACGGCACCAAGATGACCTCGTCCGGTCCCATCTACCGCACGGGCACCGCGCTCCTCGACCTCGAAAATCCCACACGAGTCATCGCGCGGTGTATGGTACCCCTCCTCTCCCCCCGCACCGACTATGAGCGCATCGGTGATGTCGGAAACGTCGTGTTCGCCTGCGGGGCCATCGTCGAACCTGACAACAGCGTCAAGCTTTACTACGGCGCGGCAGACACCTGCGTGTGCGTGGCCACGGCACAGCTTCAAGACATCATCGACTGCACCCTGAACGGCAACCGCTTGGCCTGATGCCCAAAAACAAGCGCGGGCGGCACCCCT
>CAZFOG010000602.1:0-2529 GCA_964520685.1 uncultured Nitrospiraceae bacterium | reverse complement strand
GGGGTGATTCTTCGAGGCAGCGAAGCATGAGCCAGTTGGTTTGGCCGTTGGCGATGAAGATGGAAATGACCGGTGAGGGCACCGGTCCTACATTCCGGAGGAGATGTGAATTTTCGAGGTAGCGCGCCAAGAACCTATGCATTATCCGTATACAAACTTACCCCTTTATTGTTCGGAAGACAACAGGATCCAGTGGATGTCGGTGAGGTCGGTGTGGGGGCCGGCGTAGTAGGCGATGAGGAGGCCGCCGTCCCGGGTCCGGCTCGTGGCGGGGAGGCCGGAAGCGAAGGCGCCCATTTCGGCCCAGGCGTCTTGCATGGTGCTGTGGCCGACGGCTCGCATGAGATGGCCGAAATCGTCCAGGGTTCGCTCGGATTCGGGGGGCCAGGTAAGGCCGCCATCGCGGCTAAGGCGCAGTTTGAGGGCGGGTTTGGCCGTTCGGTCCATATAGACCATAGCGAGGGCGCTATCCTTCATTGCTGCGACCGGCGCGGGCTGGCCGGGGGCGGCGGTGTCCCAGGGTTGCGACCAGGTCCGTCCGCCATCGAGTGAGCGGCTTGCGTGGATGTTGAGGTACGCGCCCGCCTTGCGGTCGTAGGTCCAGAACACGTTCAGGAGGGAGCCGTCCGGCAGGACCGAGGGCCGCTGGTCCCAGTAGAAGATGCGGTTTTCGGGGTCGGGGTGGATTTCGACACACTCAGGCCAGGTCCGGCCCTGGTCGTCGGAAAACATGAGCACGGCGGCGTGTCGCCAGGGTTCGGGGGCTTCGTAGTGTTTGTTGAGTTCGAACTGGCAGGCCCAGCGGCCGCCGGGCAGGAGAAGAGTTGGGCCGGTGATGGGCGTGGGCTGGTGGTAGGGCGACGTATCCATCAAGCGAGGCTTGGACCAGGAGGTTCCGTCATCTTCGGATACCGCATGAAAGATGCGGCTGTCGAGGAGGCCCTCGGTTTGTTCGTTGAAGAAAGGACGTTCGGGGTTTGAGGCATCGACCCAATACAGCGTGGCCAGCACGCGCGTGTTGCCGAGAGCCGTGCATTGTATCGCGCGGAACCGGCCCGGTCTTCCGTCGAGTTCCGGGGCCTGAAACGGCGCGTTTGGCGGGTTCCATGCGTCACCCTGGTCGTCGGACCATGTGAGGAAGACCTGCTGCCGGTCTGTGGCGTTTTTTGTGGCGGCGCCGCGAAACCCGCAGAGCCACCGGCCTGACGGCAGGACGCAGATGGTGGGAAACGCACGGCTTGGAAATTCTTCCGGGGCTCCTGTCGAAATGACACCGCGGCCTTTGATAAGCGAATCGTGGTTCATTCGTGGTCCTTTGTCACCAGGACGAGGTCTTTGAATTCGATCCAGCCCTGGCTGTGCATTTGGAGGCCGATGCGTCCGGGGTTGCGTATGGTGATGTTATAGAATGTCTCGGCGGCTTTTCTGCCGTCGATGTAGGTGGTCACGTGAGAGCCGCGTCCGACAATCTGGAGCAGCATCCATTCACCGGGGCGGAGCAGGGCATCGTCACAGCGTGCGATGCCGTAGAGGCTTCCGGTGGGCATCACCGCGCCGGGCACGTCGTAAATCTGGACCTCCTGGCCGACATGGCTGTTGTCTTCGGGCCAGCGGAAATGCACGCCGCCGTTGGTGGTAGCGCTGGACGAACGCAGATAGCAGCGGAAATCGAAATCGGTGCAGACCGATTCATGGACCAGGTGGCCATTGCCGTCCGAGCCGCGAATGACGCCGTTTTCGGCCACCCACTTGGCTTCGCCGCCGGCGACAGTCCATCCCGTAAGGGCTTCATTGGTGGCGAGGACGAAGCCGTTTTCGGAATCCGGCAGCGGGGTCAGCACCATGTTGCGGACCTGAAGGGCATCCTGGCCGGCGTTCTGAAATCCGACAGCGCCTCGCCGGAGGGTAAATCCCAGTCCGGCGGATTCGAGGTCCACGTCCTGCACGAGCTGGCCATTCATGGTGACGCGGAGGCGGGGCCAGTCCATGTGAATCTGGCAGGTGTTCCACTCGCCGGGCTTCTTGCGGGCATTGACGATGGGTGGGATACGCCCGAAGATGGCCCCGGTTGTGAACGGGCTGTCATGCTCCTTGGGGTGGCCGGACAGTTCGAGTTCGAGGCCTGCCCGGTATTGCCGGTTACGGGGAGCATGGAAGTAGAGTCCCGTGGCGCACCAGGACGCCACGTTGAATTCGAAGTCGAGGATGAAGTTCTCGAAGCCGGATTTTGTAAGCAGTTCGCCGGGGACTCCGTCGGCCTTTCGCAGACTCAAAACGCCTTCCTCGAGGCCGAAAGAGCCTTCGGAGCCGCCGGCCTGGGTCCAGCGTTCCAAGGTATCGAGGAGGTTTACCGGCTCCTCGCCTGCTGCTCCAAAGCCGGCCGTTGCGATGGCCAGGCAGACTATCCCGGACATGAACATAGGAAACGACCTCCTTTCGTGGCCACGGGTTCTATTCCCGTACCCGTTCGCATATGTTACCTGTCAAAGACGCTCAATTCCAAGCACTTAGAATGGGTGAGACGGTGGG
>CAZFOG010000601.1:0-2531 GCA_964520685.1 uncultured Nitrospiraceae bacterium | reverse complement strand
GCGACGATGGGATGGACCCGCGCGAACCAGAGCGACCGTTCCCTGGCAGGCAGTTCTTCGGGCCAAATACCATTCTCGGACACCCCGGCTCTTGCGGGAAGCCCGGCCAGCGGCACGCCGCACCAGGCCCCACCCTGAATCAACGTGGCTTTGGGGTTGTCGTGAATGTGACAAACGCGAAGACAGTGGAAGGGGTTCCCTTCCCCGTCGCGCCCGGGAACAATGTCCAGACACGCGCCCCGCGGCAACGGTAAGGGCCTGGTGAGATCAAGACCGGTCACCACGTTGTCACCGGCCAGGTGAAGGACGCTCTCGATTGCGCATCCTTCCACCCAGGCCTCGCCTCCCTCGAGCCGGCCGTCCGCGTATACCACGGTGTTCAAGACCGTCTGGGACGCCGCCTCGGGGGAATCATCCCGGCGTGTGAGCTCCAGGCCGCTGGCCACGAGGCGCGGGAGGGAGCCGAAATGCAGAAACCGGCACTCGGGCAGCGCACACACCTGAAATGGCACGGCGCGCAATGCGTCAAAGAGAAACTCGAGACGGTCTTCCTGCAACCGCGACCCGGCCGCCTCGACGGCTTCGCCGTACTCGTCGAACGATACGTCTTCGCCCATCGCGCAACATACTTCCGTGTAGATGTCGAGTCCCCATTGCTCGACAGCGGAGGCCAGTGGCCCGAGCCACCGGGTGGCGGTTGCGCCACCGGTATCCGGGCGGCACAAAGCCAGCAACGCCGCGCAGGCATCCGGGGCGACGCTCAGAACTCCGATATCGAGCAACGTCTGGCCGTCATTACCGACAACCCCCGCGCGGTGTTGCGTTTCCGGGGAAGGTTTCTGAAGATACCGCAGCACCCGGCCATCGGGGGCCGCCTGGTATACCCCATGATGGGCCGCGGTCTCGGGCGGCGCCTTGCAGGCAAGCCCGGTCACACCTGTCGACGCAAAGGACACCGTGTCCGGGTCGAACTCGAGCAAAACGTCGCCCGAACCGATGACGGCGTGGCCGGTTCCGGACGGAGCGGGCAGCTTGGCCAGTGCGGGGAGGAGCCGGTCGAAGAGCGCGGGCGGAACCGCGGACAGCGTCTCCGAGGGTACGGGCAGAAAGACCTTCCCGGCGGGGCCGTACCAGGGAAGCCGCCGCGAGTCGCCTCCCCCATGAATGATGAGGATGCGCTGGTCCTGCAATACGCGCGCAACGGCCTCGGGTTCGCCCGGTTCACAGCCCAAAGTCTCGAGCACGCGGGCCAAGGCAAGAAGGGTGCTGCCGCCGCTTCCAATGCGCGCCCCGCCGGGATCGGGCACGACCAGGGTCTCGGCAATACCGCGCAAATAGCCGAGGGCACGCCGTTTTTGAAGATGCTGCTCGTATGCCGCTGCCTGTGCCTCGTCCGAAGCGGTGACCACCAGAAAATCCCAGGATTGAATCAGGTCCATACCCACAGGCGCGTGTTCTCCCCGCCGTCTTCGTTCGCCCTACACGTTTCCGTAATCAGAACCGAAAGAGTGAGGCAAGGTCAAGGGGCAGGGCGCAGGCGCGTGGCCGGAGTGGACAGAATGGACGATAGGGACCAGGCGGACGGCTTCCGGAGGTCTTGGTCCATGAAGTCCATACTGTCCATCGAGGAACCGGGGACTGCACCACGAGGGTCTCGCGCAGCCCCGGTTTATCCGTGTTCTTTCGGGGAATCGGGCGCGGGGGTGACCTGTTCCTTCCCAAAGGCGTATAGTAGGCGCGTCTGTTAGCGCACACACCATCCACTCACCGAAAGGAGCGGTTTGTTATGAGCATCGGCTTGTTTTACGGCAGCACCAACGGAAACACCAAGCGGATCGCGGAAATGATTCGCGAGCAGTATCCGGGCGAGGTCGACCTGCACAAGGTCCATGAGGACTTCGAGCCCGGGACGTTCGACCAGTACGATGCTGTCATTCTCGGTGTGCCCACATACGGGCAGGGTTCCCTGCAGGAAGACTGGGCCGATTTCATCTGGGAAATGGACGACGTCGATCTCTCGGGCAAGAAAGTGGCCATTTTCGGTCTGGGCGATCAGGGTGAGTATCCGAATAGTTTTGCCGATTCCATGCGGGAGCTGTACGACAAAGCGCAGGAACTGGGGGGTGAAGTCGTCGGGGCGTGGCCCACGGAAGGGTACACATTCAAACAGTCCAAAGCCGTCATCGGCGGGTCGTTTCTTGGGCTGGTCCTCGATGTCGACCGCCAGGCCGACCTGACCCAGGAGCGGCTCGCCAAGTGGATCGAGCAGATCAGCGGGGAGTTTGCGTAAGTACCGAGCTTACGCATTTGAAGCAGAACGAGCGTGGCGGTTTGTAGGGGTCATTCCGGTAACGGAGGATGGTGTCTCCAAACCGCCGCATTTGCGTTACGCCCGCAATCTGAGTTCTCGGGAATGAAGAGGCTGGCAGCCTCTTCTACCTTTCCGGATGTCTTCGATGTAGACGCGGCAGCCTGCCGCAAGCCCCAACCAAGTGCAGCCCTCGACGTGCCATGCGCATCCTGCGCATGAT
>CAZFOG010000600.1:0-2539 GCA_964520685.1 uncultured Nitrospiraceae bacterium | reverse complement strand
CGGTCTGCTAACGGACGAACTTTCATTGCGTGTACTCCCTTGGTCTCGCCGTCACGAAGCCTGTCTTCGCGCCGGCATTCTGGGTTCACTCAACTTGACTCCCACGTATCCACTGCTCTGCTGCGAGGGAAAAACCCTCCAGCCGATAGCTCTGGCCATTTTGACAACTCCTGCGAGCCGTTTACGACCAGAAAACGCAGCCATGCCGGAAGTTTAGCAAAGCCCGTGCCGATGTGTCAACAGGTTTCTCAAAAGATTAATTGGCAATGATTTATAACCCAAGGTAAACTTCGGAGCCCACCGGGCAATCCCGTGGCATTGCCCAATTGGCATTCTCGCGCCACTGAAATCCCTTCTGCTAATGCCAAAATGGCAAATTGTTAGCAACTGAGCGGAGAGAGTGCCAAAACGGCACGGCGAATAGGGGCTGATATGGTGGCCAAGCCTGATTGACTATTTGCCCTGAGCCACTTGAAGCAAGGCAGAGATTGGAGAGGGGTGATCAGGCGGGTAGAAGCTCTGACGAGCCTGCGTGGCTGCGGCAATCGCCATGCAACATCCCAAAAACATTCCCATTACGAACCAGCTGAGGCGAAACACGTCTGCGTCCTCTCATCGGATGATTGGGCCGCGGTTGAACCCGGAAAAGCGCGTAATCCGCGCCTTATGCTGCTCAATCGGTATGCATCGCCTTCAATTCTCTAAAAGTACTTTATCATGGATTAGTGGAAAGATCAAGTAAACTATGAATTTGTAAATAAATAACCAAACGACGGTACGTGCGGGTTACGGGAGACACGCGGCTGTTCAAGCCCCTTCTGCAACAATGGTGGGCCCGTCGTGGAAGGCCTGCCGGGCTTATCAGCGGCCGCTGCCCGCCCCAAGCGACTGGAGAATGCCCTCGAGACTGGCCACATCGGGCGAGTCGGGGTCGACGGCTTTGGCGTCGGCGACGGCATCCCGAAGGCTTGCGACGATGCTTTGTACGGTTGCTCCGGCCAGGCGCCCCTGGTGGTCTGCCAGGTAAGTCAATTGGCGCAGGTAGACCTTGGCGCGCTCGATGTTGCAGATGACCTCGAAGTAGGTATCTGAGAACCGCTTGATCGTGCTGCGGCGCCCACCGGCCTGAAAAAGCTGGCGCGCCAGCCGGAGTTCGCCCTCGGCCAGAACCAGCCACGGCCCGTCTCGGCCGTTGAAAGACTCGACGTTCAGCCAGCAGCGTCCCAGGTAGAAGTGCGCGCCGGAATCTTCGGGATGACTCAACAGATACTGCTTCAGCACCGGGATGGCGTCGGCCCACCGCTCTTCACGCACCAGGTACTCGGCCTGGGACATCAGGTCTTCGGGAGCCGCTGCGGGCGGCCTCGAACAGGCGCCCGCCATGCAGCAGCACGCTACAAGGATCACTCCTGCGCCCCGTCGCCGCATCCGCTATTCCCAGCGCGGTTGAAGCCGGAAGAAACCCGTGCGGGCTCCCACCCGGCAGAATACGGGCACTTCGTCAGGCCTGTCTTCTTTCACTTTGGTTACGGCGGCCTCGAAATCCTCGATGCTCCCTACCGGATACTCGCCCAGGCGGAGGATGATGACCCCGGGCCGCATGCCCGCGAGGTGCGCCCAGCTGCCGGATTTCACCCGGCGCACGATCACGCCCTGGATCGCATCGGGGAGGTTGAGTAGAATCCGCACGTCGGTCGTCAACGCGCGCACGGTAAGGCCGAAGGTCTCGTCGATCAACTCCTCGGCGTCCTTGGCCGAAACCGGCCGTTCGCTGAGGACGACCGTGATGTCCACCGGTTCGCCGTTGCGCAGTATCCTGACCGGGATATCGCGGTCCACGTCCGTCTCACGCACCAGCTTCGTGAAACCGACAATCTCGCTGTTCTTCTTGGCCCGCATGGGCATGCCGTCGAAACTGACGATTACGTCTCCGCGCTGGAACCCCGCTGCCTCCGCCGGGGAGTTCTCGACCACCGTGGCAATCACCACCCCACCCTTCTTGGGCAGCCCCCAATACTCGGCCAGGTCATCGGTCAAGGGCTGTGAAAACACGCCGATCCACGCGTCGGGCATATCCGTATCGAGGGTGTCCTCCGTAGGCGGATTCGTGATGTACTTGGAGAAGAGCGACGCCTGATACACCAGGGGGTGCCCGCTGCGCACATAAAGTTCCCCGCCTTCCGAGACAGCGAGATCGTACCCAACGACCCCCACGATACGCCCCTGCGCATCGATTACGGGTGCGCCCACATAACCGAACGGGATGGCCTCATCGAGACAATACGTCGCGCGGGGCTTTTCGAGCACGGCGCTGATCATGCGCATTAAGGCGCCGCGGGCAAAATCCAGCGATTCCCCCATGATCCCGAACAGGAGCAGGCGCTGGCCCAGTTGCGGTTCCGTACCCGCAGAGAAATTGACAGACGGAAACCGCTCGCCTTCCTCGGCGAGGATCCGCACGAAACAGACGTTTATGTCCTCCGGTTTCTTCAGAAAGATCCCGTCGTATTCCTTTTCTTCCTCCCCTTCTCCCACAACC
>CAZFOG010000599.1:0-2572 GCA_964520685.1 uncultured Nitrospiraceae bacterium | reverse complement strand
GGCTTGAGGCGCCCGGGTATCTTCACGGTGAGAGCTTTGCGGAATTGCTTCGCGAGCCGAACGCGGAATCGTTCGCAGACAAGGCCGCCTACACGATCACACGGGAAGGCGGCGAGTTATTGCGTACCGCGCGTTGGCGCTACAATCTGTGGAAAGACGGGAAAGATGGCGTCGAACTGTATGATCACGACAACGATCCGGAGGAATTCAACAACTTGGCAGGCAGGCCGGAATGGGCAGACGTACGTGCCCGGCTTGATGCCCGGCTGAGGGCGGCTCGTGCTCGCGCTGCCCGTGTGGATGTTGGCTGAGCGTCTTCTCCTGCGGTGAAGGTGAATTCCGGCGACATGCTCATTGACTGCAGTGTGCACGGTCTCTACCATACCGTGGCTTGTCCCATGCACGCGCTTCAATACAGGGGAGTTATCAGCCATTATGCGCACTATCCAGGAACCGTCACGCACATTGAATGTTGTTGCCGAAGCCGACGTGGTCGTCGCAGGCGGCGGTCCCGGCGGCCTGCCTGCTGCCATTGCGGCCGCACGCCACGGCGCCACTGTCGTGCTGATCGAACGCTACGGCTTTCTCGGTGGACTGGCGACCGCCGGTCTAATCGCACCGATTCTTGGTCATACGGCCTCGAAGAGCCACCGTCCCGTGGTCGAGGGCATCCTCAAAGAGATGACCGGGCGCATGCATGCCATCGGCGGCGCAACCGCGTGGGACGACGCCTGCAGGGAGTGGGGGATCAATTTCGATGCCGAGGCTTTCAAGCGCGTTGCCGATGCAATGGTGCGCGAGGCAGGCATAAGACTTCTGTTACACACCCTTGTCACGGATGCCGTAGTGGAAGACGGGTGTATCACCGCGCTGACCATCGAGAACAAGTCGGGCCGGGCGGCGGTCGCGGGGAAGGTGTTCATCGACGCCACCGGCGACGCCGATGTGGCGTTCCGCGCGGGCGCTCCAACTACACAGGGACGCCCATTCGACGGGCGCGTTCAGGCCATGGGGTCGTTTATCCATCTTGGGGGTGTGCCGGAGATGACCGAGGAGGCCAAGCAGGCGGCCATGGACAAAGTGCGCGCGGCCATCGAAGACGGGCGCCTCCATTTCTACCACGCTCAGTTCATCGCGACGAACGACGCGCATTCCGATCATCTTTCGCCCAACATGACGCGCTGGGCGGGCAATCCCACCAACGCGGATGATCTGACGGCCGCGGAACTCGATATCCGCCGCGACGCGTGGGAGCTTGCTGCTTTCCTGCGCGCGGAAATCCCTGGCTTCGAGAACTGTTACATCCGTGCCACATCCGGCCAGGCGGGTGTGCGCGAAAGCCGTCAGGTGCAGGGCGATTACATCCTCACCGGCGACGATGTGCATCAAGGCCGCAAATTCGATGACGGCATCGCCCGCAGTTCCTACTGGATTGACATCCATTGCCCCCTTGGCAAGATCTATCCCGTGCATCTGTGCACCACCGATTGCATCGAGCGGGATAAGTGCCCCTTCTGGACGGCCGAGCACGACAAGACCATGTTTGCCATGGCTGACCTCTATCCCCCCGACGACGACTGGCACGATGTCCCTTACCGCAGCCTTACAGCCAAAGGACTCGATAATCTCCTCGTCTCCGGCCGTTGTATCTCTGCCACCCATGAAGCCATGTCCGCATTTCGTGTGATGGGGACCTGCATGGCGATTGGCCAGGCGGCCGGAACCGCCGCCGCGCTTGCGGCCCGGAGCGGCGGGGCCGTTCGCAGCGTTGATGCGCGGGTGCTGCGCGACACGCTCACAAAAGACGGCGCCCTCGTGTGACAGGTGCTTCCGCGCGCGCTACTCCCGAACGAGCCCTCAGTCTTCGTCATTCTGGCCGCGCCGGCCTGGGTGGCGGAGGGTGCAGGGAAACCCTTACGCGTTTCCGGCCTGTCTTCTTGAGGTGCTTGACCAGATCATTGAATCCGTTGTCGGCCGTGACGATTTGAAACTCGACGTCCTTGTGTGCGCTTTCGTGAAACCGGCTCGGATGGAATGCCCAATGGCCAGATTTCTAAGCCGGTTTTCTGATCCCGGCCACGATTCAAGCCCCGGTTCGCTTTTCCTGCGGGGATGGTGAACAATTTGGGATTGGGGAACGACTTATAGGCACGATGATGGAAAAACGGGACGCCATACGGAACCAAATCCTGGTGCTGCGGGCGCAGGCGGGCGAGGCGGATGCCTGGGCTGCGCTGGTGCAGGCGTGGCAACCCCGGCTCTGGGCATTCGCGCGCGTGCTTACGGGGGACGACGAGTCCGCGTGGGACGTGATGCAGGACGTCTGGGTGGCGGTATTACGCGATCTGGGGCGTTTGCAGGCCCCTGAGAGGTTCCGTCCCTGGGTGTTTCGCATCGTCCGCAACAAATCGGCCGACAAGGTGCGCCGGGCGGTGCGCCAGCGAAATCTCCTGCGCGAACATGCCGAGAGCATGACCGGGGGAGGGGAGTTCGGGCAGACCGGTATCCGGGATATCCTCAACGCCCTGCCCGAAGGCGATGGCAGCCTCCTGGCGCTGCATTACCTCGAAGG
>CAZFOG010000598.1:0-2581 GCA_964520685.1 uncultured Nitrospiraceae bacterium | reverse complement strand
ACTCCCCGCTCCCGATGGCAAACACCGACCGCGTCAGGCCGCATCCGGGACACGGAAGCCCCGTCATCGAGCGAAACCAGCACACGGGGATGTGCGGCAACCCCCGCGGCGCAAGCAGCAAGGTGGCTGCCAGGGCGGCCCCCGCAAGGATGCTCAGCGTCCAGCGGGTTCGGCCCGGGCGCGCAACAGGCATGGCTGTCACTCCCGCAGGGTCTCCGACGGTACCCGCGGCCCGAGCGGCGCACTCCGTGCGAGTGCGGTCAGCTCCTTCACGCGCGCAGCACTGACGCGAGTCATCCCAATCCACAGTGCAAAAACTCCAGACAGACCCCACGGGTTCAGGGGAAGCAAACCCGCCTCACACAACTCCTCGAATCGTCTTCCCTGTTATCGGAGTCCGCAAAATACTTTGTCGCCGGCCTAGTATGCGGCCGGAATGCGATTCTTCAGATCGTTGAATTTTACCAGAGTCACGATCAAGAGCACGAGCGCTGCCGGCGCCGCGATGTAATTGAGGCAGGGAATAACGCACAGGACCGTGGCAATGCAGTATACAAGCGACAGCGTGCGGACGCAATCCCCGACGTCCGTGATGCCTTGGCTGTCGAAATAGCTCTTGAAGGAATCGGACAGCTTGAGAAACACGAAGAAATTCCACACGGTGCCGAAGCAGGGAATAAGAAGCAGCCACACCATCCCGGGCTCCATCTTCCGGTGCTCCGCCGGAATGCGCTTGTAGAAGCTCTGCACAATCAGGATTATCACAATGGAAATTGCGATACTGATGGCAATGGCTACGAAGGCCATGAGCAGCCACGCCCCTCCCATCATTACTTCCATGCCTTCAGGCATCTGCGGTTGACTTTGCATAGGTCATTCCTCCCCAGGAAGGTTGTAGCATCTCGTCCCTCCACGATACTGGGTTTCACAGCGGATGTAAACCCTGCCCCAAAAGAGAACCATGAGACCCACGGCCACGGAGACGGCAGGACACGCCGTCCCGCTATCACGGACTTGGCTTCAGGGCCTCGCGGGCAAGGGCCAGAGCAGTGCGTGGCTCGGCATTGTCGACCCAGTGAATCGCCATGCCGTTGCGCTCCATGCGCCGAAACCAGGTCTCCTGGCGCTTGGCAAACTGGCAGATGGCTGTCCACAGGCTCTGATAGAGGTCCTCGCGGGTATTGATGCGGCCTTCGAGATAATCGGCGATGTACCGGTACTCCAATCCCAGGAAATGCAGCTTCTCGTAGGGCACCCCGCGTGCGCGAAGACCCTCGACCTCCGCGAGCATGCCGGCCTCGAAACGCTGCCGCAACCGGTCGCCGATACGCCGGCGCAATACCTTGCGCTCCCACCGCGTGCCCAAAATGAACGGCTTGATCTCCGGCGCAGGAGCGGGCGGATGCTCACGGGAGTATTCGGCAATTTCAATAGCGCGCACCAGGCGGTTTCTATCGGTAAGGTCGGTGGTGTTGTGCAGCTCGGGCTTGAGCGAGACCAGCCGGGCCGCAAGAGCCTCATCGCTCGCCCGGGCCAACTCTTCGCGCAGGACGGGATTTTCCGGCGCCTCGACCATACGGTAACCCTTTAAGACCGCCTCGATGTAAAGCCCCGTCCCACCCACCATCACCGGCAGCACCCCTCGATTCGTGATGTCCTCGAACGCGGCAAAACAACGCTGCTGGTACTCGAAGACGCTGAATTCATGCGTGAGATCGACCACGTCGATAAGATGATAAGGAATCGCGCGGCCCTCAAGAACGTACTCACCCAGGTCCTTGCCCGCGCCGATATCGAGGCCCCGGTACACCTGGCGCGAATCCGCCGAGAGAATCTCGCCGCCGAACGTGGCTGCCAGATGCACCCCCAACGCCGTTTTCCCCGAAGCCGTGGGACCCACCACGGCCAGCATGTTCACATTTCGACAAGCCATAGGACCCATCATACCGGATTTCTCCGCAGGGTTCGCGTACCCGTTGAATTATGTAAGGTTTCTCCATCGTGAGAGTGGCTGCTGTAGGACGGCCCCCCAGCGCCAATTCGCCAGAAAGGAACAATTAATGGCGACGACCGCCTGCAGCGGCGGCGTTTTTCAACGTCTTTCCTGCGCAAGCAAGAATCCAGTGGTCTTACAGGAGAGTGCGACATGCATTGCTGCGCGGCCGCATACTGAACTGGCCCCTTGCTTCCCCTGGTGAAATTGAGGACGTCTAGAACCGTAGAAGAGGCTGCCAGCCTCTTCATTCCCGGGAACTCGGGTTGCTGGCATAACGGAGGGCGGGTTTTCCAACCCGCCATTGAATCAACGCGCGGGCCCAAAGGGCCGCGCTTCCACTTTTGGATTGGACCGGCTCGCGGGCCTGTCCGCCGTAGGCGGGCTTGTCCGCCCGCGGTGATCTATGGACGCGTTGGAAAACCCGTCCTCCGTTTCCGGAATCAATCATGCGCAAGATGCGCATGCCACCTCCATGCCGTCGCGCATCTCCTCCTTCGGAGAGGGTAGAACGCCGGAAGGGCGTTCGGGGGGAGGATTCTTGGCTTCCATAAACCGAGTTTTCGGGGCAGTGAAACGCCGTCTGCG
>CAZFOG010000597.1:0-2599 GCA_964520685.1 uncultured Nitrospiraceae bacterium | reverse complement strand
TGCTGGTGCGAACGCTGCACCGCCGAATTCACGAAAAGGACGGGCACGACCGAAATCCCGAAGAAAGCCGATGAGCCCCATTGGTTCGAGTGGCTGGTGTTCCATCGCGAGCTGTTCACCGAACACGTGCGCGCGTTTGCCGACGCCCTCCACGCGCGCAAACCCGGCATTGCCGTGTGCAGCAACTGGATGTATAGCGTGCGCCAGCCGGAGCCTGTCGCGGCGCCGGTGGATTATCTGAGCGGCGACTTCAACCCGTCGTTCGGGGCGGAGCGGGCCTGTGCGGAAGCGCGTTTTCTCGCAAGCCGGGGGATGCCCTGGAACCTCATGGCCTGGACCTTCCTGCGCGCGGGCGACGAACCCTACACCATGAAGAATCCCGTCCATTTGTGCCAGGAAGTATCAGGAACCCTTGCCCAGGGCGGCTCGGTGTTTTTCTACAATCAGCCCCAGCGGTCGGGACGCCTCACCGCCTGGCACCAGGACATGTTCGCCGAAGTGGCTGATTTCTGCCGTGCGCGGAAAGAATACTGCTTCCTCACCGAGACCGTGCCGCAGGTCGCGATCATTCACAGCGAGTCGCACTATTATCTCGACAACGACCCGCTCTTCAATTTCGGCAGGCGCAACCACGCCATGGAAGGCGCGCTGCACGCCGTGCTCGAGAATGGCTACTCCGCGGACATCCTGAACGAGGAGATGTTCATCGAACGCGGCGCGCACTACCCTCTGGTCGTCGTGCCCGAACAGAGCGGCCTCTCGGAGAAAGCCACGGCCGCCCTGCGCAGCTACATCGAAAACGGCGGCAAGGCGCTTTTGAGCGGGAACCACGTAGTCAGGCAGATGCCGGACCTTGCCGGGGTGAAATTCGTCGAGGGCCAGCTCGGAAGCGCCTGGCTTCCTGCCGGCAACGGCTGCGTGACGGTTTCCGGTCCCTGGCAGCGCGTGTCACTCGCCGGAGCCACCGAACTCGCCCCGCTTTTGAACCAGCAGGAGCCGTCCTTGAATCTCGCGGGAACGCCCGCCGCGACGGTGCACGATTTCGGCAAGGGCCGCGTCGTGGCGGTACACGGTCCGGTCTTCGAGTGCTACCACGACGCCCATTATCCATTGTTGCGGCGCTTTGCCGGAGACATGCTCGCCGCTCTCGACGCGGACCTCATGCAGGTGCACGGTCCCTGGTGGGTCGAGATGGCCGCCCGCAAGAAAGACGGCCGCCTCCTCGTTCAGTTCGTCAATCGCGGTTGCGGCGGATATCTCGCGCCCAACCGCCACATGGTCGAGCACGTCACCGATGCCGGACCGTTCACGGTAACCATCCCGTTGGCCGAAAAGCCCGCACGCTGTTACACCGCCCCCGACAAAGTCGCTCTCGAATGGACTTGGGAAGGCGGCCTTCTCACTGCCAAATTCGGCGGGCTGGCCATACATAACGTCCTTATCGTGGAATAATTGAAACGGGGACGTGTCGAGAGACGGGTGAGGGTTCGTGTCGAGCGCTTGCCCATGCAGCCGCATCGGCCCGGGTTGTTTCGGCAGCAGAAGACGAAGCCATGCGGCCTTATTGATCCAGTTCCCGCAGCGCCTCTTCCTGCTGCCGGTTGCGCTGGTTGACCGCCTCGTTCGACCGGCTCCGCATGTGCTGGCGCGCGGTGCTGCTTGCCGCCCCGCCGCCCATCGACCGGTTCAGCTCCTCTTGAATCCCGATGCCCGTCAACACCTCGCCCATGGGACCGCCCGCGCCCGCTGCCGGCGCACGCCGTTGCGGCTGCTGCTGGACAGGTTGTGGCTCGGTGTACTGGTCGTATGTATTGAGGGCGCCCCCTGCCGGCGCCTGAGCCTCGAGCGGCTCCGGCAACGGCGGCGGCGTGGATACAATCCCCGTGGCGGGGTCGTAATCAAAATCCTGGCCGTCCTTGGTCTTGACATACTCGGGGAGATAATCCGGCACCAGCGCCCACAAGGACGTGGGGTACTTGCCTTCCTTGACCGTATACGTTGACACCGCCTCGTGAATCCGCAGGAGCCGTTCCTGGTCGGACTCCTGCAGGGGCACCGCATCCAGCAAACCCGGCGCCGGCGCGGATTCTACCACGCCGCCGGAGGCCATCCCTGCCACCGGCCCGTCCAGCAACGCCCCTGTCTCGGGATCGTAGCCGAAATCGGTCCCGTCGGCTTTTCTCGGGATATTGGGCATCCACTCGGGCACCAGCACATCGAGCGATTCCGGATACTCGCCGGTTTCGGCGGCGTAGGCATTGATCGCCTGCTCGATGCTCATGCGCGACGTTGTATCTTTGGCGTAATCGATGGATTGCTTGGCGCCGCTGGCCGCCTCTTTCTGGAGGGTTCCCTGGATGGCCGTGCCGGCCAGCAACTCGAGCCCGCAACCACCCGCCAACAACATCACTACTATGGGTATGAGGTATCGCATGTCCGTTACCTCCCTGAAAATGTCACCGATGCGACGGTTTCCCGCACGTAGTATGCCTCACAAATCAGTATACCACAGGGCAAGTGCGGTCCAAGTGAATCCCTTGTGGGCGTGACCTGCCCCCAATTTATGTACCACTCAGAGTGAGAGGGTTTACCTCGATTC
>CAZFOG010000596.1:0-2604 GCA_964520685.1 uncultured Nitrospiraceae bacterium | reverse complement strand
CAGTGGGGACGTTTCACTGGCGCACGATAGCCGGTACGAAGCGGTTGAGCATGCATAGTTTCGGGCTCGCCATCGATTTCCAGCTCCCGCAAAAGGTCCACCGGTACTGGAAATGGGACGTGTCCACGCCCGGCGAACAGCCAGCCTATCCCGCGACCATTCTCGACGATGCCACACTCAGGCAGGTCGTAGAGGTGTTCGAACGCCACGGCTTCATCTGGGGCGGGAAGTGGTTTCATTACGACACCATGCACTTCGAGTACCGGCCCGAGCTGATTCATCAGGGGTAAAGGGGCTGTTTTTCGCCCCGGCGGCTCGACGAGTGGCCGCTTACGGCGCGGACCAGACAATATTGCCGTTCTCGTCGCCGAGACGCACTGCGGGTCCGTCGTCTGTCACGATGAGCTGGGCGCGCAGTCCGCCATGCTCGTCGCCCAGACCGAGGGCCGGGCCGTCTTTGTAGACACGCAGTTCTGCGCGGGTTTCGCCGTTGCCGTCTTCCAGTTGCAGGGCTGGTCCCTCGTCGGACAAAAGAACCTGGCCGCGGGTTGTACCCTCCGCATCGAGCATGCTGATTGCCGGCCCCTTCTCTGTCACAATGATCTGGACGCGGGTTTTGCCGTTCTCGTCGTTCAGGCCCAGCAGGGGCCCGTCCTTCGACAAGCCGAGCACAACCCGGGGTTTTCCGTTTTCGTCACCGAGATACAGTGCCGGCCCGGTTGATGACACAAAGAGCTGGGTACGGGTTTTGCCGTTTTCGTCGAACAGGCAGAGGGATGGTCCGTTCTTGGACTTGGATACGTAGAGCTGGGCGTGTGCCTTGCCGCTCTCGTCGGTGATAATCAGCCGCGTGGTTTGCACTTCTCTCGATACAATCCTGGCGAGTTGGGCTTCCAGGGCGGCTACACGTTCTTCGATGGTCATTGCATGCTCCCCTTCTTTCCTGGACCCAAGGCCCAATCCATGAAAAGTTCCGGCGATGCCGTCCCCGCCTTTCATGGATAGCATACCAAATTTGGCGCGTTCACGCCGGGAGTATTTGCTGTGGGCAAGGCGTGTGGAACGTGCGTTACGCTGCATCCTCTTGCATTCGGCAGTGAGTTGCTGCAGGATGCGGCTCTGCCTGTGCGCGCGCCGCGAGCCGGGCCGGGGTTCCATTGGGAGAAAGTGGTGGCGAGGGATTTGGCATGGTCGAGCGTATTTTAGTCCTGTCGGTGCTCCTGTTGGCGGGATGCGCCCACCTGAAACCGGTCGAGAATAGACTTGAGAGCCGCTGGAGCGCCGAACAGGCCGCGGCATGGGGAGCCGAACAACCCTGGCTCGTGGGGTGCAATTTCATTCCCAGCACCGCCATCAATCAACTCGAGATGTGGCAGGCGGACACGTTCGACCCCGCGACCATCGACCGTGAATTGGGTTGGGCGGCGGACATGGGCATGAACGTGGTGCGCGTCTATCTGCACGATCTCGCGTGGTACCAGGATCCCGAGGGATTCAAGGCGCGCATCGGCCAATTTCTCGCGCTCGCCGACAGCCACGGCATCCGGACCATGTTTGTGTTCTTCGACGACTGCTGGAACGAGGACCCGAAGCCCGGCAAACAGCCCGAGCCCCGGCCCAGCGTGCACAATTCCGGCTGGGTGCAGAGTCCGGGCAAAGCGGTCGCGGGCGAGCCGGAACACTGGGGACGGCTCGAGGCGTACGTTAAAGACATTTCCGGCGCCTTCGCGCGCGATACACGGGTGCTCTGCTGGGACTTGTACAACGAACCGGGGAACTCGGGTTACGGCGAGAAATCGCTGCCGTTGCTGCAAAGGGCTTTTGAGTGGGCCCGTTCGACCCGGCCCATCCAGCCGCTGACTGTTGGTCTGTGGACCGACAACGAGGCTCTCAACCGTTTTCAACTCGACGCATCCGACATCATTACCTTTCACAATTACGGAGACGCGGACAGCCTTGCCCGGGACATTGAACGGTTCCAGGCTTTCGGCCGGCCGGTAATCTGCACGGAATGGTTGCGCCGCGGGGCCAGCGAAGTTGCCTCGAGCCTGCCCCTGTTCCAACACCACCGGGTGGGTTGCATCAACTGGGGTCTCGTGAGCGGCAAGACCCAGACCATTTACGCCTGGGGCACCGAAGAGGGCGCTCCGGAACCCGAACGGTGGTTTCACGACCTCCTCCGTCCCGACGGCACCCCCTACGACCCCGCTGAGATCGCCCTGTTTCGCCAGTTGACCGCGGAAACCAACGGACCGCCCGGCAATGAATAAACCCGTGTGGGCCGTGGGCGGTCCGCGTTATTCTCTGGACAGCGAGCGATGAGCCGGCCGGCTTACCCGTAGGCGATGAAAGTGGCGGGTGTGACGGGCGAAACCCTCGCACATGGACCCACACGGACAAATACGGACTTACACGGACAGGGAAACACCCGGTTTTTGAGTTTTCGAGGCAGCCATAGGGATAGCAAGGGAGGCATCAACCATGCGCGGAGGAACGGTCCGGTACAGCCGAAGCCCCGGGTTCAGAACGGCACGTCAAAATCAAGTTCAGTCTGCTCGACGGCACTGGCCTCTTCGTGCTGCTCTTCGAAAAAGAGCCTTAGGG
>CAZFOG010000595.1:0-2621 GCA_964520685.1 uncultured Nitrospiraceae bacterium | reverse complement strand
GCAGCCACAGGAAGTTGCACCCCCCTCCTGGCTGGTAGATCAACGTGCAGGGGTCATAGCCATCCGCCGTGCAATCGAACTCAAGATCGACAAACGCAACATGCGCTGTCCCTACACCCGCAATCCGGATCAGCGTACCGGAGCCGCCTGTAGCCTGAATCACGGGCTTATCGCCCGTTCCGTGTGCCCCGAACATATAGCCATATTTGCCTACCCAATGACCTACGCTTACTGTATCGGGTACAAGCTCAAACGTTTGTCCCCGCTTGAACAGTATCTGGTCGCCGGGGGAGTACCGGCTTGACGCCATGCCCCCGAACGCGTGGGTGGCCGTCTTCCAAGCCCCGGAACCCGGGCTGGTGCCGGCATTCGCATCGTTACCCAGAGCCGAGTCCACGTAATACGTTGTACCATTCCGCTGCCAAACCTCGACATTGACCGTCGAATAGACAGAGTGGCCATTCGCGTCGGTCACTGTGAGCGATGCAGTGTAATTTCCAGGGGCCTCATAGACGTGCGCAGCGTTGAAACCCGAGAACGTCGCGCTGCCGTCGCCGAAGTCCCACGTATACTCAATGATTTCGTCACGTGGTTCAGACTTCCACCCCTCAAAAAAAACCGGCAGGGGTGCATAGAAACGACACAAATTCGTATCGCCGTAACTGGCGGCTTTTCGACCTGAATACCACGCAGGCTCATTGACCTCAACTACGGCCGATAGAGCGCTGGCACAGGGAGAGACGGCCAGCGCTGACAGAAACACGCTGACAACGGTGAATAGCAACTTTGGCATGGCTGTGAACCCTCTTGATAGAGTAAAACTATTCTCTGGCCGTCGGGGGAAATATACCATTTCTCCCTCCGTCTTCACTAGACGGCGCGTCATGGTGATGCTGCAAATTACATGCCAAGAGAGAGCCGGCTGTACCGTGCGCAGCGGATTGCGCAGGTTTTTGATACCGGGAACGTACAAATGGCCCTGGAATATGATTAAGGGCCTGTCTCGAGCGGCCAATGCTTGCCGCCCAATATTGGTCAATTTGACATATTCTTGGGATAGGTCTTCACAAAACACCTTCTGGTTCAGCGACTATTACTGTGGTTGGTTGCTTCCTCAAAGCGTGATGTCCTCAGCGCTTTTCTTCAGTCGCTCAATATCGTGACAGCCAAGTCCATGACTTATCCTCGAAGGGCGTAATCACGACAACGCGCAGGCTGTGCTCGCTAAGGTCTAATATAGCCTTGGGCTTCTCTGCTCGCATATACGCATCGATCTGCCTTGGACGGCCCAGGCATCACACTCAATTGGAAAGAAGCGTGACCCTACTAAGTACATGTTTGCATAAATACGATGACGTATTTTGAATGACATTTTTGAGGGCATTTATGGTATCCTCCTCTTCAAGGAGGAACATACGATGCCGCGAAAAAGCCCATACCGCATTGTCTTGACGTATGAGGAGAAAGAGAGCTTGGAGCGTATCGCCCGAAAATATACGTCACCGTATTATGAGGTGATGCGTGCCAAGTCCATGCTCTACGCCGCCGAGGGGCTCGATAATAAGGAGATCGGGAAGCGCTTGGGGCTGCCGCGTCAGGTGGTAAGCAAATGGCGCAAGCGCTTCTTCGAGGAGCGATTGGCCGGGTTGGAGGACCGGCCCAGGCGGGGGCGCCCGCGTGCGTTTTCCCCCTCGGGTCGTCGTGGAGGTTAAGGCGTTGGCGTGTGAGCTTCCCGACGAATTGGGCCTGCCCTTCTCTCGTTTGAGCTGCTGCGATGTAGCACGCGAGGCCGTGCAACGGTGCATCGTGGCCTCGATAAGCAATACGACTGTGTGGCGGTGGCTGAACGCGGACGCCATCAAGCCTTGGTCGTACCGCAGTTGGATTTTCCCGCGCGATCCGGCCTTTGCAGAGAAGGCGGGGCGCGTGCTCGATCTTTACCATGGCCGTTGGCGAGGCAAGCCACTGGGAACCGATGATTATGTGATTTCTTCCGATGAGAAACCCAGCATCCAAGCTAGGAAACGGTGTCATCCCGGCAAAGCCCCCGCACCCGGCTATCCACAACTTGTGGAGTTCGAATACGTGCGTCGAGGAGCGCTCGCCTACTTCGCCGCCTGGGATGTGCATCGGGCGAAAGTCTTCGGGCGTTGTGAGCAAACGACGGGCATCGATGCCTATCATCGGCTCGTGGATCAGGTCATGCAACAAGAACCCTACCGCTCGGCCCGCCGGGTATTCTGGATCACCGACAACGGTTCGTCCCATCGCGGCCACACCTCCGTACTGCGCCTTCGCCGTTGGTATCCCAACGCTGTCCAAGTGCACACGCCGGTACACGCCAGTTGGCTCAATCAAGTCGAAATCTACTTCTCCGTCGTCCAGCGAAAAGTGCTTACGCCCAATGACTTTCACGATCTGGATGCGGTCGAGGCGCGACTCCTTGAATTCCAGTCCCTGTACGAGCAGCACGCCAAACCCTTTCAATGGAAATTTACACGCGAAGACCTGAAGTGCGTTCTCTCCAAACTGTCCAAGGATCTTCAACCAACAAAATCCCAGCCAAAGGCCGCATGAACACCAAGCAAGAATACGTCACCGAACTTACGAAACAGAGTACT
>CAZFOG010000594.1:0-2637 GCA_964520685.1 uncultured Nitrospiraceae bacterium | reverse complement strand
TGTTTTTTGAAATTCATCTTTCTTTTTTATCCATTCTTTAGGAGGTATAAAAACATTGATATTAAAAGTATTTGGAGAAAGAGTGGCCATTTTGAAAGCTTCAGATTGTAAATTTGTTATAATTTTTGCGGCTTCTTTTGTTCCATATTTATGATAAAGATTAATAACTAGTTCATCCAATTTTTTCTTATCTACTGGTTCATTAATTAATGGATAGTCGTCTGGTAAAAGATTATTAATCCATATTCTTCCAAGTTGTAGATTCATAACTTTTCCATTGGTCTTTTTTTGATGATTGAATGGAAATTTAGTTGATAATTCTTTTCCAGTTTTTATTAGATTATAAACATCATCTGGTGTTGAAATAATTACATTTGATATTGACATAATTAGGCACCTCTAAACTTATTATTTAAACTTGCTAATTTATTACTCATCTTTTTAATTTTAGATATTCTTCCAGCAAATATTTTTGTTGGTCTTGATGGAAGTAGACTATCAGAGCGTTGTAGAGATAATGGCAATTTAAAATTTTCAAATAATTTAGTAATTGAAATCATAATAACTCCTATAAATGGGGCATTTTTGTTTTATTATTAATATTTATGGAATAAGTCATATCAATTGAATAATTTTTAGTAGTATCGCACGGTTGTCCATTTTGATTATCAAATTGACGTTGATATTTAACTAAAAGAGAGCATGTGTTTGGTGCTTGAAGACATTTTTCTTTATATCGATTTCTGTGTGGGCAATAAGTACAAGGGTATTCCATCTTACAAAAATGTCCTTTCGAATTAATATTAGAAAGTCGTGAATAAAGATCAGACACAAAAGATGTTTTGTGCCCTCACTTTACCCACGACTTTATTTAATTTATCCACAGCTTCCAGTGTTATAGCTGCAGTTATTACAAAAATAACATGATCCTAATCGTCGCATCATGTTCCCACAATTAGGGCAGGTTGGTCCGATATCTTGGTCATGTAAAGATGGTACTGATACTTTTTCTAATAAAATACCATTCTTATCTTTACTAGAAGGCATTAATCCGAGATCAATTTGATCTTCTTTTGATAAAAATTTTAAACCAATATATCTTGCAATATAATCTACCATACTATTTGCAATTCGAATATCTGGGTTTGATGTAAATCCGTTTGGTTCAAATTTTAAATGTGAAAGCTTTCTTACATATTCTTTAATGGGTACGCCATATTGAATTGCGATACTTAATACGGTTGCAAGTGCATCTGCAAATCCAGAAATTACACTTCCTTCTTTAGATACGTTAACGAAAATTTCGCCAAGTTTTCCAGTGTCAGGGTATAACCCACACGTGATGTATCCGTCTGAGCTACCAATTCTGAATTTATGAGTGATTGCTGGCCTTTCATCTGGAAGTTTCTTTCTAACTAATTTTTCAGCTCTTGCCGGTTCAATCACATCTTTTTTATCAATTTTTTCGGTTGTCAATGGTTGGAAATTCTTACTTCCATCTCTATATATTGTAATTCCTTTTAATCCCATCTTCCAAGCTTCAATATAAAGATTATAAATTTCATCAACGGTTACATCTTTTGGAAGATTAATTGTTTTTGATATAGCCCCGCTCAAGAATGGTTGTACGGCAGCACACATTTTAACATGCCCCATATAATCAATACATAAATTTGTTCCAGGAATTGAAGAAGCTGTTAGAAATATTTTTTTATCATCATTTCTAAAACGGGAAGGGGTTTTCATATCTCCTTCCCCAAGTAACTCTTCAATAAGTAAAGGAATTTCAGTTTCAGAATATCCCAAACTTCTAAGAGTTCCTTCAACAATAGGATTTACAATTTTAATAGTTGCGCCTTCTGATCCTGTTAATCTTTTATATCTAATTAGACTAAATTCAGGTTCGATTCCGGTCGTAATAGAGTTCATTATGAAACTGATTGTTCCAGTTGGTGCTAATAATGAAACTTGTGCGTTTCTAAATTGATCTCGTTTAATTACTTTCTTCCAAAAATTAAATGCGAAGGTCTTAATTTCGGTATCCAAATCTGTAACTACCGAGTAATCATTTAGAGCTTTATAATGTTGATTTAGTACTTCTAAAAATGGAGTAGTATTATATGGAAATCTTTCAAATGATCCTATTTTGTCGGCAAGATCTGCACTTGTATTAAATGCAATTCCTGTCATCGCTGCTGTTAAACTTGCAGCCAAAGATCTTCCTTCATCACTATCATAAGGAATCCCAAGCCACATTAATAATCCACCAAGATTAGTATATCCCAACCCAAGATTGCGATATTTTTTAGAATTAATTGCAATTTTATCATTGGGATAACTAGAGTTGTCAATAAGAATATCTTGTGCTGTAATAACAGTTCTAATTACATCTTCAAATGTTTCATAATCAAATATAATTTTGTTATTCTTATCTCTCGAGAAAAATTTCAATAAATTTATTGATGCGAGATTACATGAACTATCGTTAAGTGATGAGAATTCGCCACCACAGGTATTCAATAAGAGACGCTACTCTCTTATTCGTCTAAATAAAATAAGGTCTTTCAACCTTATTTATTAGACTGCTCATAATTACTTATGAGATCAGACTATATCTTCATCCTTGATTTTCAAGGA
>CAZFOG010000593.1:0-2641 GCA_964520685.1 uncultured Nitrospiraceae bacterium | reverse complement strand
TATTCGCCGGGGCTTCCGAACCGGCTTTCGACGTAGTTGTCGATGATTGCGCGGAATTCGGCGGCCAGTTCCTGGGG
Organism: uncultured Nitrospiraceae bacterium; assembly: GCA_964520685.1. Lineage (GTDB taxonomy): Bacteria > Hydrogenedentota > Hydrogenedentia > Hydrogenedentales > SLHB01 > UBA2224. The sequence continues at coordinate 2,564 of CAZFOG010000593.1, read as the reverse complement.
TGTTCCCTTGAGGCTCGCAACCTTTTCGCCGTCAACGTAGACCGGGCACACGGGGCTTTCGCCCGAACCCGGCAGGCTGATGCCAATGTTGGCGGCCTTGGATTCACCGGGTCCGTTGACGACGCAGCCCATCACCGCGAGCTTGAGCGTTTCGATGCCCGTGTACCGTTTCCGCCAGTCGGGCATGCGTTCTTTAATGTACGACTCGGTCTGCTCGGCCAGCTCCTGGAAGGTCGTGCTTGTGGTGCGGCCGCACCCCGGGCACGAGGTAATGCTGGGCGCAAACGACCGCAGTCCCAGCGCCTGGAGCAATTCGCAGCAGGCATACACCTCGTCGCGGCGGTCCGAGCCGGGGCGGGGGGTGAGTGACACGCGGATGGTGTCGCCGATGCCCTTACACAGCAGTGGAGCCATGGCCGCCGCGGACCAGATCAGGCCCTTGGCGCCCATGCCGGCTTCGGTCAGGCCCAGGTGGAGCGGCTGCCGCGTCTTGGAAGACAACTCGCGGTACAGGTCGATAAGGCGCACGGGGGTCGACGTTTTGCAGGAAATGATGATCTGGTCCTCACGCAACCCTGCTTCGAGTGCGAGCCGGGTGGACTCGAGGGCCGAGACAATCATGCACTCGTTCATGACCTCGTCGGATGTCTTACCGAGATTCAGGTCGGTGTTCTCCTGCATTTTCCGCATGACCAGTTCGGGATTCAGCGAGCCGATGTTCACGCCGATCCGGACCGGCTTGCCGTGATCGACCGCGATTTTGCAGATCGTCTCGAAATTGGCGTCGCGGCTCGAACCTTTTCCGGTATTGCCGGGATTGATCCGGTACTTGGCCAGGGCCTGGGCGCAATCGGGGTACTGGCTCAGCAGCTTGTGGCCGTTGTAATGGAAATCGCCGACTATCGGGGTGCTGAATCCCGCGTCGCGGATGCGGTGTACAATCTCGCCCACGGTCTCCGCAGCTTTGGGCACATTGACCGTCACCCGCACCAGTTCCGAGCCCGCATCGGCCAGCTCCATCACCTGTTTCGCCGTGGATTCCGCATCGGCCGTATCGGTGTTGGTCATCGACTGGACCACGACCGGTGCGCCGTCTCCTACCTTAACATTGCCGACCATGACGCCGATGGTTTCGCGCCGTTCTGCCACTGCCATGGGTGATTGTCCTCTCGAAGAATGCCCGAAACGCGTGATCACCGCGCGAGGGTTGCTTCATACGGGTTGAATTGACTACCGCACATGATCATAGCCTATCCGGCCTGCTGAAGCGAGCGCGCGGGGGACTATCGGTTGCTCAGGGATTGGGCCTTCGTGATCTTCTTCGAGGCGCAACCCTTGCAGCGCCCGCAAGCCTTGATCTCGTCGTGCACCACATTCACCCGGACGAGTCCAGTCAGGCGTGTTTGGCCGTTTTCGCACCCGATTTCGGCGGCGGCGCAGATGTCATTGGGTCCGCCCGCGGCCGCGCCACAGATGACCGCGCACGCCGCCTGCACGGCGAAGAGGTGTTTCAAAGCGAGAAAGGCCTCGATGTCGCTCGGCGGGGCAATGCGTTCGAGGAGGCCCTCGGGCGTCACACCGGCAATGTCGCCAATCGTCTTTCCGGCAAAAACCGTGTCGAGAAGGGATTCCCCGCCCACCGCGCGCCCGCACGTCCGTTTGCGCAGGGCATAGGATACCAGCCTATCATCGGCATCGAGGACCAGCTCGATGCGTTCGGTAACGTCATTGCAGGGCATAATCTACTTGCACGCGCACGCTACGCGCCGTTTTGATACATCTTCTCCACTTTGGCCGCGAACACAAAGTCGTTCAGGGTGAGGCCGCCCGCTTTGTGGGTCCACACCGTCACTTTGACCTTGCCATAGGTTAGCAGAATGTCGGGGTGATGATCCTGCTCCTCGGCGAGGCGGGCCACGACGTTGGTGAAGGCCACGGCCGCGGGGTAACCGTCGAACGCATATTCCCGCTCGATGTGATGGTCCGCCACAAGGCCCCAGTCGCCATCGAGTTTGCGCATCAGCGCGGCCAGTTTCTGGCCCTCGAGGGCGGGTATGCCACCCCCGCACGGTACGCACTCCTGCAACGCCAATTCCCCTAGCCTGTCAGCCATAACGTCTTATCCTTCAACCGGTTTAGCAACGATTCACCCATTGAGGAGACACGGGCCGGGGCACCAAATATTCCCCGCCTGCCAGACTTCGCACCACCTCGAAAATTCCAAAACCCGGGACCCAACGGTTTGCGCAGCAAACCGGGGTCTGTCCCGAGGGTTTTGCTCCAGCCCTTTTTCATCGCCCACAGCTGAGCCGCATGGTTCTCACTGTCCCAAGGCTTACCCCGTGTATCCCCGTCCGTGTTTGTCCGTGCTACTCTCTTCTGAAATTCGTGCAAACCGCATGGATTCTTGGCAGCAGAGGGACATAAACCGCTTATTTCCAAGGTCTTATCTCCCCCTTTGGAGGGGGCGAACGCCGGAAGGCGTTCGGGGGGAGGATTCCGGTTCCGTAAATTTGGTTGCGGCTATGCTGCGCCGTGTAGGTCCGTGTTTGTCCGTGTGGGTC
>CAZFOG010000592.1:0-2643 GCA_964520685.1 uncultured Nitrospiraceae bacterium | reverse complement strand
ACCTTCAGATTTAGATAAAAATCATTAAGAATTTCATCATATAACGCTTGTTCTTCCATAGGAATTTAAAAATTGACCAAAAACAAAAAGTGCATTGTCAACTCTTTTTAATTCTCTAACAATGTCTTTGAGCTTTGGTTCATTGCCCTTGGGCTTTTCAGAAATAATGTTGGCAGCTAAAGCAATCTGAAAAAAATAATTGACGTAATTCTGATACCCTTCCCAATCTCCTGGTATTTTGGTCTTTTTATGAATGGAAAATGATTGAAAGACATTGCGGTCTGCAATGGGAAACTCAAATGGCCGGGCAATATGAAAAAGAAAGGCTTGCCAGACAAAACCATTGGGGAATATCTCTTTGGTTACCTTTTTAAACGGATCTAATCCAATACTACCTTCTCGGAATTCATTAATTGATTCTATTTTATCCAATACCTTGGAAACTCTTGGGTTCTCCTTCTCTTTGTTGGGACCGGATAGAATTTTTTTAGTAAGCATTCTCGGATCTTTTCATCGGAGTAACTTCTTGATATTTTTTTCAGTTAACCTAATTCCTAAATTTAACTCCTCGATATAATCAATATTTTCTTCTGTATTGAAACCTTTACTGAATCATACGAATACAGGTTACTCCAATAATTGACAAACTGCCTGGCTTTATTGAGATTAAAGTCCTCTAATTGAGTACTGTAAGGTATGAACATATTCTAACTCCGGAAAGTTGAATTGCTTTTTTTACTTTAAGTTTTTATATTGCAAGATTTATTTCCTTGATCAAACTAGATAATTTGTTCAAGAAAGTTGTCAAAAGAACCGTCCCTATGACAGTTTATTTGTAAAGTAATTTAAATGTAATTAACCTAAAAATTTACTTTTTATCCTCTTCAATATATTCTATTATTTCCTCTGGATCATCTAAGGGTTTGGTTCTATTTCCTAATCTTATGTATAAAACTTTTTTATTATCTTTTTTTAAATAAATATAATCTTCACTCTTTTCCACTTTCACTACACATACTTCTTTACCATCAATTGATTCAAAGCTTAAATCAATAAATTTTTTATAATTGTTAATACCAATATTTTTCTCAATGTATTCTCTAAAATCAAGAATATATCCATCTTTATTACCCTTCCAGTTATGCTGATAATCTAAATCCATACTTATAACTTGGTGTTCATCATCAACACCAATAATCAAAGTACCACCATTGGAGTTCATAAAACCTATAACTGTTTTTAGAACATTATACTTAAGTTCTTTATCTACTCTATTCTCTTTTATATTCCATGTATAAGTAGATTTAAATTCTAAATTAGTATCTTCGTCTTTCTTTATTAATTCTTCAATATTTATTTTAATTACTTCATTATCGATTAAGCTTTTCATAAACTTATTTATCTCATTTGCAATATTTTTCCTTCTTCTTTTTAAGAAAAGCTCAAAAGAGTCAAGACTCCAAAGTTCTTCTTTTTCTGGAACGAATTGTTGTTTTAACGCTTTTGGGTATTTATCTTGAACTTTTTTTAAATATTGTGCTGGTTCACTATTCCTAATTTCTCGATTCGCTTTTGCAGTTAAAAATGCCCTGTTTGCTATTTCATTCACCATGACCCTCTTTTCATATTCTTTATAATAACCTTTTTTCTCTAATATATTCTTTGGAAATATATGATGTTTTTCTAAATAGAAAGAATTGCCAATTAATCTTGAATGTAAATTGCTTCCATTAAACCAATCTACAGCTCCTTTAAACTTTGCAACAATAAAAGTCATATTAAAAAAAGGACTGTAAATAGGTGCTCCTTCTAAATTTTTAGGCAAAACTTCAAAAAATCTTATTTCTCTATTTAAATTATGAATTAAAGATTCTGAAGTATTTTCTCTAGTGATGGTTACAACATCCTGCTCCAATGGAGTTGATTTCCCTCTCCTAGTATATCTACCCCACATCATTGCATTATATAGCCAGTATAAAAATTTTCTTAATTCAATTTCATTGGGAAATTCGCAGTTATTTTTTGCTAAATATACTACCATGGGTACTAAAAGTGCATCTGATTTTAATTCATAAAAATCACTCGAATTAATATAAGCCTTATCATTCAAGACATTTAACAAATACCTTAATGATTCTTGTAGTTTATTCCAGGATTCTTTTATTAATTCTTCTGATTCTCTGTAATATCCCTCAAATTTTGCATGACCTGTAGCGATAGAGTTTAAGCAAGTTATTAAAAAATTAAAATTAAAAATATAACCCTTCTCGCTATATAAAGCCAATTCTTTTCTAAATAAATCTTTAATTTCAGGCCAAAAAGAACATGTATAGGCTAATGCCAAGTCCTCTTCAGAAAGAGTTCTTCCTTGTTTATTCACTAAATTAAAAATTCTTACAATTTCTTTAATATCAACTAACGCTGACAATTTTTCTTCATCTACAAAATAGTCATATTCTTTTATTTTATCTAATTTGTTTAGCGTTTCTAAATACTGTAAATAGTATTCTTTATTGTTGTTACTAGTTATAAAATTACCTGCGGTTCCATGTGCAAAAAAATCTTTTATCGAAATCCATTCCAGTTTATTTTCCATTAATGTTTTTTGATAATATCTAATTTGTTCATTTTCTACATTAAAAT
>CAZFOG010000591.1:0-2648 GCA_964520685.1 uncultured Nitrospiraceae bacterium | reverse complement strand
CTGTACGATGGGAAACTGATCATCCAGGTCCTGCATGGGTACACCACCGATGAGCCATCGTATCTCGTCGCGTTCAATGCCTTGACGGGCGACGTTGCGTGGCGCATCGAGCGTCCCACCGATGCCGAAAATGAGTCCCCCGATGCTTACACGACGCCCACATTGCTGCACCATGAAGGGGTGACCCAGATCGTCATCGCCGGTGGCGACTATGTTACCGGGCACGAGCCAGAGACCGGTCTCGAGGTATGGCGTGCGGCAGGTCTGAATCCCAGAAAGATCAACAACTGCCGCATTATCGCCTCGCCGGTGATTGTACAAGGCATGATCTATACCCCAACGCGCAAACGCCCGTTGCTCGCCTTGCGGGCCGGCGGGGAAGGGGACATCACCACGAGCCATCTGGCCTGGCAGTGGGACGAGTTTGGCGGTCCCGATGTGCCGACCCCCGCCTGTGACGGCACGTATTTCTACATGGTCGAGGACCGCGGGGCCGTGACGTGTCTCGATGCGAAGACGGGCGTGACCGTCTGGGGTCCGGAACGCACCGACCGGGGCACCGTGAGCGCGTCGCCTCTGCTTGCGGACGGCAAACTGTACTTGACGAACGAAGACGGCGTGACAACGGTGCTGGCGGCGGGCCCGGAGTTCCAGGTGCTGGCCACGAACGAGCTGCCGGGCCTGTACGTATTGTCGTCCCTGGCCGTTTCGGGCCAACAGCTCTTTCTCCGCACGGCGACCCATCTTTATTGCATCGGGAAGTGAGGTGAGTTATTCGGTGCGGAGGGCATTGAAGCTCTCGCGTCCGAGCCCCATTCTGACAGCCAGGACGATGCACACGATGCCGGTCAACGCGATGCCTGCGAGGATCAAGGCGGCGAGTCCCACCGAGACCGACGAACCCGCGGATGCCACTGCGGGAGCTATGGCGATGGCTGCGGCGATGCCACCAATGGTCACACCCGCACCCAGCAGAAACAGGTATTCGTATAGAAACAGCCTGAATAGAGCCTCTTTCCGGAAGCCGATGGCGCGCAGCATGGCGATTTCGCGGCGGCGTTCGAGGAGATTGCGCAGCACCACAATCCCCAAGGCCGCGCTTCCGAGAATCATGCCGAAGCCGCCGAGCACGAGAAACATGGCCAGATAAGTGGACTCGACCGCATAGAAGCGGCGCAACCGCGTTACGGTGGATACGGCATCCATCCCCACCCGGTCGAACGCGGCGTTCAAGTCGCGCGCTGCCGATTCCTCCTGGCCCGGCGGGGTGTCGACGAGGAAGACGCGAAAACCTTCTTCCGACGGAAACATCCGCGTGAACCACTCGTTGGAAATCAGAATCGCGCCTTGAAACACCGAGAGCCGCATGGGCAGACGGCCCACGAGTTTCACGCCGGCCTCATTTCCCGCATCATCAAGGTAGGTGAGGATATCACCGTTCTCTACGCCGGTCTTTTTCTGAAGCCCCCACATGGCCGTGTCGGAATCGCCCACGAGCGCGGGCACCGCGCCATCGGGCAGGTCGAGGGTGAGCAATTTCCAAATGTCCGTGTCTTGGTTTTCTGGCGCAAACGCGCGCAGGGCGGACAGTTCGTCGACGTTCACGCCCAGAATCCTGGGCGTTTGCGCGCGGTTCAGATTGAGGCAGCTCGCGTCGTCGCCGTCGCGCACGCGCAGGGCAACCGCACTCACGCCGGGGCTGTCAAGCTCTGCGGCCGGATTTTCCGCGAGGGGGAGCGTGGTTTCCGCATACAATGCGAATCCGCCGGTGCCTGAGGACCGCTTCCCGGAATTCGCGGAGACATCCTCCTGCATCGCGGAAACCGCCAATACGAGAAACGAGCCGGTGGCGAGGAGAGCGGCCACGCTCAAGCTGCGACCGCAACGGCGCGACGCGTTTTCGAGAGCCAGCGACACAAAGGTGAGCCGCTTAACGGACCCCGGCGAGCGCAAGCGGCCGAGCAGGTACCGGAAAAACCCTGTCCCCGAGACCAGCAGCAGTGCCCCGGCGATGAAGAACACCAAAGCCACGTTTTCGACGCCTCTGACCAGCGCATACGCGATCAGACTTGCGGCAACGAGGAGTCCCCCCACAGGCAGCCACACGGCAGGGGCGCGGTCCGGCCGCGCGGCGGGTTTGGCGGCATCCTGGGAGAAGTCCAGGGTGAGGAGTTCGCGCGGCGAGTGGCGCGTCTGGCGCCACATGGCGATAGCCATGGCGGCCAGGGCAGATACCAGGCTCACCGTTGCTCCTGAAAGGACGGTTCCGGGTGCGGCATGATAAAGAATGTTCGTTTGTGCGACCGCTCCCTGCCAGAAGTGGCCCAACCCGAAGATCAGCGCCCGGGTATACAAAGTGCTGGCGGCTGCGCCGAGTGCCGCACCCAGAATGGCGCTGGCGGCCGCCTCGAGCAAAAACACGACGCGGATATGCCGCGGCTGGAACCCCAGTGCCAACAGCACGCCCATTTCCGGCGCGCGGTGCTGTACGCCGAACACGAAGAGCAGTGCGGTAAGGATCAGCGCTGAAACGATCAGGAAAAAACTCAATCCCAGGAAGAGTCCGCCAAGATCGATGGCCTTTTCGACGGCTTCGAAGGCCTGCTCACGAACGGGCAGAACGAACAACCCCGCCTCGACGGGCGCAA
>CAZFOG010000590.1:0-2651 GCA_964520685.1 uncultured Nitrospiraceae bacterium | reverse complement strand
ACATGATCTACGTTGCGGACGGTCCGAGCGATATCCCCTCGTTCTCGGTAGTGCGGAAACACGGGGGCTATGCGTTCGCCGTCTACAAACCCCGGTCCCAACGGCACTACGAGCAGGCGCTCATGCTGCAGGAAACTGACCGGGTGGACATGATCGGGCCGGCCGACTACCGCGAGGGCTCGTCAACCGACATGTGGTTCCAGTCCCAGATTCGCAAAATTGCGACGCGCATGCTCGACGAACGCCGCCGGGCCCTGGAAAGCAAGGTGCGCAAAGAGCCCGTGCACCTGGCGGAGATCCAGCGCGAGAAGAGAGCCAAAGAGAAGGAAGCGGAGGAATAGGGGGCTAGCATGGTTCCCCGGGCCAGTCGTCTGGCCTGTCATTGAACACGTTGAAGTGGCTGCGCGGGGCGCGGAGGTAGTCTTTGGCCTCCGCCAGTTGCCCGATGCCCTTATAACGCGCATTGACGCCCGCCACAACCGACCCGCACGCCAGGGCCGTCGCGGGCTCGTCAAAACGCAGCATGCCGAAGAGAAATCCCGCCGAAAAACTGTCCCCGCAGCCCGTGGTGTCGGCGGCTTTGACCGGGGGAAGGACATCAATGTCGACAAGATAACAGTCGCCGTTCTTCCTATGCACGGTCACTGCGCCTTCGGGACCCAAGGTTACGGTGACGGCGCGTGGCCCGTGTTTACACACCTCGCGGGCGGCTGCGGCGCACTCGGCGCGGGTCTTGACCTCCCGGTCGAACATGGTGTTGATTTCGAACTCGTTGCACTGGAGCACGTCGACGTGGGGCGCCCAGTCGCGCCACTGGGGAAAGCCCACGATGTCGCGCTTCCCCTCGGCGTCGAACCGGCTGATGATGTTGTGGACGTCCAGCGAGATGAGCCCGCCATACCGTTCGCGGAAGGCTCCTAACGTAGGCAAGTCTATCTCAGTGCCGTTGATGAAATTGATGTGAACGGCGTCTGCATCGAACACTCGCTCCAACTCGTTAATCGTGTAGGGCGGCATGCGGTGCCGGACCACTTCGTCCCGCCAGGACACGGTCCGCCACGTGAGGGTGACGTGGGTTATCGGGCCATCGCAGGGAAGCAGGCCGCTGGTATCGACATTCGGCAGTTTCTTGAATTCCGCCACGGCCGCATCAAACCGGTCCGCGCCTATCTTGGTGAACGGGAACGCGGTATCGCTCTCTTCGAGAATGCTGGACAACGCGGCGGCATTGTAAAGGATGCCCCCGAAACTCTCGCGGCGTTCGCCTTCGAGGGGGAAAATCTCGTCAAAACACACGGCGCCCAGGATTGCTGTCTTCATGGCGCGAAAGTGTAGCGGAATGGTCGTGTCGAGTCCATATTGGCCCCTTACTTGTCCAGCTTCGTGAATTCTTCCACCACGGCCTTCGTCATGGGAAACTTGCCTGGGTAACGTAGAAACTCGATATGTCCGTCGAGATACAAGATGTTCGCGCCACCGGGGACATGATGAAACCCCTGCCAGTCGTCTTTGAGGGTCGTGGCGTCGAACATGACGGGGATATCACGGGGTAGCATATCGGTGTTCTCGCACACGTTTTGACGGAACCGGCGAAAGACGTCGCCTCCGAAGGAGCCGAGGCCCGGAGGCGCTGGTAGATCCTGAGTGAAGTCGGCCCCTTCCGCAATGAAGTCTGGATAGCGTTCAAGAAACGCCAGCATCTCCTCTTCGCTGGTCAGAGCGTAGCCGAGATAATAGTAGCTCTGGTCGTCAATCTCCCCGGAAGCTTCGGCGTCATCATTGGAAGGGCATACGAGGATTTTCGGGTCAGGCAGATATTTGGGGTAAACCGAATCGGGCGTGAACATGAACATGCATTTGCGACTGCTGAGGGGAGGCCAGTAACCGTCCGGATTGTCCTCCGCGTATTTCATACATGCGCAGCCGATCTCTCTGAGATTGCCTGCGCACTCAGCGCGCCTTTGGGCTTCGCGGGCACCGTGACATCCACCTTTCGGAACAAGAATTGCCCAAGCGACGGCGACCAGAAAAAGGACTGTCCCGGCCTGGATAGCGCAACTGATGCGCCGCCCGGTGGAATCCAGCCCTTCTGGGGCCTTTGGGGCCGACCGGGAAGGCGACGGCTCCCCGCCCGCGTCTGCCGGAAGTGGCAGAAGAACGCGTTTGTTGCGCCCATGCGAATCTCTTGCGTGTCCGGTGCGCATCGTTACCTCCTGCAATGCAGGCTGGAAACCTGCAACTTCCGGTCTGTGCAGGGACGAGAATCCATACCGCCCCTACTTGTCCAGCTTCGCGATGGCCTCGAGGAATTCCGGAGTCATGGGAAATTTGCCGGGATAGGGCACAAAGTCGACGCTTCTGCCTGTTCTGTTCAGGTAGATTACGTTGCCGCCGGGTTCGCGGTGATGGAATACGGGGAACTCCCCTTCGACAACCGCCCCTTCGAAAAGCACCGGCACCTTCTCCAGCGGCAGGGTTTCGTCTTCGCAGAGTTCGTTGCGAAAGTGAAGAAACACATCGCCCCCGAACGACCCCCGCCCCGGAGGAGCGGGCAGGTCCTGGCTGAAATCGGCCCCCTCGGCAATGAACTTTGGATAGCATTCCAGAAACGCCAGCCCTTCGTCTTCGGTGGTCAGCATGTAGCCGAGATA
>CAZFOG010000589.1:0-2665 GCA_964520685.1 uncultured Nitrospiraceae bacterium | reverse complement strand
GACGCCTGCGCTACGGGAGCCAGGTTTCGTGCGCCGATGGGCATGGAATCGCCGGTTGCGGGCGCACAACGCCGGGTCTGTTTGACTCTCCCGGTGCGGGCACCCTACAATACGGACTCACTGAGTCTGCGGCCGCTCCTTGTTGGATACGGAATGATCGCACATTGCATGTATCTCGCGCCGGGGCCGTGCGAAGCCGTCAGGCCGATGCGCCCGGCCCGGGCGTCCTTATTGATTGAATGCGCAAAGGGTTCTCCCCGTGGGGGAACGAAGCGGAGGAATTACCATGGCGTCTTTGGCAGAGTTGGACATCAGCAAACCGTTCGTGGCAACGGTGGTCCGTAACGAACGTATCACCCCGGAGACTTCGGACGAGGACATCCGGAATATCGTGCTTGAGCTGGAGGAAGAGGGTTTCGCGTATGCGGTGGGCGACAGCATTGGCTTGCTGGTGCCGGGTCCGCACGAATTCGGCAATGAGTATCACATTCGGCTGTACACGATTGCGGGTGGCGAGAAACTGGCGGATGGGAAGACGCGGCTGACCCTGTGCGTAAAGCGGTGTTTCTACATCGACGATTACAGCGGCGAGAAGTACGAGGGGAAAGCCTCGAACTATTTCTGCGACCGTGCGCCGGGCGACAAGCTGACCATGGCAGGGCCCTACAAGGGTGCGTTTTCGATTCCGGATGACGAGAATGCCAATCTGCTGATGGTCGGTCTGGGCACGGGCATTGCGCCGTTCCGGGCGTTTGTGCGCCACATCTACGACGAGCGCAGCGGCTGGAAGGGCAAGGTCCGGCTCTTTTTCGGGGCGAAGACGGGGCTCGAGATGATCTACATGAACGACAAGCGCGACGACTTCGCCAACTATTACGACGAGGCGACGTTCAAGGCCTTCGAGGCGGTGAGCCCGCGTCCGGCCGTGGATGCGCCCGTGGCCCTCGACAAAGCCATCGGGCAGCACGCCCAGGAAGTGTGGGACATGGTGCTCGACCCGAACACCTACGTGTATGTGGCCGGCCATGAAAAGGTGGGCGACCTGCTGGACGAAGCGATGGCGAAAATCGCCGGCGGTCAGGAAAAATGGGAGCGGCGCAAGGCCGAGCTGAAGGCCGGCAAGCGCTGGATGGAGCTGATGTATTAGTCTCGCTCGCGGCAAACACCTGTTCCGGGCGTCTCGGGTATCGAGACGCCCTTTTTCGTGACCTGGGGGACTTTTCCGGGGCCGTCATGCCCCCGATGTGGAATTGGCAACGACCGGAACAGCCGACGGGCTGCGACCTCGGGTCATAATCCGGGCAGATCCAACTCGGGCAGACACAAAAGACTTGACGAAGACTTCGAAATACGTTAGAAAACATGAGCCACCGTACTTGGGGACACCGGTTCCCAGGCCCGAAATTCGGGAGGCGAAGTGGCGTTCAATAACCAAGGAGACAGGAACATGAGGAAAGTTCGTGGATTCACACTGATTGAGCTGCTGGTAGTGATCGCAATCATTGGCATTCTCGCGGCAATCCTGCTACCGGCACTCGCACGCGCACGCGAGGCCGCACGCCGGGCGAGTTGCGCGAATAACCTGAAACAGATGGGCATTATTTACAAGATGTATGCCAACGAATCCAAAGGCGAGAAATGGCCGGCCAAAGTTTCGCAAGTCATTGCGCAGAGCGGAGCTACCTGCGACCCAGACGGCGGCGAGTATTGCTGGATGCCCAATCCCGGGTCGATCTATCCGGAATATCTGACGGACGCCCATGTGATGCTGTGCCCGTCCGATCCAGAAGGTGAGCGCGTCTTCGAGCCGGGCTGGGGCGGCACCTGGGTGGATGCGGCGGGCAACCTTGACATTCGCCCGGCCGACCCCGCCGGCTGCCCGGCTGGATGGGGAGCCTTTGCCGAGGACGGCGATGCGTCGTACCTCTATATGGGGTTCGCGGTCCCGGGCAACGAGATTCTCGAGGGCTGGGCTGATCCGGGCCTGCTGTTAATCGCCCTGGCCCCTGTGATGCTGAATCCGGACGAGGACTTCACCCTGAGCCACCCGGTGGACGGGGATGTGCAGATCTACCGTCTGCGAGAAGGCATCGAGCGCTTCCTGATCACGGATATTAACAATCCGGCCTCCTCGACACAGGCTCAGTCCGAATTGGCGGTGATGTGGGACATTGTGATGATCGACGTATCGCACTTCAACCACGTTCCGGGTGGAGCAAATGTGCTGTTTATGGACGGGCACGTGGAATTCATCCGGTACCCGAGCGAAGAATTCCCGGTTACCGAGGAGTTTGCCGTGGTCGCTGCTGGCGGCATGTAAGCCCCCGCAGAATGCACTGGCGGAATGCCTGCACCGCCGTGAGCCGAACGGTTCACGGCGGTGTTTTTTTGATGGCCGCTGCATGTCCCAAAAACCGAGAGCCCCGGATCTTTCGGCCCAATCGCAGGCGATGAAAACAGGACGACGGCGGCCTACCGGGCAAGAGTGCCGAGCTGGCGCTCGGGGAGCCCAGGAGGGATGCAAAAACTCAGGGACAGTCCGGTTTTTGGAATCTTCGAGGTAGCGAACCATGAGCCGTTCGGCTCACCCATCGACGATAAAAACAGAAATGACCGGTGAGGGCACCGGTCCCACAACAGAGGGGGAAATCCCGGTTTTTGGAAT
>CAZFOG010000588.1:0-2675 GCA_964520685.1 uncultured Nitrospiraceae bacterium | reverse complement strand
ACGTAAACGCAATGAATAAGACCAGTTGGGCTTAAGTAAGTGCCATTCGGGACAGTCCCCGGTTTGCTGCGCAAACCGTCGGGTCAGTCCCGGTTTTCGCGGAAGTGCGCACACGCGATTGGTTGTTCGACATGCCCGCCGGGGGGACTGCTATGATGGAGGTCTCGAACCGAAAGCTTTGGCGGAAGGGAATACAGCATGCGATGGACAGGCGTTGTGTTATTGGTATCCGTGATGCTTTGCCTACACGCGGCATACGGGGAGACGGGCCCGATTCCAGCCGTGTTGATAGAGGTCACCGGGGGAGACGCTGTCGAACAGCCCGGCAATGTCTGTGACGGCGATAGGTCTACCGAATGCCGGATTGCTCATGATCCAAACACGGCCGGGGATATCGCGACTGCCATGGTTCTGGACCTGCAGCAGGCGTGCGTGCTGGAAGCCCTCACCATTGTGAACGGCCAGTCCAACCCGGTGCGATGGGTCGAGGAAGTGTCGGTAAGCGGAGATGGGGAAACATTTCGGCCCCTTCTTGGCCGGCGCATTAACCTGCCCATGTGGCGCGGCGGCGATCGAACGGCTATCCCCCTGGACGGCGCGGTCGGCCGGTATCTGCGGGTGCAGTTCGGCGGCGTGCGGCAGGGGGGCGTGTCGGAACTCATCCCGCTGGGGTATCCCAACTATCCTGAGCGCCATGTGCTCTGCTGGTCGGGCAATCTGGAACGCGACTACCTTGCGAAGCTGGACTATTTCGAGCGTGACCTTGGCGCGACCGATTTGTGGCTCGATCTCGTCGAAACGGCCTTTCCCCAAACCAATACCAACAGCGGTTTTGACCTCTGGGTGGACGCGGGCGCGCTCAAAGCGCTCCAGGAGCGGGGGATTCGTTACTGGCTGACCGAACACGAAGCGTTTACGTTCATGGTTAATTCACCCGAAAAACTGCACGATGACCAGAGCTGGCTCACGACATTCCGGGAGATGCGCCGCATCTATGCCCGTGCGCGGGACTTGGGATTCCGCGGGATTGTGTACGATGCCGAGGATTACGAAGGGATACCGGAATCGGTTCGCGAGAAATACAAAGATGTGGCCGATCACGTCTGCGCCTGGACGTTCATCGAGGAATTCGGACTTTCGGGTATGTATTACCATCGGGGACGCCAAACCGGCGAGGCCATAAGCGGCGTCTGGCCCGGTGGCGTGCTCATCCAGCTATTTGAGGCGCGCATGTATGACGGGATCCCCGGCTGCCGCGACGGTAACTACTGGTGGTTGAAGGGCATCCATGACGCAGGGGTCGAGATCTGGATTGCCACTGAAAAGACCTACGGCGCGGGTAACGGCGAAATGGCTGCCCCGGACGTGGCCGAACACCTGGTCCGCTGGTTCGTGGACCCGAGTTCGTTTGTGAAACGAGTGCACGAAGAATACCCGTTCGCTACGCGGGTACTGCCGGGCTACCACCCGTGGAACACGCGCACGAAGAAGCCGAACTACCTGCCTGAGTACCTGGACGAACAGCTCGAAAAGACCCGCGGCGTGGCCAGGGGTTGGTGGCTCTACTGCGAGGGCAACGCCAGCGGAGGTGACCCCCGCGAGGTGCTCGACAAGGCCGCATGCGAGAAGTACGGCGTTACGCCCGAAGACTATCTCGCGGTGTTTCAGCGCCACCCGGCCCCAAGAAACATCGAGTAGGGACTCCTGCTTCTTCGGCAGGCGGCGGGATACCATCGCCGTGAACGCGTAACCGGGCGGCGCGACGGCGTGCGCGTTTGGCCTGCATTCCCGTAACCTGTATCATCGGACAGTCGGCCAAATCACCCGGAAGGAGCCCGTTATGCCGAGTCCAAGGACTTCGACCACCACGCTGGGGTGTCCCACCTGGGACCTCAAGACCATCGCGCGCAACCTCGCGGAATATGGATACGACGCCGTGGATTTCCGCGGACTGGGCCAGCACCTGGACGTCACAACCGCCCCGGAGTTCACATCAGGTCTTCGAGAGAGCAAGCGTATACTTGGCGATGCAGGGCTTGAAGTCAGTTGTATCTCGTCTTCGATCCGCATCTGCGACGAGGACCGGCTCGACGAAAATCTTGACGAGGCCCGCCGGACACTCGCGCTGGCACGCGAACTGGGCGCGCCGTGCGTGCGGGTGTTCGGTGGAGGCGATGTCGAGGCATGTGCCCGCCCGGCGCTTGCGGATGCGGCCGCGGAGACCATGGAGAAGATGCTCGCACTGGACGGCGCGGCGGCGATTGGCTGGTGCGTGGAGACCCACGATCACTGGGTAGGCGCAGACGATGTTGCGCTGCTGCTTGACAGGCTTCCCGTATCCGCGGTGGGCGTGGTGTGGGACGTCGGCCACACGCCGCGAATCACCAAAGAGCGGCCTGCCGATTCCTGGGCGGCATACGGGCGGCGGGTGCTCAATACGCACTTCAAGGACGCCGTCTACGAGCCCGGGCATGCCCACGCAATGGATGACGGCTGGCGCTATGTTTACCTGGGTGAAGGGACCTTACCGCTTGCGGAGGCCGTCAACGTGCTGGCCCTGCACGGCTACGACGGCTTTCTCACACTCGAACACGAGAAGCGCTGGCATACCGAACTCCCCGAACCCGAAGACATGTTCCCGCGGGCGCTGCACTGGTTCCGGGAAACGTGGCAAT
>CAZFOG010000587.1:0-2680 GCA_964520685.1 uncultured Nitrospiraceae bacterium | reverse complement strand
CTCTCTATCTGTCTGAATTTTTAATTTAGCTCGCTCCAACTAATCTAAATGATCTTATATTTCCCCCGGGAAAATTAAAGAGCTGGAAAAAATTAAATTAAGCTATAGATTTTTTATAGAAACTTCAAATTTTGAAGATGAAAAATTTTAAAATGTATATTCGCCCATTTTATTTTTGATCTTAACTAAAAATTAGATTTGAAAACTAGAATAAAGCTGTCCCACAGGTTAAACAGAACTTATTTCTGTATTTATTTCTTGTTCCACAAGTTGGACACGATACTTTTCTCTTAACGATCTCAGGTTTCTGAACTGATTGATTAGTTTTTTCATCATAGCCTTTTAGACGAATCACTATCACATGAGCTTGTTCTTCCACTTCACCAATATAGGAATTGATGAATCTCTGATCTGATTCTGAACCTTTAACTGTTATACCTTCATCTGGACTAAGATTATTCGAAACTGAATTAATAGCTGATGATCCAGAAGTAGTTATAGTTGGATTAATAGCTGATGATAGATAAACAGTGTTGGGTGAGTATCTCACAAATGGAAAAACTTGTTTTGATTCATAATGAGGATTACAAATAGGACACATACAACCAGGTGGATGAAAAACTGATTGTGAATTATAAGTCCAATTCGTAGTTTGAATAGTGACTGGTTTAATTTTAGCATATCTATATTCGATTCTAATGATACCGTCATCTATTCTATCTCCTCTGTGATTAACAATCTGATCTGTTTTCTGAATGAATTTAAATTTATTAGTAACTGTATTACCTTTAAGAAAACCTTCTAATGAACCTGATGAATTAGCTCTGATAATAATTTCTGAATTATCTAATAATACATTTTTACCATCAATACTAACTTTAATTAAAGCATCCTGAGTATTTAGATTTTTAAATTTAATACTGTATTCTGTATTGAATGGTAATTTAACTATAGTATTATTATTGTTATCTGATGATAATTCCCTTAAGATCTTTTTGTTTGTTTTTATAACGGCAATGAGCTGATTATGATAAACCATTTTAAGTAATTTCTCCTTTTCTATTAAATTTTATTTATTTTTGTAACAGGTCACAGACTAAGACCTCGAGTCAATTTACTTCCTTTTTAATTCGGCAAGATCTAGTTTTGATCGTGTTGCCGCAATACTAAGAAATAAAAACTGCAGTTGTTTAAAGTCTGTTAAAAAATATAATTTCTAGAAAGAAGATCTTATTTAAAATGGACGAATATATCTATTTATGGTCAATGGCGGAGAAAACAACACCCCGTCTAAATTATTGTTAACAAAATACTACATTTGCAAAAGTGTAAAAGGGTTCTAATTTTTTATATAGAACTATTCTTGATATTTGTTTTTATCCGGCAAGAGCTTTTCATATAGAAATTATAGGGCAGTTAAACATAGAATTTTCTGATATTCAAATCTTTCATATAGAAATTATATTAGTGGAAACAGCAATGTTTTCAGATGGATTGTTCGGTAATAAGAAATGTCTAAATTACTTACTTCGGTAAGTGGTTTAGACATTTCTTATTTTTAATACTTTTATATAGAAATAATATAATCAGAAATAGAGCTTGTGATAGTTCTATTTACTTTTTCGAAATAAGAAAGGAGATGAAGACAATGATTAATTTAAAAGATTCTGTGAAGGATATTCTAATGAAGATGGGTGAAGGAAACCCTGGTGGTTTAAGAGTTATGATGGATATCATATCGCTTGGACCAGAAATCGATCCTGACGACTTTGCAAAAGGATTGGGCACAATATTGTGGATGGATAGCCTCAATATCAGAGGATCTAAGATCTGGATGCTTTACAAAGATGTTTGTGGTGAAGATCTTATTAAAACGATGGGAATGATGAGAGCTACCCAATTGGGAGTAATAAACTCTGAAACCCTTCTTCACGCTATTGACAATTATGGCAATGGTGTTGACGTTGAAGATTGTTTGAGAAAAGTGAAAGCTGAATTGCCGAATTTCGGTAGAACGTGAACTTTTAACCGGCAAGAGCTACTATAAGAAATTTTATAGTAGTTCTTGCAGAACTTTAGTAAAAACAAATAATAGAAAAGGAGAAAAGAAATGGAGCCAATAACAATGAAAATTAATGAAGTCGAGTATGTTAGAAAAGATTCATTGAATAATGAGGCGGTTAAACTTGATGGAATGCCATATGTGATTGTTCGTACATATTCAGCAGGTGTTTTTGCTGGCTATTTGCAATCAAGAAAAGAGAGAGAAGTTTGTTTAAGACAGGCAAGGAGAATTTGGTATTGGGACGGAGCAGCCTCTTTGTCTCAGTTAGCTGTCGATGGCACTTCTTGCCCTCAAAATTGCAAATTCCCTTGCGAGGTTGATTCGATTGAATTATTAGAAGCAATAGAAATAATAAGCTGTACGGAAAAATCTCGTAAATCAATTAGTGAGGTTCCCGTATGGAAGAAATAATTGGCTCTGGCGATGGCTCTGGCTATGACTCTGGCGATGGCGATGGCTCTGGCTCTGGCGATGGCCCTGGCTATGACTCTGGCGATGGCTCTGGCGATGGCGATGGCTCTGGCTATGGCTCTGGCGATGGCTCTGGCTCTGGCTCTGGCTCTGGCTCTGGCGATGGCTCTGGCTCTGGCTCTGGCTCTGTCTATGGCTCTGGCG
>CAZFOG010000586.1:0-2686 GCA_964520685.1 uncultured Nitrospiraceae bacterium | reverse complement strand
CTGAATCTCGCGCATGTCGCCCACCAGCACGCTGCCGGACTTTTCGCTGGGCTCGGCGGCTTGAAGCTGTGGGGGGAGATCTTTGGGCAACACGAGATTGCCGTCGGCCATGATGGCCGCGCGTTCCATGGCATTGCGGAGTTCGCGCACATTCCCCGGCCAGTCGTATTCCATGAGCACACGCTCGGTCGCGGGTGCCAGACGCCGTTTACCGTCCTTGAGAAAATGCACGGCCAGGGGAAGGATATCGTCGCGCCGCTCGCGTAATGGCGGGACCTCGAGGGCGAACACGTTGAGCCGGTAAAAAAGATCTTCGCGAAAACGTCCGTTTCGGACGTCGTCTTCGAGGCTTCGGTTGGTGGCGGCAATGACCCGCACGTCGACGGTCAGCTCCTGGCTTCCGCCAACACGCCGCAGGCGGCCGTTTTCGAGGACATGCAGCAGCGTGGGCTGCACGGCGAGGGGCAATTCACCAATTTCGTCGAGGAAGATCGAGCCTTCGTGGGCCTCTTCGAAGTGGCCCTTGCGCTGGGCGTCCGCACCGGTAAACGCGCCTTTTTCGTGACCGTACAATTCGCTCTCGATAAGGTTCTCGGGAAGGGCGCCGCAATTGACCCGCACGAAGGGCCGCTTGCCCCGCGCGCTGCGCCGGTGAATGAACTCGGCGACGACCTCCTTGCCCGTGCCGCTCTCGCCGAGAAGCAGCACGGTCGCTTCCGAGGGCGCGACGCGCGCCGCCTGCTGAAAGGCCCTGCGCATGGCGTCGCTTTCCGCCACGATCCCCGGGGACAGCGCGGGCGTGCCGCCGTCGGAAACCGCGCGGCCCGTCGCGCCCAGCGCGTCATCCACGGCAGCGATCAGTTCGTCGAGGTCGACGGGCTTCTCGAGATAGTCCAGCGCGCCTTGTTTCATGGCATTGACGGCATCCCGGACGTCGATGTAGGCCGTGAGCAGGATGACCGGGAGCTGGGGGCGGTCTCGCTTGACCTGCTCGAGCACTTCCAACCCGCTCATCCCCGGCATGCGGACATCGAGAAGCATGAGTGACGCTTCCGATGCGGCCGCGAGGCCCTGCGGCCCGTCCTCGCACCGGGTCGTGTCGTAGCCAGCGCGTTCGAGCGCATTTGCCAGCAACTGGCGCTGGCCCGGGTCGTCGTCGACAATGGCGATACGGTAGCGAGCTTCTGTCATGGCTTCAGAGTACCTCAGACAATCCCTCGAGTGATACCCGCGTGTTGTCGCCCGGGACGGAGTGGAACTGTAGCCGCCATCCGTGAGCCCGGGCGATTCGCTCGACAATCGACAGGCCGAGTCCCGAACCGCCTTCGAAGCGCCCGAAATAGGGATCGGTCAGCCGCCCCATATCTTCGGGGGCAATGCCACAGCCCGTGTCTTCCACGACGATGCGAATGCCGCCGCCGCTGCGTTCCGCCCGCACATTGACCGTTCCCTGGTGTTTGACGGCCCGAATGCCGTTTATCACCAGATTCAGGAGGGCCCGGCGCAGCATGGTTTCGTCGGCACGAACGGCAAGATGGTTTCCGTCACAGCCGAGGGCGATCCTGCTTCCGCGCGCCTCCGCCTCGAACAGCGGCTTCATTTCATCCAGAAGTTCCGTCATGTTTACAGGCCGGAGCTCGGGCTCGGGAGGCCGTGCGAACCCGAGAAACGAATTAATCTGCCCGACGGTGCGATCCGATTCGTCCACGATCTGCTGGGCCATATTGCGGACGGCACGGTCCGCTCCGGACGCTTCGAGAATGGACTGCGCGAGGCCGCGCACGACGCCCAGGGGGTTCTTGGTTTCGTGGGCAAGGCCCGCGCCTAAACGGGCCAGACGCTCGCTTTGAGCCACCCGTTCTTCGGCAAGCAGCAAGTCCGTCACCAGCCGACGCTGATGCAATTGGGATACGAACGCCCAGGCGCCCGAACCAATCGCCAGCAACACGATAATGGCGCCTCCCGCCAATCGCATCCGCGCATTGCGTATCGCCGATTGTACGTCGCCCGTGTCCAGCACGACGGTCAGCGTATGGAGGCCCTCTTCCCACGAGGTGTCGCCAGGCTCGGGGTCATCAGCGCGGTAGCCGCCTCCGAAACCCCGTCCGCCGCCACGCCGGGGGCCCGGTCCGGGGCCGCTCTCTCCACGGCCGCGCCGGGGAGCTCCCGGGCCGTACCCGGAGCGCGCGAAATCCGCTGAGGTGCTCATAAGGAGCCGTTGCGGCTCCCACAATGCCGCATCCGGGGGAACGGGGGGAACTTCCGCAAGGTCTCCGCCGGCCGCGACCATCGCGCCGCTCGCTGAGCGCAGTTGGAGTGCCAGGATTCCCGGCGTCTGGGCCAGTTCGTCGAAGATGTCCGCCAGGCGGTCGGCACGGTACATGCCCCGGCGGCTCTGGGCGCGAATGCCCGCCGCAAGGGCATCGAGAGTGGTATGCCCTTTTGCCAATAGCTGGATTTGCGCGTTATCGACCTCGACATTGTATTGCCGGATCAAAAGAACGATGCTGGCAGCCGCCAGTACCGCGGCTGCCAGCGCCACCAGGATTACCGGATTGCGAATCTTACCCGTCTCGTCCATGGCCTCTTAGTTTACCATCCCCGGGCATAGGGGCAATTCGGGCCGTATCCCGGACCATAGCCCATGCCGCGGCCGGGGCCCCGTCCGTCGCGGGGGCCGCGCCCA
>CAZFOG010000585.1:0-2705 GCA_964520685.1 uncultured Nitrospiraceae bacterium | reverse complement strand
CAGTAGTCACGGTTCGTGGACGGCGTGGTTGCTCGTTTGCATTTTCCGTGACGATGCCAGAAACAGCCATGAACAAAAACTACAGTATGATATTTGGGCATGACTATATCTGGTTTGCCTGGCAGGTCCTTGCGATGCAGGCTGAATCGAAACCCTAATCTGTGCAGTATCGACCGCACCGCTACCTCTGGCGAGGTGTCTTGGGATGCCACCCGGCTCATAATCCAGCTGCGTTCACTCTGAGAGAACTGATCCATCGCGGCTAGCTCAGGTCGATGATGAGTCGCGGATCTTCCTCAAACTTCGCTATGACGCTATTGTAGGCATCAATTAGGCTGCGTAGCGAGGTCGGGCGTTCTTGGCCTTGGAAACGGCTCCATTCATAGATGTTCGTTGTTATGAACTGTTCGATGGCCAAAACATCAATTCGAGGAGAGATTCTCGCGTTCTTTGCCAACAGGTAAGTTCCGTCTACCGCATTCTCAACTGTGATAATGAGCGGCCTGAGATTTGCCTCCAGATTCTGGCAGCACTTCTGGATGAGCGCTTCGGATGGCGCCGTTGTAACATGGATTGCCGTATCTCCAACAAGAAAGTCACCGCACCTGCTTGAGGACTCGTCGGCCACCGAAAACCCGTGATGTGTTATGCTCACGTCTGGAAGGGCAATCGAAAGTTTGGCACCAACGAGATGCTGCATAACCGCTCCGGCGATCATCGTGCCAGGACACTGATCTTGACGGTCGATTGCCGCCGCTATGAGTTCGCCTACCAACTGCCGGTGCGATTTTGACCCATCGATCTTCACCTTGAGTGGTTTGGATGCGAAAAATGCTCTGACTCTGCCAATCCACCATCTCTCAATCTCTTCAAAGTCCAGTAGATTCTCAGAGTGGAGAGCATTTACGAATTCAACATAAGAGGTCATTAAACCAATACTGCCTCTGCTGGTTCTTCCCCCTTCCCTGGACAAGGTTTGCGCTATACCGTAATCCTTCAGGATGGTCTTGATTGCTGCGCCCCCCAGACCCTTTACTTGCCCTTTATTTGGGGCCAGGAAGTCGCCGGTTGAAAGAGGCGGCGTCATTTTCCTCATGTTGCGCGAAAGGATGAGAATCGCCGACAGAGGACCTTTGCTATTCACCCCGAGTCTGCCCGCGAATTCAGACAAGCGCGCATGAAGGGCCTCCTTATCCCCCCGTTTGGCCATTACACTGCCCCGCCCGAAGCGACGCGCTTCTCCGTCCTAAACAATTCTTCAGCAAGTGGGTTAAGGTAGTTTTCTGCGAGCCACGTAACCGCTGGCACACAAACCGCATCACCAAACCCGAAAAGGGCTCTATTGAGAGAAGCTTTGATTCGAAAACCGTTAGCACCCATGAGGCGTGCACATTCCACCGGAGTGAGGAGCCTGGCCCTCACCGTTCCGTGCCCCGCCTCTATCAGAATTTGACGTCCGCTTCCACCGCGAGGAGTTCTCAGACAGCCAGCAATTCCGTCTGTTCTCAATTCTGCCATTGAACGCCCGTTACGAACGCGCCTGAATACTGTGCCGTAGCTTGTCGTGGAACTGCTCTTCATTTTCTGCAATTCCGCATGATGTCGTTGACTCATTTGGCTTGTTAGGTATTCGGTGCGGGTTCTACTCCACCAAAAAGGAGAAGAGTCGGGGAGGTCTTCGAGAATATCCTGGAGTTCTTGCTGACGTTGCGGCGGTTCGGGGAGATCTCGTATTGCCCAAGCGATGTCAGGGTGCATTAAGATGAAATCCGCCAGTGCTTTGGGCCTGAGAGGTGATTGGTAAAAAGACGGAGTCTCTTTGAAAATCCGTAGCTCAGCCATGGTTCTCAAGCTGCCTACGACAAATAGGCGTACGCGACTCTGTGGTACAAACCTCTCCGCGTCAAGAATGAAGGGGTCCACCGAATAACCCAACCTATTTAGAGCCAATAGGGCCTCGTGAAAGTCCTTTCCCTTATGTGACGTGAGGAAGCCAGCTACATTCTCTAGGAGAACAATGGCTGGCCTTCTGTTCCCAAGGTCTTCCAGAATCCGAATGAAACCCCAATAGGCCGATGAATGCCGACCTACTAACCCTCTCCGCATACCGGCCAGAGATAAGTCTGTGCAAGGAAACGACGCTGTGGCAAGGGTGACCGTTGGCAAAGTGCTCGCGTCAAGCTTGTGGATATCTTTAAGAACAAAATGCTCGGACGCGTTTGGGAATTGAGCGAGATACATCGCGCGCTTGTCTTCGTCGATGTCGTTAGCGAAAGCAATGGCCCAGCCTGCGGCTTCCAGGCCCATTCGCATAAGGCCAATGCCCGCGAAGAATTCCGCGAAAGTCCGCGAATTGCAGCCTCGGGCAGACCGAGCTGCGGTTCTGCGTCCATTGGAATTGTGTGCTTTCATGTTACTGAGTTTAGCACGCCCAAAGCGAAAACAAAACAAGAATGGCCTGTCGATAAAGCGACGCGTCTTTGCGGCGGTTTCGGAATGCCGGATAGGGGTGCACGAGAAACTCGGGGATAGCCTCGCCTCGCTCCTTATCACGCGGGACCGCGTGACTCGGTTGCGTCAGGTTCAGGCTTTCGCTGAAGCAGTCTGCGGCTGCGCCACAATCGCGGGCACCAGCGCGACGCCGGACAGCCTCACTCGACCCGGTAGCTGAAGAGGTCCGCGTCCTTCAGCCGAAACCGAAGGCG
>CAZFOG010000584.1:0-2707 GCA_964520685.1 uncultured Nitrospiraceae bacterium | reverse complement strand
CCGCCGACGATGTGGAGATCTACCAGTCCTACATCGAGGCGAACGAGATGTTCGGGCTGCCCCTTCGGCTGCGCATCGGCCGCCAGGAACTCAGGTTCGGCAGCGAATGGCTGGTCGGCGTGAACGATGTCTCGTCGTTTTATTTCGGCCGGTCCTTCGACGCCGCACGCCTGACCTATGCCACCGATATGTTCTCGGTGGACGCGTTCGCGGCGGAACTGGCCGAAGGCGGGCCAGCCGAAGACGACGAAGATGTCTGGCTGTACGGCGTGTACGGCAGTTACCTCGGCCTCGAGGACATCGTGCTCGATGCCTACTGGCTGTGGCTGCGCGATGCGCGCACACTCAGCGACACGAACCTAACCTGGTTCGGTGAGTGGTTCGAGGACCTCTTCGGCCTCGATGACTACGATCCGACCAATCTGCACACCGTTGGCCTCCGCGGAGCTGGCGCCATTGGCGCCTTTGATTTCGAAGCGGAATTCGCCTATCAATTTGGCGATGCCGGCCAGGCCGGCTTCCTGTTCCGGCCGTACTTCTACGGCGATGACGACGCTGACTTCAGCGCGTGGGCTGCCAATCTCGAAGTGGGTTACACCTTCGACATGGCCTGGCAGCCGCGTGTATGGTTGGGCGGCGCGTACTTCGACGGCGAAGACAACCGTGACATCACCTGGTGGGAGTGGCTCAGCCCCTTCAGCACGCCCGAAGCCAGCGTGAGCTTCAACCGCCTGTTCTCGAACTGGGAATACACCGAGTTCTTCGCCGACGGCGAGATGTCCAACGTGTGGCTGGTGCGCGGTGGTATCCAGGCCATGCCGACCGAGAGCCTCGAGCTGGCGCTGGTCGTCACGTACTTCGATACCCTCGAGGAGTTCGATGCGCCGGCCCATATCACCATCGGCGGATGGCGGATCCCGATCGCTCCGTTGTTCAGCTTCTGGACGATGCAGAACGACAGCGAACTCGGCATCGAAGCCGGTCTGTATGCGACCTACCACTACAGCGAAGACCTGGTCTTCGAAGCCGGCTGGGCGCACCTGTTCGTCGATGACGGCCTCAGCGATGGCCAGTTCGTCGCGCTGAACGGACTGGGGTTCACCGGCGGCACCAGCGACGACGATGCGGATTATCTCTATCTCGAGACCCGAGTTCAGTTCTGATATGTAACTCGCGGCAGAAAAGTCAGACAAGAATCCCAAGGCCCCCGCGGAACCACTTCCGCGGGGGCTGTCAATGGATCTCTCACTCCATACGCGCGCCCATCCCTGCATTATACGCATTTTTCGTAGAACTGTATAAGGAAAACCGGGAAAACGCAGAAATCGCAGGATTGACCCCGGCGCGAGTTCCCCGAATGCCACCGGTAGACGAACTTTTTGAATAAAATGACCGCCAAATTTGTCAATATTGCTAGTTGACATCGGGCAACAAGTATGCTAACCTTGTCAACGATTACTGGGGAGTCTCGAGCGCACAAGACTTTATCTTGGTCTGTGTAAATCGGCTGGCCTCCACGTAACAACGAGGTTTGGTAGGACAAACCCATCATTGGCGACCTCACTTCGGAGCCGAAAGGAGGGATGCAGAAGTCTAGAAGGACTGCTCCGAGGCCGTCAAGCATCGATGTGTGCGATAGATTCAGGGAGAAACGTCAGGACCCGCGCGAAGGGCATAGTGTAGACTTCGTGACGGGCTGGATATCTATAAATTAGGGAGAACACGCACGATGCGTAAATCCATGCTTCTTCTACTTGCAGCATTGGTCGTTCTGTCGGCTTCGCCGGCGTTCGCCGAGCTGCAGAATGTAATCGTTGGTGGGCAGGTCCGCATTCGCGGTAACTACTACACCAACACCATGACCAACATCAACCGCTCGAACCTGCATTGGCCGGCTGCTCTTCTCAGCGGCCGTTCCATCGGCACCGGCGCGAACTTCAATGCGCCCGGCGTCTTTGGTTTGATCGGTTGGGACAAAAAAGAAAACTCCCTCGACTTCGTCGAGCATCGCACTCGCCTGAACGTCAAAGCGGACTTCTCGAATGAAGTCGGCGCGTTCATCGAGATCGACTCGTACGATTGGTGGGGCGAGGATTTCCGTTCCGACTACATCACCGGCGCCGATTTTGTCACCTCGACCGCCGACGATGTGGAGATCTACCAGTCCTACATCGAGGCGAACGAGATGTTCGGACTGCCCCTTCGGCTTCGCATCGGCCGCCAGGAGCTTAGCCTCGGCAGCGAGTGGCTGGTCGGCGTGAATGACACCTCCTCGTTCTTCACGGGTCTTTCCTTCGACGCAGCCCGCCTGACCTATGCCACCGACATGTTCTCGGTGGACGCGTTCGCGGCGGAACTGGCCGAAGGCGGCCCCTTTGAAGAAGACGAAGATGTCTGGCTGTACGGCGTGTATGGCAGCTACCTCGGCCTCGAAGACATCGTGATCGATGCCTACTGGCTGTGGCTGCGCGATGCCCGGAGACTCAGCGACACGAACCTCACGTGGTTCGGTGAGTGGTTCGAGGACCTCTTCGGGATCGATGACTACGATCCGACCAATCTGCACACCGTTGGCCTCCGCGGAGCTGGCACCATTGGCGCCTTTGATTTCGAAGCTGAATTCGCCTATCAGTTTGGCGATGCCGACCAGGTCGGCTTCCTGTTCCGGCCGTACTTCTACGGCGATGACGACGCTGACTTCAGCGCG
>CAZFOG010000583.1:1306-2742 GCA_964520685.1 uncultured Nitrospiraceae bacterium | reverse complement strand
CTGATTTAGATATCAATCCTTCCAATACTTGACCGTGATTCATTCTCGAGTAGACACCGAAAGGGTTGTATATTAAATCAATTGGCTTATTGCTCTCAATTGCAATTGGCCGAAGTTCGTCAGGAATAATCAAACTAACTATACCTTTATTTGCATAGCGGTTGGCTAGTTTATCCCCGATGTGTGTATGTTCTTCCTTACTGATTTCTAATTCAATCAAATAACAAATATCAGTTAGATTAATATCTCCTTTAGTTCCTTTACTCTTATCACGATATATATAATATTTTTTTAATAAAAATTCAATATATTGCCGTTGAAAATATTTTCCAAGATCATTTAAAGTTTCAGAAATAAACTCAATATATTTGAGATATATTTTATTTAATGTATTTTGTAACTTTTTATCGACCATATCAATATTTTCAGGTTTTTTAAATCTGTGAATTTTTAGTCCAGTGATTTTTCCATTTAAAAGTTTTGATTTAATTCTATCTGTTAAAAACTTTGAGTTTTCAGAAGCACTAAAGCTTAATAAATTTGAAAGTGACATATTTTTTAATGATATTTGTACCCGATTCTTTAAATCTATACTATTTGATGTTGCACTTTCTCTGGGTGAGATCACACAAGCAACAATATCATTTTTAATTGTTTGACCAACACTTGGAAAATATGTATAAGAATTCTCAACGTCATTATAAAATTCTTGCATTAAAGTATATTCATAAATTGGAATATACACTTTATCAATAGAATTCATTATTGTTTTCTTTGAAAGTGTTTCAGAAATAACCAATGCATCCTCATGATTGAATCCGAACCAGGGCATAAAAGCCGTAAACACATTATAACCATATGATGGCACGCCGTCTATGAAGCAATCATATTCTGCTAGTATATCTCCTTTTTTAAATTTCATTCCAATTTCTAATGTATTTCTTAATTTTGTTCCAAATGAACTACTAGTTTTTTTAATAGGTGGTATATGAATGTCCTGAATTTTATTTAAATTACTATATTTTACTATTATTATGTCTTTATTTTTATAAACAACTTCTCCATCATCTTTAGCAAGAATTATTCCCATTTTACTGGTTTCTGTGACAGTTCTATAATCAGAACCTATTACATAAGGAATCTCACAATTTGGGCTAGTGAGTGCTTGTTGTATTTGTTTGGCACTCATACTAGCTCTTGTCGAATCAGTCGAACTTAGAAATGGAATAGTGTTTAAATTTACAGAAACAATCATTCATTTTTCTCCTTTTTTATCGGCTTGAATCTTATAAATGCTATACCATTAATACAAACCCAAACTCTTCCATCTTCGGCAATTTGAATGCCTAAATCTCCTTCTACTAATTTGCTATCCGGCAAATTTTCGATACTGATTCTTCCAAATGTGTGAGTTTCTGGATAAGAATTAATTTTTT
>CAZFOG010000583.1:0-1206 GCA_964520685.1 uncultured Nitrospiraceae bacterium | reverse complement strand
CATATTATTTCTATATAAAAAATGTAAAATTAAAAATTGTCAAGAAGAGTTTAACCGGCAAGATCTAGTTAAAGATCTTGCCGATTAAATAAAAACTATAATTTAATTTCCTTTATATACGGAAATTCATTAATCGAATAATAAACCTTTTTAATACCAACATATTCTAAATACATTTGGCACCATCTACATGGTCTTGCTAATCTTAATTGATTTTTATTATTAATTCTTACTACCAACATTGATAGATTTTTAAGATTTGATTTAGCTTTTAAAATAGCATCAACTTCAGCATGTACTGTACCTGGCCATCTTTGAAATTTCTTTTTAAGATGTTTTACAGATCTTTGTGGGTGATTAAACCCCTTTGAAATTATCTTTGATTTATCAAATATAATGGCTCCCACTTTTTGTTTGTGCTCACTCTTTTGTGCTTCATCAATCGCTTGTTTTAGAAATTTGTGCATTTTTATTTTCCTGGCATTTAATGCAATAATCCCTACCTTCTTGCATAGCTTCAATAAAATTATTGATATGTTCAATATCAATTAATACAAAATCGCTCTCCAAAGAGATCTCGCCGGTAAAAATTAATTTAATAATCTTCTTCCATCTATAAGCTAATCTTTTAAAGTAATTAACAATTCCTGGTTCTGGATACATCCAATAATCAAATTGAACATCTTTATAAAAATGAAGTTCAATTAAACCATCTTCTGTATCACATTCAACCGTCATTGTAGTACCACAAGATTTATCACCACAATCACATTCAATATTATAATATAAACATTTATCAAATTGATGGAGTAAATTAACTCCTTTTTTGAACTTGCTCTGAAACTCTTGAGATGCCATATCCTTCTCCAGAAACGTGTTTAAATAATAATTCCTCAACTACAGTATCATTACCTGCCAATATTTGATCATAAGTCTCTTTGGTAAAAAAGTCAAACGCATCAAAAATTACAGGCCCTATAATTCTTACATTATTATATTGTCTAAACATAAAATTACTCACATTCTATAGAAGTTAGTAATTTGCAATAATTGCTCTTGCTAAATGGGCATGGATTGATTCATCATTTGATACTTCTACTTTAAATTTTTCAATAGAATCAATATCTGACAATTTAACATAACAACTTCTTGCGATATCTTCTACAAATTTAGAATTTTCGTACATACTCTCTGTGACGACCTTTT
>CAZFOG010000582.1:0-2749 GCA_964520685.1 uncultured Nitrospiraceae bacterium | reverse complement strand
GCGTTCGCTACCTGCAAGCCGGGCGATGACAAACGCACCACGAGCGCGTATTCGACCTCAGGGGTCAAGCCATCGATTATGAACGCGCCAGTGATTCCTGTTGGTTTCGATTCGGACCTGTCGCCCGTCCCCTGCTTCCTCGCAACCACCACGGCATGAGGGACAGGGCGCCCATTGCTATCGACAACTTGTCCGCTGACTCCTGAAGATTGAAAGAGGACAAGCTCGACGTTTTGTGCTTCTCCAGTACCGGCCGCGATTGTGCGTGCATTGGGGCGGTAGCCTTTCGCCTGAGCTTCCAATCTGTAGCGAACCCCCGAATACCGAACGGCAAAAGAGAAACTACCGTTTTCGGTTGTCTCACACGTTGTTTCCAAAGCGGCGTCCTGGATTCCAAGGGCCTTCAATATCTCACGCGCTCTTGAAGATAGAGCACAGCAAACCAAAGCCGACGCGACCGGTTTTCCGGCTTCATCGACAACGCAACCCGTCACCTGTTCATTTGGCGCAGTCTGCACGGTTACGAGCAGTGACTCATTCATTCCGGGTGCTTCCACTTCCGCCCGCTCCGGCAGAGTCGGCTTCTGCGTGTTTGCCACTGGAGGCTTTCCATTCGTGCGGAGAATTCCGAAAGACCAGAGCAAGATGCCGAGAATGAGACAGAGTAACAGAGTCGCTAAAAAGAGTTTTGCACGCATTGCAACGCCCTTTCCAAAACAGGTTGCGTTTCGGTGTTTTCATTAAAGTTCACGGAAAGTCCAGGACCACCACTTCGTCGGCACTGACTTCTACTACCTTGGAGCCATGGCGTGTTGTTCGTTGGCGGTCTTTTGACTGGCCTGTGACAGTAACGGTGTATGTCCCAGGGGGGATGCAGTTGAGTTGGTACTCACCGGTCCAGGTGCTGGCATACTGATATATCCCATAATAGGCAACGCGTTCTGCAAGATTGGCGCCCTCTTCAATGGGCGTCAGATCCGTACCCGGCGTTAGCCGGACATAGGCTTTGTATTCGTCTTCTCCCAGCGAAACGTAGCCCTCGATGGTGCCGGTGCCTCCGATTTCGATGTCCAGGTCTGTCGTCTGGCCCGACGCGACCTCCGCTTCGGCAAGCCGGAAGTTATGAGAGGCTACCGGGGCGGAAGATCCACGAAGCCCATGCGGAAGGATTATGAGGGAGTGGACTTCGACCTGATAAAGTCCCGGCGCGAGTTCCATTTCATAGACCGCCGCGGCGGTAGCGCTTGGAGGCTGCTTCGGCTTCCCTCGGAAGGCGCGCTGCATTTCAGGGGCAACAGGAATGCCGGACCCCTCTTCGCCGACCGGTCGGCAGACAAGGTTAAAGTCCTCCGCTTCCCGTCCTTCCATGTGGCCGGTATAGACCACATTGATTCTGAGCAGGCCTGCTTTTTCCAGTAGAATCTCGACCTCCGTGGTCTCGTCTACTCGCACTTGCACGGCGGTCTGGGTTATACCGTAGCCAGGGGCGAACGTTACCAGAGTGGCCGTTCCCGGCCGAACATCCGAATAGGCAAACCGCCCTCGCCAACTGACGCGCCCTTCACCTTTGCGTGCCATAGACGCCAGAGCGAGATAGTCGGATTCGTCACTGCCCCAGGGCCCACGGACTCCTGCGAGAAGGACGGTTGCGCCTGTAATGGCCTCTCGCGTGTTCGCATCTCGCACGACGCCTTCAATGCCCCCCCGGCGTAATGGCGACAGAACTACCTCAAGCCCGCGAGAGCCTACCGGCACTGGCTTGACGACCGTGGGTTCGTAGTCCGGATGCTGGCAATGCACTTCAATCGCGCTGATCGGGTCCGAAGTGTTACCCGCGGTAAGAAGTATGTTTTCAATGCGAAAGCCGCCGCGTTCATCGGAGGGGCCCCCTGCCACGCCTATTACCGCATTGCCCGCAAACGGCGCCACAGCCCACAATTCGGCGTTTGGGACGGGGCGTCCCCTTTCGTCAACGACTTGTCCTAAAACAACGCGGTCCGAACTGAGAGGCACGACCAACTCGATACCGCGCCGCTGTTCGCCCTCGCCCAGTGAAATCGTTGCCAGGGGTTCATTCTGGCCCACTGTGACGCCGACGATACCCCAACGGCCTCCACCGGGTGTCGTGAGACGCGCCGATAGGCCGTACTCTCCAGCGCGGAGGCCTTCGACCTCGAAGAGGCCCTCCTGTGACGTGGGGGCGGATTCGGAGTAGTGACTCTCGCCGGAACGGGTCATAGCTTGAACGACCGCATTCGACACGGGATGTCCGGTCAGGTCAACGACGCGTCCCGCTGCCAGCCCAGCCGGTTGGAGGACGAATTCCAGGTTATCGATGCCTTCTGCTGGAACGGTAATTTCCTGGCTTTCTTCCAGGTATCCTGTGGCCTTCGCCCGAATGAGGAATTCCGCTCCGGGCGGCGTCACGCTGATTGTGAATGCGCCGCTCTGGTCCGTGCCGCCTGGCTCCTTCACCATTGACGCGCCGTCCGAAGTCCTCTCAGTCGGAGACGCTAACACCTGCGCGTTAGGGATTCCTTTTCCCGCAGGGTCAAGCACGTGGCCGCTGACACTGGCCCATTTCACTTGTGGCGCGGGATTCGCGACGGGCTGATGGTTGCTGCTCGGCGGAGTGGGAGACGTCTTGAGGACTGTGTCTTCATCCTTCGACTGCGTGACTACCTCACGCGAGTTCCCACCGAGTCTGTATGCACTGAGGATGAGAATGCACAGCACGACCAGCACGACG
>CAZFOG010000581.1:0-2753 GCA_964520685.1 uncultured Nitrospiraceae bacterium | reverse complement strand
ACGCGACGTACGCTTTCACCCGGTCCAGTGCCGCACCCCTGATTTTCAGCCGCCGGGTGAAAAACAGCGCCACATCGCAATCCTCGAGCGCCTCCAACCCCGGGAGCTGCGATTCATCGGGGGCAGCGATCAAGGTACATTTCGCGTTGTACTGTGTCTCGAGGTACTTCTGGAACGCGGCCAGCGATGTGTCGGATTCGTATTCGAACGAACCCGATACCAGGCACACGTTCAGCGGCGGCGTCTCCTTCGCCGCAAACGCCGGAACCGGTATTGTCAGTATGCACCCGATAACCGCGAGAATGCCAAAACGATCCATGATGCCTCCCCTGCGCTCAACACGCTTTCGTTCCCATTTACGCCAAACGCCACGCATCGAGCGCCGCGAACCGCCCATCGGACTCTTCCGCAAACGCCCGCACTCCCACGCTGTCCTTACGCATGGGATATATCCGGGCGGTGAGCCAGGCGCGGCCTTCCACGCATGCCTCCACCACCGAGCCATCCACGAACACGGCCATCTCGATGGTCCTTTCCGGCCGGGTCCCGAGCGGCGCGCGGTATATCCCTGTCGTGACATCGCCGCTCAGGCTCGAGCCGCGCGTATCGACGCACAACTCGTTGGCGAAGCAGTCATAATAGATATGCGTCTGCTCGGCCCCATCGGGCGAAGCGCACACGGCAAAACCCACGCGCCCCCGCTCGGCCACTTCGAGCCGGGCGTGCAGTTCAAGCTGACGGCCACGGACCATCTCCAGCACGAGGTCCGTGCCGGGTTTTAGCGATACGTTCTCACGGTGTTCGCCCGATGTGCGCAGCAACTCGATTTCGCGCGCCGGCTCCGCCACTATCACCCCATCCGGCGCCAGCGTCAGCATGCGCGGCAGCGACTGCACGCCCGACCAGCCCGCCGCCTCCTGGGCCGCATCGCTGCGGCTTTCTCTGAGCCAGCCGAAGGCAAGCCGGCGGCCATGAACATCCTCGAACGTTTGGGCCGCGTAATAGACAGGGCCGTTATCGAGCCGCCCCGTGCGTTCGACATCGAGGCGGCCCCCCGAATACGTCCCAACGAAATAGAGCACGGTATCCAGGGTGGACACAAGAAGCACGTGTTTGTTTCCCAGAGGAAAGAAATCCGGGCATTCCCACATGATGCCGCTTTGGGCCTCTTCTCCCGTGAGCAGGGGATGCACGTACTCCCACGAGCGAAGATCGGGGGAACGATACAGCAATGCCGCGCCGCCTTTACCCTTGATGCCCGAGCCGATGACGGAGCGCCAGCCGCCATCTTCGCGCCAGACACAGGGATCCCGAAACCCCGTGACCTCGAGACCCTCGGGCGGACGCGCAATGACCGGATTGCCCGCGTACCTCTCGAACCTGCGCATGGCCTCATCACCGACAGCGATGCACTGGACTTCGGGGGCAATCCCCGTGTACATCAGGACCGGTTCGCCATCGTTGTCCACGGCGCAACCTGAGAAGACCCCCATGGCATCGCAGCCCTCGGGAGTGGGCGCCAGTGCGAGCGGCAAGTGCTCCCAATGAAACAGATCCCTGCTGACCGCATGCCCCCAGTGCATGTTGCCCCACAATGGGCCGCCAGGATTGTGCTGATAGAACAAATGGTATTCGCCCTTCCAGTGGATGAGCCCGTTTGGATCGTTCATCCAGTACCGGGGCGGCTGGAAATGAAACCGTGTCCGATGAGGATCATCTTGCATGTCTATTTCTCGCTGATGGATGTTTCCAGTGACTCAGCCTAGCATATTCGCCAGAGCTACTTTCAGGAAAAACTGCGGCCCTGCGGTGCGGGTAAGACGAAAAACGCACGGAGAACGAGGACACGGCGTATCCTCGTGCTCCGCAAAACGCTCAACCGAAAGGCGCTCGAGCGCGCCTCGCGGACTATCCTACACCACGCCTTGATCCAGCATCGCGTCGGCAACTTTGACGAATCCAGCGATATTCGCGCCGGCGACGTAGTTGCCCGTGCAGCCGTATTCTTCCGCGGCCGCATAGGCCTGGTCGTGGACAGCGTGCATGATCTGCTGCAACCGTGCGTCGACTTCCTCGCGTGTCCAGCACACATGCTGCGAGTTCTGCGCCATCTCAAGACCGGAGACGGCCACGCCGCCCGCATTCGCGGCTTTGCCGGGACCAAACAGTACGCCCTTCTCGAGAAAGACCTTGGTGCCTTCGAGGTCGGTCGGCATATTGGCCCCTTCCGACACTACGCGGCAGCCGTGCTTGACCAAGGCCTTGGCGTCTTTCCCGTCGATCTCGTTCTGGGTTGCGCTCGGGAACGCGCAATCGCACGCAATGTCCCAGGGCCGCACGCCATCACGAAACTCGGCGCCGGGGAACTTGTCGGCGTAATCCTTGATACGGCCGCGGCGGATGTTCTTTAACTCCATGACGAACGCCAGTTTTTCGCCCGCAATGCCCTCGGGATCGTAAATCGTACCGTTCGAGTCGCTCAGCGAAACCACTTTCGCACCAAATTGGTTGAGCTTTTCTACCGTGTATTGAGCCACGTTGCCCGAACCGGACACCGTGCACACCTTGCCGCTCAGGTCGTCTCCCTTTGCCGCGAGCATGTTCTGGGCGAAATAGACCGCGCCGTACCCCGTAGCTTCGGGACGAATCAGCGAGCCGCCCCAGTTGAGGCCTTTTCCGGTCAGGACGCCCGTGAACTCGTTGCGAAGACGCTTGTACTGCCCAAAAAGGTACCCGATCTCGCGCCCGCCCAC
>CAZFOG010000580.1:0-2764 GCA_964520685.1 uncultured Nitrospiraceae bacterium | reverse complement strand
GTCCGACGTGTCCGCTGCCACCCAGGGCTTGATCTGCTGCGTAGCCCGTGGTTCGTTCGGGGCGGCCGCCGGATCGGAAAACACAAGCGCAGCATAGGAGACGGAGGAACCGCCCTCGCCCATTGCCCGTGCGTTTGTCTGGTAATTCAGGAGGTAGCCCTCGACACGTTCCGGAAGCAATGCGATAAGAATGGCCAGCGGAGCGGCGCCATCGATGGGATTGCGTGTTTGCTCGATATACTCGAGGAATCCATCCAGATCGCGGTTCAAAACATGGTGCAGGGCCTGTTTGTCGAGCCATTCAATGCCCTCGGCGTGGTTTTCCTGAAAGGGGGTGTACCGGTACCGTTCTCCGTAATACGTCAGATTTGAGCTGACAACGACAAGTGTCCGGTCATCGATGATGCGTTTCAGCACCTCCGCGACAGACCGGATAGCGCTTGCGCGAAGGCGGCCATTTGACTCGAGCAAGTCACTGACGACCAGGGGCACGAGTTCGAAATTCCCCAACTGCACCTGGAGGAACGGCAGCAGCACTTCGACGCCATGTTCAGTTTCGTGAACGGCCTGGCGTTTTCTTCGGCTGCTTTCCGAATCGCTATACAACACCGTGCGCGATTCGATGAGGGATGACCACGCCGCTTTCCGGCATGCTGCCGCGTCCACGGCAACCAGACCCAGAGGCGTGGCATAGTACTGCGCGCTTGGAACTGAACATCCGGGAAACCTGGCGCCATGGGATGCCGTAATTACGATCACGCGATCATACTGGCCGGCCTCGAGGGCCTTGAACGCATGGGCGGCAACGAGCCCGGAATTGGCAAAGCCGCCATTAGGGGCGACACAAGCGAGAATACGCCCCCGCACCGGCATCGGGAGTACGGCCTCATTGATGTACTGTTCGCAGGCGGCCCGAAGGGCGTCGGCCGTGTCGGGATACCAGTATCCGCGGTGGAGGGGCAAGCGAATCTGGCTGGCTACGGCCCCCAGCCCCAATACGGCAACAAGGACGGCAACCGGCAACCATTTGGCGCGTACTGCTTGACTGACCTTCTTCACTTCAAATCTCCCATATCATACCGATGTCACAAAGCGCGCAATCTGTTCCGCGCGCTGACGGTGCGTGTGTTCCCGCAAAACGCGTTTGCGTGCCGCGTCCCCCATGGCCCGGCGGGACGCGTCATCGCTCAGAAGTGAAGTATACACCTCGATGGCCTGGCCGGCGGTATCGACAACCACGAGGTCGGTTCCGACGTCGAACCACGTCTCCAGGCCCGCGTACGGATTGCTGACGATGCAGCAACCCATGGCAGCCAGTTCGAAGGGCCGCATGCTTGATGAGGCGAACACGGTGGCATGGGCCTCGCGGGTAATGTTGAGGTTGATGCGGCTGCTGCAGCAGAACCGCCGGAACATGTTGAACGGCACATCGCCCACGGCGTGCGTGTTCCCGAGTTCCGGCCCGAACCCGCCGCCCCCGAGATGAAACGTGTGGCCAGGCATGCGGCGGCTGGGTTCAAAGAGCATCGCCTCCATCCAGGTTTTGCGGTATTCCTGGCCGAATCCATAGAAAAAGACGTCGCGCTCATAGTCCAGGGGAAGCGGCGCGTACAGGTCGGGATCGACCCCCCAGTGAACGGTCTCGACGGCCTTCGCGCCCATCTCGCGGAGTTTTTCCGCGCCGCCCGCCGAATTGCAGAGAAATCCGTCGTATTCGGAGAGGTCGGCATCTTCGTAAATCTTAAACCCCGACGCGAACCCGCCGAATTCGGGCAAACTGGCGGGCACATCTCCGTCGAAATAGAAGACAGGCACGTTCCACCGTTCGCGAAGCCGGGTGGGCAAACCGGAGAAATGGTTCAGTGGCGCGGTAAAGAGGATGACGGCGTCGATATGCTTCTCTTTCTCGAAGATTCCGTTGAGACGCGCCTCCCATCGGGGTTTGATCCACGAGTCGATCAAACTGCGAGATATGGAGCTTCCACCGGTGCTGGACAGCGCCGCCCCCGCATGCCGTTTGATGAGACCGTAGAGCTTACCCTCGA
The DNA here is from genome assembly GCA_964520685.1 of uncultured Nitrospiraceae bacterium. GTDB lineage: Bacteria > Hydrogenedentota > Hydrogenedentia > Hydrogenedentales > SLHB01 > UBA2224. The sequence goes on along the minus strand of CAZFOG010000580.1, from coordinate 719 downwards.
CTTCACAGGGATTGGGGTAGACGCGCCACCACGGCGTTTCAATGGCTTTCCCCTGGTACGGCACGGCGATGACGTCGTGGCCCAGTTCGTACAAGCCTTTGAAGAACTGCCACCACGCAGGCGTGCAGCCGTAGCGGAAACCCAAATCGAGGGCGCTGCAGATGCACAGCAGTTTCACGGTCGGTCTTCTCCCTTGGCTTCGGGGAATGGGCCCCTCGCACGCATTCAGTGTAGCAGAAAGAGGGCGGCGGGGATTAGTTAGGGATAGGCCTAGGGGATTCGGGAGACGAGGGGGCCGCGTGGTCGAAAGAGTGCGGACCGGGTGGACTTAGTGGATTTAGTGGACTTGGTGGACGAAGATTGGAGACCTGTCGGTCGGCAGAGTGGCGCGGTCAGGAGACAGCCAACGCACGGCCTTCGGCCGTTGCGAGGACCACGCCACAGCGAGCAAGCCTCGGTCACTTTCCGGGCTTCAGGAGCTGGTCGGTCCCACCGGTGAGCCAGTCGAGGGGGATACGCGCGAAGGCAATCGTTTCGTAAGCACTTTTCTGGCCTTTTTCGTATAGAAGGCCGATATATCCATCGGGGAGCACGCAAAGGTCGGAATAGGCCGACGGACCCCAGTGGATGCACTGGCCGGCGGACCACGTCTGCGCTTCGTCGTAACTGACGCGGACGGTCATCTGGACACGCTCGGGATTGGCGGGATTTGAGAACAG
>CAZFOG010000579.1:0-2838 GCA_964520685.1 uncultured Nitrospiraceae bacterium | reverse complement strand
GAAGAAATAATCTTCCTGCTCTTGAAAAATTTACACAAAAAATTTGACAGTACCGAAATTACTTCATATATTGTGAAATTATATAAGAAAGTTTCCGGGAAGCCAAGAATATATGTGGATAACACAATCAATTTTAAGGAATTTTATTTTAAAAAATTTTATAACAAAAAATGACCACAATAATCTAACAAAAAAGGATAGAGACGATCGTTTTTTGATCGTACTCTATCCAATGTTCATGAAGCCCGACTAAGCAGATATTTTCTCTATAAGGGTAAGGGTAAAGATACGATGTTTATTTGGAGGGTAGATTAAGAAATCTGTGATAAGAACAATTCAGAGTACGAGTAGCAAAATAAATATCCTGATTACTGCAGAATAGTTTACTCAAACAAGTGCATAGCCACATAGTTAGCAATGAATTTTTCATGATCAGTGCATAGTAATCCTGTAGAGTTAAGATAAAAAGATTCAACATACTCAAGATACAGATACTTTTATGGTCCGGGCAATAAAACCTGTACTATCCGGTACCGGATCGAATCAGGGTAAAGCGTGGAATAGAAAGAACAAAAATAAGCTTACCTCCACAACTGCATGAAGGAGGATCAAAGGATTGTATTTTGACTTTGCGCGCAGTAATCCTGAAACCGAAAGCGAGCTGAATAAGAGTTCTTATTTTTTCCAGAGAGACAGAAGACCCGGGAGCTAAGAAGCCATAATACCGGACCTTCATAAAACCGGAAGGCAAAACATGCTGGAGGAAGCGGCGCATAAATTCCATAACATCCAGGATCATAGTACGCCAACGGTTGCTTTTAGACTTTTTGTATTTAAAGAAGACCTTATGATCCTCCAGCTTAATAATACGGCTGTTTGAAATAGCCACTTTAAACACATAAGGAGCAAGATATTTCACGCTATCTGCACTGGAACCGACAGCCTGACAATTAACCACCCACTCATGGTTCCAGACTTCGGGAGGGATATCGTTATACAGATTGAGCTTTTTAATTTCATCCCTGAATTTAGCTTTAAAGATTTTGGACATAGCTCTTGCAGGCAGGAAGAAGTCGATACGGGAAGGATGCCACAGCTCGTCGTCCTTAGAGAAAGCGCCTCCGGGAACAATATAGTGAATGTGAGGATGATAAGTAAGCTCTCTTCCCCATGTGTGAAGAACACCGAAGAATCCCGGCAGGTCGCCACCGATATAATTTTCATCGGGAGCAAGTTTTTTCAAAGTATCTGAAGAAGCTTTGAATAAAGCAGAATAAGAGATGCGTTGATGACTGCGGATAAAAAGACGCAAGCTTGAAGGTACAGTGAAAGTGATCATAAAATGATGGCCCGGAAGCTGTCTTTCTATCTGCTTTTCAAGCCACAGATAGGTCTTATGCTGTTGACAACTTGGGCAATGCCTGTTTCCGCAGGAAGAATAAACGATATGTTTTTTGCCGCACTTTTCGCATTTATAGATAATAGAACCGTAATGCCCCGTGCGGCAGTTAATAATGGCATTGATAACCTTCAGGTGTACCGAAGGCATAGACTTACCGAAACGGCCAATATATTCACGCGCATAGATTTTAAATATTTCGTTGATTGTCATAGCCGTCTCCTTTCATCATAGAGTTAATGATGCCATAAGCATTTTCATGACCCTGAGTAGTGAGATGCAGATAAATCATGGTAGTATTCAGGCTGGAATGCCCAAGGTATTGCTGAATGCGGCGAATGTTTACACCGGCTTCCAGAAGATGAGTAGCATAGCTATGTCTTAGAGTATGGACAGAGACACGTTTTTTAATATTGAGCTCTCTTAAGACACGTCTCAGAGCATCCTGGCCAGCAAATTTTGACATAGGTGTAGTTGTCTTTGATTTATCAAGAGGTCCATGTTTAATTTGCGGGAATATGAGATTCGGGTTACGATGAGTAAGCCAGTATTGTCTTAGGCAGTTAAGAGTAGCTTGAGGCAGAGGTACAAATCTGTCTTTAGCTCCCTTTCCTCTGTGCACATGAATACGCATGCGCACAGAGTCTATATCAGTAACCTGGAGAAATAGAGCTTCATGGAGTCGGAGACCGCAGGTGTAAACAACCGTAAGATACGTTCTACCTTGAATGGTTTTGACTGAATTGATAATGTTCCAGGTTTCCTTTACTGTTAATACAGTGGGCAGTATTTTTTCCTGTTTTGCATATATAAGCTTAAGTGTGTGCCAGTCTCGTTTCAGTACATTGATGAAAAAGAACTTGATACCTGCGTAGCATATACGCATAGTAGCTGAAGACCATTTATCGTTGTTTTTTCTGTGAAGAAAATATTCCTGAAGTTCCTGTTCCGTGATTTTATCAGGGGTTTTCCTGTAGAAATCTACGAGCATTCGGACAGAACGGGTATAGCATTCCTGTGTACGCCCGCTCATACCGGCTAGTTGCAGAGCTCTCATGGAGTGTTGATAATAATCGTTCATAATAAAATCTCCTTTTGTTGTATTATTTAAATATAGATATGGAGATTTTATTTGAAATTTGAGGGTTCTGCAACTAACCGGTGTGAGGAATTTCGTGCGAGGTTAAAACTGCCGCGTAGCGGCTTACTTGAACATCCGTTGCAGCATGACGCTGCTCCACAAGGTTGGCGGTTGAAGCTGGGCACTGAAAGTCCGTTTTGTTATTCTAATATGCCGTTGCTGGCAGTCGCAGCGCAGCTGAACGTGTCGTTAGAGTATAAAAAAATTGAATGAATTATTCTATAATTGAACATAAACATCGATTTGCAGCGTGGGCTGCAAGTAGAGCAGCTAGCGTAAAGAATTGCCGTTTCTCTGT
>CAZFOG010000578.1:0-2853 GCA_964520685.1 uncultured Nitrospiraceae bacterium | reverse complement strand
GGATCGGCGTCCAGATCAGCATTGACGGGCCGGCCAGGATTCAGGACTCAAACCGCCCCTTCCCGGGAGGCGCATCCAGCTACGAGACGGTTATTGAAGGGATGCAGGCATTACGGAAGGCCGGTGTCGGCCATCTTCCGGCCCGGGCGACGGCCGCCCATAACGGTCTGGACAATCTGGGCGTATTGAAGCACCTGGTCGATTTGGGCTTCAGCTCGGTACACATAGAGCCTGCCCTCGGCGACAGCGCATACGGGGCACTTACTCGGCGTGATGTGGCGAAGCTGATCCGGCAGGAAGAGGAAGTGGCGGCGTTTTTCGTCGACCAAATCAAGGCCGGGCACTATTTTAACTACCACTCGCTGGTCCGGCACGTCCGCGGCACACGCGTGGTGCAGGAGAAGCGGCATTTCTTCTGCGGCGCGGGGCGGGGCCTGGTTACCTTGACGAGTGAAGGGGCATTCTATCCGTGCCACCGGTTTGCGGGCTGCGAAGACTTCCGGCTCGGCTCGCTCGACGAGGGTATCGATGATACGAAAAGGGCCCCCTTCCGGACGCTTCACGTGGACTCGCGGCCAGGGTGTAAGTCTTGCTGGGCCAGATACTTATGTGGTGGAGGGTGCTGGCGCCACGCCTACGACGCCCATGGCGGGCTCGAACAACCCGACGAGGCGCATTCATGCAGGCTTATTCGCCGCCAAATCGAGCTGGCCATGGCCGTGAACACCATCTTGAGCGTCACGGATCGGCAAATCATTGATGGCATTTTTGAGGATGTTACGCTATCCTATTTGAAGGCCTAGAGTGGTTGGCTGCGGAACAGTTCCTTCCTCGCAAAGAGAGTGGCAACCAAGCGAAGGTGGTGGTGCTCCAAGGAAGGGATCGAAGTGTGGAGAGGGGACGGTGTATCGCCGTAGTTTTCTCGTTCAATTGGGGCGGGCTGTTGCCGTTTTCCTTTCAGGCCGTTCACTTTCCGCCGACGCAATCCCTCTCAAGCGCGTGAACACGCTGGCGTCGGCACTCGGAGAGGAGAAGGGGGATGGAGGGGAACCCTGCATCGAGGAACTCTGCCCCTATGATGAATACGAGTGCCCTTGTGAAGATGATCTCTGTCCCTGCGAAAGCGATGAATGCCCCTGCGAATTTGATATCTGCAAGGAGGAGTATCCTGTCTGCGCATCGGATGCCTGCGCGGACGATTTCTCCTGTGGAACGGATGCCTCGGGAGCCTGCACCACGCGCGATACGTGTGCGTTGGACGGTTCGGGCCCGTGCACTAACGACTACTGCGACACCGACCATTACATCGTGAGCGAATGCCCTCCCGAGACCGTCACAACCTGCACCGAGGATACGTGCACCAACGACACCTGCGCGGAAGACAAGGCGGCTTCGTGTACCGATGACTGGTGCAACGTGGACAAATCCGCCCTGTGCGCCGTCGATGACTGCATTGCGGACAAGTCGGGAGAGTGCACGGGCGACCTGTGCCAGGAGGACAAGTCCTCGGGATGCGAAGAAGACGCCTGCTTGTCCGACAAGTCCGGTGCGTGTCTTGCGGATGAGTGCGGGTCCGACAGTTCCGGCGGCTGCACATCCGACACGTGCTTGTTTGACTCATCGGGGCAATGCCAGGAAGACACATGCATTTCGGATAAGTCCGCCGAGTGCGATTCGGACGCCTGTGCCCAGGACAAGTCAGGTTTCTGTGGCAATGATCAGTGTGTCACCGACAAATCGGGGAGCTGCACAACGGACCGTTGCAGCGAGGATCTCTCTCAAAGCGGCGGGCCGTCCGACCTTTGCGGCTCCGACCGCTCGGGTGCATGCTACGTGAGCGACACCTGTACCGGCGATGCGTCGGGAGAATGTGCGCGCGACCACTGCGCCGAAGACTATAGCGGCGGATGCGGCACAGACATCTGCCGGATTGATCGGGGCGACTACTGTGCGTCAAAGGATGTGTGCGGGGTGGACAGGGCATCACAGCAATCCGCCAAGGCGGTGTCAACCGGTTCAGGCGCCGGCAGCGCGCTGGGCAGGCTGTATGGCGACCTTCTGAAAGGCTGAGGAGTAACGGAATCATGCAACGAAGGCGGTTTCTTGCGCGGAGTATTGAGGGGCTGCTCGTGCTGTTCGTGCCCGGTTGGACGGCGCGCGCGGACGGCCCGGCCCTGAAGCGTGTGAACGCCTTGGCCGCCGCGCTCGGGGGAGAGAAAGATATCCCGGTTCAAGCGCAGCACCCGGACCAGAAGGGAGCTCCCGGCGGATCCGATCTGTGCCGGGCGGAGAGTCCGGTGTGCCCCGCAGACACATGCACGGCCGACATGTCTTGTGGCACTGATCTTTCGGGCACCTGTACGACGCGCGACACGTGCACATCGGACGCGTCCGGCGGCTGCGACAACGACTACTGCGAGACGGACCAGTACCGCTATGGTCCGTGCCCGCCGGAGGACGTGGTTGTCTGCGATGTCGACACCTGCTCGGGAGACGCCTGTATTCTGGACAGCAGCGGCGGGTGTGTCGACGATTGGTGCAACACGGATGAGTCCGGGGCCTGTGAGGGGGATGAGTGCCTCTCGGACACGTCAGGCTCGTGCGCTCCGGATACGTGCGAGTCGGACATTTCGGCCGCATGCCTGACCGACGACTGCGGCGCGGATGCGTCCGGCTCTTGCGTGGGTGACCTATGTGACGAGGACCATTCCGGGGCCTGCTCGAGCGACGAATGCTCCGTGGACAGCTCCCAAGGTTGCACACAAGACGGTTGCTCGCAGGACACGTCGGGTGCGTGTGAAGGGGATTCATGTGTGGAGGATGCTTCGGGCTACTGCCAGGGAGATGCGTGCA
>CAZFOG010000577.1:0-2853 GCA_964520685.1 uncultured Nitrospiraceae bacterium | reverse complement strand
TGGCATGACCGGCGACGATACGTATTACTTCGCTCTACGTGCTGAGGACAACGCGGGCAATTTGACGGCCGTACCCTCCGGCGGAGGCGCCTCGAGCACCGTGTACAACACGCAATTCAATCCTGGCACGGCCGCTTCGCCGGCATACGCCATATCCACGCCCATCGTCGTTACCTATTCGGGCGCCATGGATGCCGCGAGCGGCATCAAGCTGGTGCGCCTCTGGTACAAGAAAGGCGCGACGGGCACATGGATCAACCCGGGAATTACGTCCACGGGCGAATCCGGAAGTTTCTCTTTCTCGGCGGTTTCGGGCGACGATACCTATTACTTCGCGACCCAGGCCGAAAACAACAACGGCGACCTGACGCCGGAACCGCCCTATGGCGACGGGGACACGCAAACCGTTTATGACACTACCCTGCCGAATCCGGGCAGCATGGCGTCACCGGAGTATTCGCGCCAGGCGCCCATCCTTATTACCTACACCGGCGCCAGCGATGCCGGAAGCGGGCTCAAGGAAGTGCGTCTGTGGTACAAGAAAGGCTACGCGGGCGCATGGACCGATACCGGTCAACGCAGCACAACGCCGGATGGTTCGTTTACCTTCAACCAGGTAACCGGCGATGACGCATACTTCTTCTTCCTCCAAGCCGAGGACAAAGCGGGCCATGTCTCTGCAGAGCCCAGCGATGCACTGGTGTTCGGGGGAGGGTGATTGCGCTCACTTGATGAGTGATGGGGAGGAGATAACCCCGCTGCTTCGCGCAGCGGGGTTATCTATGTGTGAGTGGGCGACGCTGGACTTCGTATGCACGCCCATGCAGGGAGGCGACCTCCGCACTCCGTATATTTTTCAGCGCGCAAAACGGTGCAGACCGGCCTTTCGCGCAATCGCCGCGGCTCGCTCGTATTCCTCGGCGGTAATCCGCCGGTCCAGGGGTGGCAGGGCGTCCGCGTGGTGGCAGGGGTGGTATTGGGCCATCACGTTCACGTACGTATCGGGGGATATTTCCGCCGCGAGAAACGCCATGATGGACTCCGTCCCGGCCAGATCTTCCGGCAGCACCAGATGGCGGACCAGCATGCCGCGCGTCGCCACACCCAGGGCATCGACGGCAAGATCGCCCACCTGACGGTGCATCTCACGTACCGCGGCCCGGTTGACAGCAGGGTAATCGCCGACTCCGGACAGGCGCTCCGCGGTTATCCCGTCGGCGTATTTCATGTCGGGCATGTAGATGTCGAATACGCCATCGAGCAACTGCAGCGTCTCGACGCGATCGTAGCCGCCCGTGTTGTACACGAGGGGAATGCGCAGCCCGCGTTCTGCGGCAACGTGAACCGCCTCGAGAATCTGGGGGACGACATGGGACGGCGAAACGAAGTTGATGTTGTGACAACGCTGCGCCTGCAGGTCCAGCATGAGCTGGGCGAGTTCTTCCGCACCGAGTTCCTGGCCTATCCCGTGAGCACTGAGTTCCGCGTTCTGGCAGAACACGCATCGAAGGTTGCACCAGGAGAAGAAGATGGTGCCGGAGCCGTACCTTCCGACAAGCGGGGGCTCTTCTCCGAAGTGTGCGTTGGCGCTGCACACCCGCGCCCTGGCTCCCGTATTGCACCAACCCGTCTCGCCGGCAAGCCGGTCGACGCGGCATGCATGCGGGCAAACGGCGCAATCCCGCAGGAGTTCACGGGCCAGTTCCGCGCGTTTTCGAAGCTCGCCCTTCTCCTGTAAATCGAGATAACACGGTCTGCGTGATTCCATGCGCACCGATTCTCCGCCTAGCCCGATGGCTGTGCATCTTCCCAGAGACGTATAACGCGCTGTGCCGACTCCTCCACAGGGTGATCGCCCCGTACCACCACATCGGCGAAGCGTCTCGTCGGAATGACAAACCGCTCCGCCATCGGCTGGACGAAACGTGCGAATTGCTCCCGCACCTGCGTCTCGGTCCTTCCACGCTCCGCGCCGTCACGCAGAATGCGGCGCGCAAGACTTTCCTCGGGTGGCAATTCCATGTAGACCCGGACAGCGGCGAGGTCACGTATCGCCTTCGACCACAGAGCGAAGATCCCTTCAACGATGAGAATGGGCCGCGATTCCAGCAGAACGTGCCGTGCTGTACGCGTATGAGCGGCGAAGTCGTAGACCGGCCGCTTCACAGTCTTTCCAGTCTTCACGTCGGCAAGGTGGGCCCTGAGAAGGGACCAGTCGATGGCATCCGGCGAATCAAAATTGCGGTGCACGCGCTCGGACATCGGCAATTCCGAGTGATCGCGATAGTAAGCATCCAGGGGCAAGCTGGCCACCTTGTTCAGTCCCCAATGGCTCTCCAAAGCGCCCACAAGGGTGGATTTCCCGGAGCACGAGGGTCCCGCAATGGCTATGATGCCAACCGGGCCGCACGCCGAGCGGTTTCGCGGGGTTGTTTCATGTCCATCCATTTGGTGTGACAGTATATACCGGTATCCATCCATTAGATAACGCTCCAGCGGGAAATGGATGTGTGATTGCGCTAGACTGTACCAAAGGGCCAGACAAGCACGTGGAGGGTGCGGTTACCCCCGATTTTAGGACCACCGGCTTAAGTGGAATTTGCGTCCTTGAAATGGTAGGAAAGGACGCATGGACATGGGAAAACAACGCAGAAGATTTACGGAGAAGTTCAAGGCTCAGGTTGCGCTGGATGCGGTCAAGGGGGTGAAGACTCTTGCTGCTCTATCAGCAGAATACAAGGTTCATCCGAACCAGATTTCGAGCTGGAAGAAGCAGCTGCTGACCAAGGCCCCGGAGCTTTTTGCTTCGGGCAACGAGGTGCGCAGCCGGAGCGAAGAGGAGCTGACGGCTCC
>CAZFOG010000576.1:0-2854 GCA_964520685.1 uncultured Nitrospiraceae bacterium | reverse complement strand
CATCGGCAAATGGCTTCGGTGTGTTCATACAGGGCGCACTCGCAGGAGGGGTTTTCCCAGTGGCAATTCGTACGCGCCACCCCGAAGGCGACAGCCCAGCCTTGAGGCATGTCTTTCAGACATTTCACCCGATATTCAAGGCCGGAGTATGCCATATTCGCGAAACCTAAGTCAAACAGCCCCATGCAAATGAGCATACCGGCCCCCAGTGCGCAGAGCCTCGGGGCCCCCCCGTCACGTGGCGTGCGACAGACCCTCGACCCCCTTGCGGATTTCGAGGTCATGCTTGCGGAGCCATTCAATGGCATCGTCCAGCACAACCGTGACGTGTTCCTCATCAAACCCGATGTGATCGCTGTCGTACCAGATGATCTCCCTGGGTTCGCGGGCCGCCTCGAACAGAGCCTGGCCGCTCGCGGGAGGCACGAGTGAGTCACGCGTGCCGTTCTGGAACAAGAGCGGCCGGGGCGCCGCACGAGCGATGTAGCGGATGGGGTCGGCGGGCGCCAGCAGGAACGCCATGACATGCGTCAGGGGCGTCACCCAAATCCCGATTTCGTTGCGCGCCTGTTCACTGTCGAGCAGCAGGCGCAGGTTGCCTCCCCCGTACACCAGGGCGGCTGCCTGAAGGCGCGGCTCGAACGCAAATGCCGTGGAACCGGTAATGGCGCCAAAACTCGCTCCGACCAGGTAGAGCCGGTGCGCGGCGATGTCCTCACGCGTCACGAGGTAATCGACGAGGCGCCGCGTCTCGAGCACGGTCAGCGCGCCGCGCCGCCGCAGCGCCAGCCCGTCCTCCACAGGCCCGGCATCATCGGGCAAACGCCGTTCTCCGCGGGTGTATTGGTCAAACGAGACGAGAGCGAACCCGGCCTTCGTGAAAAAGGGGGCGATCTCGTCGATGAATTCCTTCTTTTGGCCAATGCCGTGCAAAAAGATAATGCAGGGATACGGGTTCTTCCACGAGCGCGGCGTCACGAGCACGCCCGGCACCCGATCCTCGCCCTCGACGCCCTGGAATGAAAAGGCGATTCGGCCGTAGTCCGGCTCGAGCGTCGGCGGTTCCTCATGCGCCTCCAGGGGAAGGGCCGGGTCATATCCGTCGAAGTAGGCTGCGTCCCACCGCGCCTTCATTACCAGCAGAAGGGCGATGACGCACACGAAGCCGAAGCCGGACCAGAATAGAATGCGCTTTTTCACTGCGGAAACCTCATGAAGGGACAACTCTGCGGTACATGCCTATGGGAGAAATAATGATACCACGAAAGCGCCGGTGGATGACAAAGTGGCGCGGAGAGCGCGTTGCGCAAGACAACCAGAGCCCGCCGCAGCTAGGCGTATTGCCGGTCTCGGTCCATCTCGTCCATACCGTCCATTTCTGAATCAATCATGCAAGATGCGCATGCCGCCTCAACGCCGTCGCGTTCCGAGTGCCACAAATGAACCCCCGGAACCCTGTATCGGGTTCCGGGGGAAGTGGAGCAGAGCGGCATTCCAAACGATTACATAAAGTCACCCGCCGCCATGATCCAGGCCATGACGCCCGAAACGGGCCATTCGCCCGGATAACGGATGAACTCCACGTGGCCATCCATATACAACACGTTGCAGCCGCCGGGAATATGGTTGAACGCGCCCATATCGACGCTGTCAAATTCGTCAAGGGTGACGAAGATCTCGCTTTGGGCTTGCGCGGAACCCGCGGGATTATTAATGTCCGTAATCAGGAACCGTTCTATGCCCTCGCGCAGCCGGTATACCGTCATTGTGCCGGCGTCAACATCCTCATCGAAGCCAAACGGGTCATCACCCTGTACCGTCACATAGGTCATGAAGAGTCCAAGCAAATCGGGCATATTCGCGGCCATGCCGTCCATGAAATCCGTCCAACCCGACACCTGCGTTGCCCAACTCATGTCCTGGTCCGTAAGGCCGGGCACGACGAGGCAATGAGGCATGTAAATGTAACTGCAGTTCCCGCTGCGAATCTCGCATGGGAAAAACTCCCTCTCCGCACCCGCTGGAGGAACCACGGTCGTACCTGCCCTATCGACCACCACGAACGGCGTGGTCGCACTCACATCGTCAAAAACCTCTTCAACGTCGCCCGCATTCTCAGCCGAAGGGCAGATCAGGATTCCCGGATCCGTAAGATACTCGGGATAAACGGTAAAGCCGTCGACATTGAAATCGGTCCCATCAGGTTCCGACATGTCATCTTGATGGCACTCCCATATTCTGCTCGGCGGCCACTTCTCCCCCTTCGACTCGTTCGCATACATCTTGCACACAAGACCAAATTGTTTGAGGTTATTGGCGCAGCTTGCGCGGCGTGCCGCTTCGCGTGCGCGGGCGAGCGCTGGCAGCAGTATGGCAGCCAGGATTCCGATGATGGCAATGACTACCAGCAGCTCGATCAGCGTAAAGCCTTTTCTTTTCATAGCAACCTCCCTTAGACGTTAATACGTTTGCCGCCGCATCCGATTCCGCTCCAGGGAAACCGGTCTCCTGTATCAAGTTTAGCCGATACGCCGGATACTGTCAATCCCCATAAAGGCTGCCATATCCTGAAAAGTCCCTGCAATCGCCCCGGTGGCTTGTTTCCAGTGCGTCTCGCCACTACGGGGTCAGCCACTCGGGGCAGTGTCAGGCCTGGCCGCGGATACGACTCGTGCGAGAGCCGCGCAGGGAGCCCGGACCCGGAGGGTACTGTAAGTTAAGCGATTGCAGAGGCATATACAGAGAATACCGAGCTGACCCTCGGCACTCCCAGGAACCGGCGGGCGTGGGTAGAACCGGCAGCCTTCCGCCGCCGGACAGCGGAAGGCGGGTTTTCTTTCTCGCCCGTGAATCA
>CAZFOG010000575.1:0-2855 GCA_964520685.1 uncultured Nitrospiraceae bacterium | reverse complement strand
CGCACGCCGATCGTGCGCAAAGGCGACCCCATCGAAGAAGTGGTTGTGGAGAGCCTCCTGAAAGCCTCTGAAACGGAAGGCTTTTCCATCCGTGACAGGGACGTGGTGGGGATTACCGAGTCTATCGTCGCGCGGGCACAGGGTAACTATGCGACAGTGGACGCCATCGCCACCGACCTGAAAACCAAATTCGGTGGCGAGTCTCTGGGAATCGTGTTTCCCATACTCAGCCGAAACCGCTACGCCATCCTCCTCAAGGGCATGGCACGCAGCACGAAACACATCATCCTGCAACTCAGCTACCCCGCCGACGAAGTGGGAAACCAATTGATGGAGCAGGACTGGCTCGATAAGCACGGCATCGATCCCTGGACCGATCTCCTTACCGAAGACCAGTTCCGCAAGCTCTTCGGCTGTTATATTCATCCCTTCACCGGCGTCGATTACGTCGCGTATTACCGCCTGATTGTGGAATCCGAGGGGGCCGCCTGCACCATTCTCTTCTCCAATCGGCCCGAGACCATTCTGGCCCATACCCGAAACGTGCTGGCCTGCGATATCCATACCCGCGAACGTACCAAACGGCTCCTGCTCGCTGCGGGCGCCGAAATCGTCCACGGCCTCGACGAAATCCTCGCCTCTCCCGTCAACGGGAGCGGATACCACCCCGAATACGGATTGCTCGGTTCGAACAAAGCCACCGAAGAGACTGTCAAACTCTTTCCCCGTGACTGCCAGCCGGTCGTTGACCGCATCCAGCAACTGCTGAAAGCAAGAACCGGGAAGACCGTCGAAGTCATGGTCTATGGTGACGGCGCTTTCAAGGACCCCGTCGGGAAAATCTGGGAACTTGCCGATCCAGTGGTTTCGCCGGCATTCACTTCCGGATTAAACGGCACCCCCAACGAACTCAAGATCAAATACCTGGCCGATAATCAGTTCGCCGGCCTCGACGGCGAAGCGCTGCAAGAAGCTATTGCAAAACAAATCCGTGAGAAAAAGGAGGACCTGATCGGAACCATGGAAGCCCAGGGAACCACGCCCCGGCGCCTCACCGACCTCATCGGTTCTCTGTGTGACCTCACCTCCGGAAGCGGCGACAAAGGCACCCCCGTCGTCCATATCCAGGGGTATTTCGACAACTTCGCAAAGGAATGACACAGCTCCGCGTCTGTGCGATTTGCCCCTCGTTGCGACGGCAAATGATAATGGACCCCGCACCATACCCAGCGAGCGGGAAACGCCCTCTACCGCTACGCCCGATTCCGCACCACGGAGGAAACCCTGGGCATGGTTCAACGCGCGGGTTTTGTCTTGTGCAATAGTGCTGGTACCCTGTTTGGCCATCCGGGCCAAACGCCCGGGACGGGGCCGAAAATCGGCGCACCCCGTATCCAGGATGCCGGTTTCCGGGCTCTGCTCTTGAAAAAGAACGCTGAGGACCCCACAAAAGACGGACAGAACGCAAAAGGGATGTCGACATGATTGTCTCCGTCAGACTTTGTATTAACCATTCGAGTAAAGTGCGCAAACTTGATCTGGACAATCCGCGCCTGTATTTCAAGCCCGGGTACAACGCCATAATCGGGCCCAATGGCTCGGGCAAATCAACGGTATTGAAGGCTCTCGCCACCTGCTCGATGTGCGTGGTCGAAAACACATCCGACAATGACGATATCAAGTATGTCACCACTGAAACGCTGAATCCCCTCGCCGGCGGATCATTCTCCTCACGGGATGCCATGATTCAGGGAATTCGGGCCATGTTTCAGTCTCACGGACAAGGCGTAATGGACAGCCTGAGAAGCCAGTGTCATGCGTCCGAAACCATCGTGCTCATAGACAGTCCGGAAACCGGCCAAGACTATGCGAACAGCAGCAGCATCTATCAGGGTTTGGTGAAAATGGCCAAACGGTTTCAGGTGATTGCCGCCACGAATAGCCTCATCTTCATGCAGGGCGGAAACATCATCGACCTGGGACAACGAACACTCCCGCGCCTTCTCAAGGCAACCACAAACCTGGTGGGCACATTTACCTCGCATGGCCTGAATGTTCGCACCCCGCACAAAGCACCCAAAAAGCGTTAACAGGGACGAAAATCCGGCTCCGGTCATTGATGCCTGGGCCTTGGCGAAGAAATATGGCGATGCGCCGGCCGTCGAGTAGGTCACTCTCGACATGCGCAAGGGCGAGCTCTTCGGCTTTCCTGGTCCGTGTCAGGCCGTACTACTATCTTCTAAAAAACGTGCAAGCTGCAAAGATTTCTGGCAGAAGAGGGCCATAAACTACTTGACTCCAATGTCTTATCTCCCCCTTCGGAGTGGGGCGAACGCCGGAAGGCGTTCGGGGGGAGGATTCCGGTTCCGGAGAATCAGTTGCGGCTATGCTGCGCTAAGTCAGTCCGTGTCAGTCCGTGTCAGTCCGTGTGGGTCCGTGTGGGTCCGTGCTTCTAGCCGGACTGGTGAAATGTGGCCGTTGCGGCGCCAACATGACCCTCGAAACAGGGAAGGGCGAAAGCTATCGCTATTGCAATGATTGCCGCTCTCTGCGCAAGGCCTCCGCGCGTGTTGAAAACTCCTCGCTGTGAATAAGCCCCCACGGGCCCTTGTTGCGCTTGGCGTAAAGCGTACGTCTACACTCTGGATGATTGCGCTGTGCGACGCGTCGCTCGAGGTTATCCGTCTGCCCCACATAGGTCTTCCCCGTGCTCTCTGACCTCAGATCGTAAACGTAGAAGGGCATGCTCTCATCACCCAAAACACAGACGGCCACCCACTGAGGGGTGGCCGTGACTAAGCTGGCTCCGCGGACAGGACTCGAACCTGTGACCTAGTGGTTAACAGCCACCCGCT
>CAZFOG010000574.1:0-2872 GCA_964520685.1 uncultured Nitrospiraceae bacterium | reverse complement strand
GACCCGGACATCAATCCGCGGGCAGGCATCAACGAGAGCGGTTTCGAAGCTCTTGCGAAAAAGGACGACGCGCTCGGCAGACCCTTGGCCGTAAGCCTGGGCTGGCCGTTCGTACAGGAGAACCTCCAAGCAGCTATACGGCAACGCGTCTCCCCCGGCTCGCTCTTTCTGAGTCCCCTCCCGATTCTCGAATCCGTTTACGTCGTGTCGTGGGAGAGCGGTTTGGAATGGCACGACGTGCCCGGCACCCCGGAAGACGTTGTGTACCGCGCCGATATCTCGGTCACGGTACCGGGTACGAAGGCCACGCGCAGCACGTTTTGCACGTACCCGGCGCAGAAGATTCGCACGCCGGTGACGATCACCGTGAACGACGAACACGGGAACCCGCAGGACGATTCGTGGTCGTATCTGGAACCGCTGATGATTGACCGGCCCATGGACTATTATTTCTATCAACTCACGCCCACGGACGGACAGATTCTTCTTCCCGATGTACCGATCGGCTACTACCTGCTTTCCGTTACTGACGGCGGGCACAGCTATTCGTATGACAGCCTGCGGGGCATGGACTGCGCACGTGTCGAGATTTTCGCGTCGCCCATCACAATCGACGCCGTGATGACAACGATCGACAAAGAGGCCGATCTGGCACGGACTCGGGGACTCCTCAAGGATTTGGCCGATTGGCGGTCGCCGGGCGACCCGTTTCAGGACTTTGCGGACGATGCGAACGCCTGGCTGGATGCGCTTGCGGCCGATGGCGTGACATGGGCGGAACTGGTTCAGATCAAGCGCTTCGAAATTGCCCTGTCGGGCTATGCCGCCATCACCGAGTACGCCCACCTGCAAACGGAAGGGGCCATCGAGGATTTCCACAAGATTCTGATGGACTTCATCGCGATCATCCAGGAGACCGAAGACCTGCACGACTCCGTCAAGGCCAATTGGGAAGACGCGGTGATCGAGATTCTGGCCACCATCGTGGACATCTTGATAACACACGGTGAGTTTACGGCGAACCGTGAGCTTCTTGAGGCAGCGTTGGACGCGCTTATCGAGTATGCGCAAACGGAGTTGATAACCGACCTCAAGACGCTGGTAAACGAACAGATTCCGGCGGGACCCTACAAACCGTTGATAACCGCGATGATGAATACCTGCCTGGATGCGAAATTCGAGGACTGGACACCGGTGATGGAAGCCGCCCGGGACCTGGCGTTGCATCTTGCCAAGAAAGAGATTATCGACACACTGGCCGAGAACATCGTGGATACGATGTTCGAAGACCTTGATGTGAATGATCCCATGGAACAGGCCGTGGAAGGCCTGGTACATGCCCTGCTCGAAGCGATGGTCAGCGAGGGGGAATTCGACAGTTTTGATGAGGCCCTCATGCAGTTTTCCCAGGATATTGGCACTCATGTGCTCAAGGGCGGCACCGATTCCCGGGCGGAAGTAGTTGCCGCGGTTGAAAGCCTTTTCGAGAAGATCCAGGCGCAATTGCCGCCGAGTACGTTTCGCGATTTCCTGATAGGCATGACAAGAGACCTGGCATTGCAGGCCATCCCTGAGGTAGAAGCCGGTTCGCTCAAATACGACATCGACAGTGACGCCGTGGTGAAGATTCTTGTGCGGCACGCCCTGTACAACGTGGTGTTGAAAGACTACTACGCGGACAACGTTAAGTCGGGACTCTATCAGACCTTGTACCGCGCGCAGGCCTATATCCCGGAGGGCGTCGACCGCGATGACTATGAGAACGCGATGCACTCCGACTTTTGGAGTTTTCGCGGCGACGTGGTCGCGCCGGTTCAGGACGTGGCGTGGAACGCATTGAGTCTGCAGAACGACATTGACAACTGGGCAGAGGCTCTTGAAGGGCTGGGGTCGGCTCTCGAAGCCGTGAACGTTCCCCTTGCCTTCTTTGCAAACGTGTACCCGCCGCTCGAGGACACGTCGGAAGAAGTTGACGATTTCGTGAACGTGCTGGACAGCCTGCAAATCGTAACACGGGCGCTCGAGTTCGGTCTGAAACTGGACTGCCTGAACACGCTGTCCAATCGCGCGGTTCCGATGTACGAGACCCTCTTCCCCATGCCGGCGGAAGACATCTACTTGATAGGCGTGACGCCGGTGGAACACGATTTCGGGGAGACCAAGGCAACCTGGGGCGCCATGATTTGCCCGGTGACGGTGTGGAATGCGGGCAATGAGACGCTGAACATCAGCACCATGACGCTCGCGGACACGAAGAACTTCTCGTTCGTCGAACCCGCCAAGACCCTCTCGCCGGTGATTGAACCCGGCCACAGCCACACGGTGCACGTGAAGTTCGACCCGACCTGCACGGGGGAGTTCGAGACGACCCTGACCGTGTATTGCGGCATGACGAATCCGCCGCAAAAGACGATCACCCTGAAGGGCGTTGGCACCTATCTCGACAGAGGGGTAACCGGCGACGCCAACAGCGACACGCTGCTGAACGCCGTCGACGTGCAACTGGTCATCAATGCGGCCCTGGGCATCTTCAATTACGCCCACACCGACCTGAACAACGACGGCAAACACAATGCCGTCGATGTGCAGCTCATCATCAACGCGGTGTTGGGATTGTAGATGGCGAGCGCGCGTCTGAAAAACCGACCACTGAGACGGATACCCAGGCCTAGCTCTCAAGGTGCCGCAGCCATGCGTGCGCATGGTTGCGCCCCGTTCCCCGCCCGGGCAAGAATCTCTTGCGCATACCTATGATTCCGAGGTATATTTACAACACGAGGCGGTAACAGACAGGGACCGGCCCTCGGTCCCTCGCAGCGAAGGGGCCGTTGTGAATCTCAAAGGCACATTGCCGGCGCTGATCCTGCAGGTG
>CAZFOG010000573.1:0-2874 GCA_964520685.1 uncultured Nitrospiraceae bacterium | reverse complement strand
CAGTAGAAATATTTGTTTAGTTTTCTTTTTTATACCCATTATTGTTACCTCCTCCAATACAAAATTATAATAACATATAAAGCTAAATATTGCAAGTGATATTTACTAACAATAAATTGACATTATTTTTCATAAGTGATAATATGTAATGCAAGGTGTTATTACTAACAATATATAGAACAGGTAAATATGAAAGTATTTTTACGAAGTAAAGAAATTAAAAAAATATTAATAAGGAAAAACAAATCACAAAATTGGTTTGCCCATAAATTAGAAATAAGCAGTGGGTATATGTCACAGCTAATGGACGGCTCACGAAATCCTTCGCCACACATCCGGGAAAAGATTATGAAAAATCTCCCTGAGCATGGATTTGATGATTTATTCCTTATCATGGAAACTGAAGATGAAAAATATATGTATAAAAAATCAATCTAAAGAAAAACACATTAAGGAAGGACTTCGCATTCTAGCTAAAATAATTGTCCGCAAGCATATTAATGAAAATATCAAAAAAGAAGGAGATGGAGAAAATGAGAAACACTACAGTAGAAAACTCATTTGTAACCAGTGACTTATACTTATCTGCCTTCCTAAAGGCAAGGGGAATGAAATTAATTGACCAGAACAGAGGTGATCATAGAAAAATCCATTTTGTTTTTGAGGACCATAAAGATAGAAAGAAACTAATCCAGGAATATTTTAACAATGGCTCTGTCAATATAACCGATTTTAAAAACGCACTACAAGACCTGAAGACCATTGTTTTTAACATTCAATAAGTTGTTTAGGATGTAGGTATATGGAAATGAAGAAAAAAATGAAAACCATACCAAAAAAGCTTCAATCAGAGAATGTAAGATTGGTTAAACTTCAACGGAATTCCAAGATTCCCTTTGAAAAAGATTGGCCGAATATTCCTCATACGTTTGGTGAAATACAAAAATGGATAGAGCTAGGAAATAACTATGGTATGCTTGGTTTATTTGATTTTTTAATGATGGAAAATATGAAAGAAAACAAGAAGAAAGGTCATTCAGATGAAAGGGACTGAAGGATTTTTTAGCGATAAATCAATGGATGGGTAGTGTGCAGTCAATGATATACAAATTACATGACAGATAGCGGAGGGCCACCGCTTGTAGCCTGGCGGGTGGTTGGAAAGTTAATCGCCCTTTCATTCCAGTCACCTGCCAGGCCAAGGAAAGGGCGAAATGTGATAAGCGAAAGACAACATTATCGTTTACCTTTAAAACTGATAGATTCTTATATCTGGGCTAGCCTTAATCAGCCAGCCAAAGCAATATTGCCGGTTTTGGGTGTTCATGCCAATAAAGGGCATAAAGCCCTGCCGGGAGTAGAACTCATAGCCAAGTTGTCTGGATATAAGGATTTAAGAAAAATTAGGGAAG
The DNA here is from genome assembly GCA_964520685.1 of uncultured Nitrospiraceae bacterium. GTDB lineage: Bacteria > Hydrogenedentota > Hydrogenedentia > Hydrogenedentales > SLHB01 > UBA2224. The sequence goes on along the minus strand of CAZFOG010000573.1, from coordinate 1,462 downwards.
GAATTATTGATTTGATTCAAAAAGGACTGATTACCAAGGTAAAAGAAGGACGTCACAATGCCTATTTTCTTACCAACTTGGCTTTAAAGGAAGACAGGCAAAGCTTTTTCCCAATTTATAAAGCGGAGATGATTCTTAGTAAAAGATGGGCTGATTTAACCCCAAGCGAAAAAGCACTCTATCCGGTTTTGGGCAATAAGGGGAAGATTAATGACCCGGATACTCGTTATACAGATATTCATGCACTCGGAAATCTCGATGAGGTGAAGCAGTATTATCAATGGTCTGGTATTTCTAAAAGAAGTTTTTATTATGCCTTAAATAGCCTGATTCGCCACGGTTTAATCGAAATCTGGGAAGATGGGGACATGAAACAATATGCCGTTTATGTCCCGCATGCCCAAGGAGATAAAAACAAAACAAAGAATGACAGACAGGTTAGGTCTGATGGTACGGGTTCCCTGACCATATTGGATGGCAGGGAAGAGGATGAAGAAGAATATACAGGAAAAGGTTCGATGACATGGTTAAGGTGATGAATAAAGATCTAGATGTGATTCCAAAAAATATAGAGATAGAGCAGGCGATATTGGGAACTGTATTTCTAAATGCTGATGATGCCTATACTGCAATTGAACACTTACGGGTCAAGGATTTTTATAAGACCTGCCATCAGGTTCTCTTTAGTGCCATGAAAGCCCTTTTGAAAGAGGGCAAGAACATTGACCTTATCACGATGCAGGATTACCTGAAACGGAATAATAAGATTGAAGATGTCGGCGGCATATCTTATATTACTACTTTAATTGAGAGTGTCCCGGTTACTTATAAAGTGATTGATTACTGCAACATCCTAAGAAGAACGACCAATGAAAGGGAAGTCTACTTTTTAGCTGAACAATATAAAGAAGGGAAAATAAAGTTTAATGAATTAAAAGAAAAAATTCTTGATGTTCCATCCACGGATAAAGGAGCAGATGAATCCACATTGAAGGATTTATTCTTAGCAACTCTGAAGCATTCTTCAGAAGGTGTTGCCTATAAATTTCGTATTCCCATCCTGAATCAATATCTGGGTGGTGTTGACCATGGCGAGACCATTGTTATCGGCGGCTACACCTCCCAGGGAAAGACCATGATGGGATTACAGCTGGCCATGGATTTTGCCGAGCAGGGATTGGTAGTTCTGTACTGTACCAGTGAGATGACACCTTGTAAATGTCAAGCACTTATCCCACTCCTTCGGTAAACACATTTCCTACTAACATGGTAAGGATAAATCCCTCCTGCCTGGTAAACAGTTTTCCTACCAGAGAAACTGGAAATAATCAATCTCCTTTCTTTTGATTTGAAATGCGATAGGATTCTCCTTTCAGGTTAAAGATCCTGGCATGATGCAAGAGCCGATCCAAAAGGGCGGTCGTCAGTACCTCATCTCCCATCATCTCCGCCCAGGATTCAA
>CAZFOG010000572.1:0-2874 GCA_964520685.1 uncultured Nitrospiraceae bacterium | reverse complement strand
TCAGCGGCGGCTCGGATTGCCACGGCCGCGCCAAAGGCCGCCGCCCCCTCATGGGCAAGATGCGGGTGCCGATGGAGCGGTATGAGGGGATTCGCAGTGCCCTTGAGACGGCATCAGAAACATGGGCGAGATGAACGTACGTGGTTTACTTGTATTGTGCCACTATAACCTGCGGCTCCGAAGCCTCCCATGCCCGCCAGCACCACCAGACCAGCCCCACCGCTGACACCTGAATCAGTCTCACCGGTGCGCTCGCTGTCCGCCGTGATGACGGGGACAAGTCTCAGGCAAACTCGATTTGCACTTCATCCAGCAACACGTAGCCCTCGGGCAGCCGCGAGCGCCAGACCGGGTAGTCCTTTTCCGGGCGCAGCCGGTGCGGCTCGCCCGCAAGCGGCCCCATGGGCGCAATATCGAGAGGGAAAAGCACTAAAAGTATGTCGGTGTTTACATCGTGCAGAACTGTCTCGAGGGGAATCTCCCCATAAAAGTCAGTGCGATCATGCCGTGCACCCAGGCAGGTCCAATCGGCAGGCTCGGGAACGGCGATGACCGTCTGTTCGCTCCAATCGTGCGTGACGTGAACGGGTTGACCGGTAAGCAGCCAGCCCGAACAGATTTCCTCCTGCACGGCCTGGCACAACAGCAGCAGCTGCGAGCCCCGGGCCTCAAGTTCGCCTTTGAGCCTCAGGGTGATACGCGCCCCGCGGAAATCCGTCGGAAAGCCGCCCTCGATGAAACGGTTGTCCCCCGCCACCTCGCGATGATGTTCGCCGGCCTTTCCGCGGGTGTTAAGCATGTAGAGAAGGTGCAGATACCCCGCGCCCGGCGGCGCGTGGTTGTAATCGATCCACCAGGGGCTCCGGCTCATGGCCGCACTGTCGCGAATCTCGAGAGGTTTCGGACCGGCCGCATTGCTGAGCCAGCCATACCATCCGCCGGGACCGTCATCAAACGTTTCAACATATCGCATGATGTGCCTGCCTCGAAAATTCCCAAAACCCGGGACTGACCCGACGGTTTGCGCAGCAAACCGGGGTCTGTCCCGAGGGTTTTGCTCCAGCCCATTTTCATCGTCTACGGGTGAGCCGCGGGCTCATGGTGCGCTGTCCCTGGTTTTTTGCATCCCTCCTGGGATCACCGAGCGCCAGCTCGGCGCTCTTCTTCCCCAACTTCCAAACGGGGAAACGTAGTTGCACCGCGGACGGCGCTTAGAACATGTCCCCCCTCGCCCTACGGCCGCGCTTCCTGTATGCACGAGCCCGCACCCCCTCGAGAAACGACCGACACATCCTCTCCTTTCAACATCGCAGATGGAATGTTCACGAATCCGCGCCCGGTTCCCGCGGGGCAGGCTGCCCGGAACGGGTCTGCGCGAGCTTGAGCTTCTCCATGAGTTCCCGCTTGCCTTTTTCGTACTTCGCGCGGGGATTGGCGGTATAGAGGTGCCCGGCGCATTCGTCCCACCAGACCGACGGCATCGCGTTGTATTTGATGCAGACATCGGGGATACCATGCGTGGTGGTCATGCGCTCGAAAAGCAATCGATAGAAATCCCGGGCCTTCATCGTGCTTCCAAATTCGAGGCCGAGTTTCTGAAGCAGGTCCAGGTCGCGCTTCTGACTGTCCAGTTCCCCACAACCCCAGACGTGCGAGCAGGCGTTGAGTTCGGGAATGCGGCCGGGACACGGAGCGCATATCATCCAGTCCGCCCCGCGAACCAGCTTGATCCGGATATCGGGCTTCGTATTGAGCATCAGGTCGATCAATTCGGGAAGATTGTCTTCCTTGAAGGGCGGACGAAGGCCCTCCCCGTACTGGCATACCGCGCACGCGAGAATGTGCGGCCGGACGGTCACCTCGTCTGCCGCATACAGCGCTTCCAGGGACTCTTCTTTCTCTTTCGCCATTTCTTCCTCGGAGCGTGGCGGAATAAGGGCTTCGATGCCTTTCTCGTGGCCGCGCTCGTAGTTGCCGGTGTCCGCCAGGGGACACCCCTTCCACGCCGTGCCCGTCACCGTGTGATAGGCGCACAGGCCAGAAACCGTCGAAACCCCCATGAGCAACGTCTTGAACAGCGCCCGGGCGGGCAGGGTGATCCCGGGCGGTAAGCTCAAAATCTGAAGCACATCGAGGTCGCGTTTCCGGTTAAACTCTTCGCTCTCCGGCGTGTCCTCAGCCGTACCCGACTCCTGATAACTGTAAAGCGCGCCCGCGCTGCACGAAAGCGTGATTGGGATATCCGGGTTCCTGCGAACAGCCTCCCGGATCTTCTGGCACCGTTGATACTGGTCGACCCCGTCTGCACTTTCCACGCCCAGGGAGCAGACCGTGCACAGCAGTTGATACGGCCGGATGACAAGCGGTGTCGTCATTGGTTCGGTCTCCTTATCGTCAGAAGCTCCCTGCGCGGCGGCGATGCTGCTCAGTCCCAGAAGTCCCGCTCCACAAAGATGTGTGCACTGAAGGAATTCGCGACGCTCCATTTTCCGGTCCTCCCCTTCCTCTCGCAAGTTATACGCCCTGTCCCCTGCTCCAGTATGCGCCCGGACATGCTCCATTTCCACCCGCCTTCACATCCCAAGTCGCCGGATAAGAGGCTGGCTTCTGGAGAATGCAGGGTAAGTCGTCAATGGTAAGCGCGTCTTGGGCTCGCCAATGCCGCGAGACGGGCCGCCCACCGCAGCGTAGCCGCGGCCTGGTGCTGCTTGCGGCTGGCCTGCCAACGGCCGGCTTGTTGACGGTGAATTCGATCCGTGCGTAAACGACTCCGGACCAGTTCGACCCCTTCGGGATCGGGCTGTTTTTTTCGTTTCCGTTCCACGGGCTTCGCCCGCGGCTATTCAAATTGGACCCCGTTCCGGGGTCTTCGCA
>CAZFOG010000571.1:0-2913 GCA_964520685.1 uncultured Nitrospiraceae bacterium | reverse complement strand
ATTTATCAAATGGAGCGGGCTTCGCCTGATCATGGAGGAGTTGAGGAATTTCACGCAAAACGGCGGTCAATTGCGAGTGATCACAACATCCTATATGGGCGCAACGGACATCAAAGCGATTGAAGAATTGAGCGAATTGCCCAATATTCAGTTAAAAGTATCCTATGACACCAAAAGGACAAGACTCCACGCAAAGACCTACGTCTTTTACCGCAACAGCGGGTTCTCCACCGCCTATGTGGGCTCATCCAATTTATCCAACGTCGCCATTTCAAGCGGATTGGAATGGAATGTAAAGGTTACCTCAAAAGATTTGCCTGAAACCATGCAGAAAATTATGGCGACCTTTGATAGTTATTGGAATTCATCTGATTTTGAGACTTATTCACCCGAGCACAGAGAACGACTTGTCAGCGCGCTGAAAGCCGAAAAGTATTTCGACGCTAACAGTGAACAGCCATATTTGTTTGACATCAAGCCCTATCCTTTCCAGCAGGAAATTCTTGATAAACTGGATGCCGAGAGAAAAATCCGCAATCAATACCGCAACCTGATCGTAGCTGCTACGGGAACAGGAAAAACAGTTGTTTCTGCATTTGATTATAAGCGATTCAGGTCAGAAAACCGCGGCAAAGCCTGCCGTTTGTTGTTTATCGCACATCGGGAGGAGATCTTAAAGCAAAGCATCAGTTGCTTCAGAGGTGTACTCAGGGATGCCAATTTCGGGGATTTGTTTGTTGGTGAATATAGACCCGAGCACATAGATCATCTGTTTATGTCGATTCAGACATTCAACAAACAGGAATGGACAGAGAAAACATCACCTGATTACTATGACTATATTGTTGTTGATGAATTCCATCATGCTGCTGCCCCCAGTTACAAAAAGCTGTTGGATCATTATCATCCAAAGGTATTACTTGGTCTGACAGCCACACCTGAGCGTATGGATGGGCTGAGCGTGACGGAGTATTTTGATGAGCGGATTGCTGCAGAAATCAGGCTGCCTGAAGCAATTGAAAGAAAGCTGTTGAGCCCATTTCAATATTTCGGGGTCACTGACATTGTTGATTTATCAGACCTTACCTGGGCTCGAGGGGGGTATGACAAGATAGAACTCTCCAATGTCTATACCCTGAACAGGGAAGTAGCCAAACAAAGGGCAAATCACGTCATCAACACACTGTTGAAGTATTCCACAGACATGAATGAAGTCATTGGCCTGGGATTTTGTGTCTCCATTGCCCATGCGGAGTTTATGGCCATTTATTTTAATGAGCACGGCATTCCTTCCTTGCATCTGACAGGGTTATCACCGGATGAGGAGCGGAACACAGCAAAGAAAAGGCTCGTTTCAGGTGAATTGCGTTTCCTGTTTGTTGTCGATATTTATAACGAAGGTGTTGACATTCCTGAAGTCAACACTGTCATGTTTCTGCGCCCAACAGAAAGCCTTACCATATTTCTGCAACAGCTTGGACGTGGACTGCGCCTTGCAGAGAACAAAGAATGCCTTACAGTGCTTGATTTTATTGGTCAAGCCAACAAAAGGTACAATTTTGAAGAGAAGTTTACCGCTCTTCTTGATAATGCTGCAAAGAGTGTTCAAAGCGAAATCAAGAACGGATTTATCTCCGTGCCAAAGGGCTGCTATATTCACCTGGAGCGAATAGCGCGAGACTATGTGCTTGATAATATCCGTTCATCTTTCAATTTCACTGCGGGCCTGCTGTCCCGAATCAAAAACTTTGTTGATGACAGCGGAAAGCCCCTGACTTTGGCAAACTTCCTTGAGCATTATCACCTTGATGCACAGACTGTATACAAGAGAGGGAGTTTCTCGCGCCTTTGTGTTTCAGCCGGAGTCAAGGATGATTTTGCTGAATCTGCAGAGGACGATATAAGCAAGGCGTTTCCTCGTATCTGTGCTATTGATTCGCGCCGATGGATCATTTTCTTGCTCAATCTACTGGATCATCTGGACAGCATTGATTTTACAAAGCTTGACTCTGTTGAAGCAGCCATGCTGCGTATGTTTTACCATACGATATGGCAATCTTCAGCCGAGGACTTATCTGCAAATGATGTCTGGAAGAATCTTCTTGCTCTTACCAATAGCCCGGTGATGCTGACAGAACTCAAGGAATTGCTGCAGTACAATTACAACCACATTGATTTTCTTGATGAGAAAGTCAATCTGGAATTTGATTCACCGCTCGATTTACACTGCACCTATTCACGTGACCAGTTGTTCCTGGCGCTTGGTTTTATGAAACCGACAACTGTCAGGGAAGGCGTCAAATGGCTAGGTGATATCAAGTGCGACGTCTTCCTCATCACGTTGAACAAATCATCCAAAGATTATTCACCAACAACGATGTATGAGGATTATTCCATCAATGAGTCCCTGTTCCACTGGCAAAGCCAGAGCACAACGTCTGCAGATTCAATAACGGGAAGACGCTATGCACAGCATGGGAAAGGACAAAGCAAGGTGCTTCTCTTTATTCGCGAATTCAAGACAGATATTGGAGGCACTGCACCGTACACATTCCTGGGATTGGCTGAATATGTAAAACATGAAGGTAGTCGTCCCATGAACATCACTTATAAGCTGCTTCGGCCGATTCCTGCAAAATACCTGAAGAAAACAAACAAGCTCTTAGTTGGGTGATCATATAATCGTTCAGAGACAACGCATTTGACGGTGTACATATCTTTGGCAGTATTCAAAATCAATTTCTATACCCGCAATTTTCGGTATTCTGGTATTCTCGAGGCAAAACATCCAAAATAGTGAGTCTTATCAATAGGTTTCAGGCTTATACTTTCCGGTATTCGATAGAGTACGCTTATGTTTGAGTATGTCGTTGCCGTTGGACACCCGGAGTCGCTGGAGTTGGACAGTTACAG
>CAZFOG010000570.1:0-2925 GCA_964520685.1 uncultured Nitrospiraceae bacterium | reverse complement strand
CCAAAACCCGGGACTGACCCGACGGTTTGCGCAGCAAACCGGGGTCTGTCCCGAGAGTTTTGCTCAGCCCATTTTCATCGTCCACGGGTGAGCCACCCGGCTTATGGTTCGCTGTGCCGCTTAGTTCTCCGCCCTGTGCGGATAAGCCTCCGTATGGGCCTTCTTGACATACTCGAGGAACGTCTCGTGGGGTACATCGACACCGGAGACAAGCCCGACGCTGTAGTTTTCGCCATCGAGAGACCGGCCGGTGAGCGGCTGGTCGGTGTACTTGAACCAGTGGCAGCCCACGAAATTCGGATGCTCGGCGATACTTCTAATGTATTGGCCATAGACCGTGCCGCGTTCGTCCTGGTTGGCCACCGCCTGAAGGCCCGTGTGGAACATGCCGCGATCGAGGGCGCCAAAGTGGAATTCGCCGATCACCACCGGTTTGTCAATATCACTCAACACGGCCTTCGGCACCATAGTCAGGTAGAAATTGATGCTCACGACGTCAACCACGTCGGCGCACGCCTGCAGCACGGGTTTCGGGCAATAGAACGGAGTGAAACGGCAGCCCAGGTACAGGTGATTGGGCGCGTATCTGTTGATGGCCTCGGCAATGGTCTGGAAATAGTGATGCGCGAAGGCGTACTCGAATTCGTCCGCGTCCACGTTGCTGGCATCGGTCTGCTTTTCGGGAAGACGCACGGCGTCCCACGATTCGGCCGCGAGCCCCCACGCGGCATTGAGCGCCTCGAGGGTCTCGTATTTCGCTTTCAGCCGGTCGATGAAAACCACGCGCGCGGGCTGGTCCACCGGGCAGCTGAGGGTTGAACCCGCGATGTTTACCCAGGACATCTCGTTATCGACGAAGTACCCGACCACGAGTGGATTGTCGGCAAAATCCGCCGTATCGCGCCGGATATTGCTGTCCACACGAACCGGGAACTCGGGGTCGAACACGTCCATCATCTTGCCCCAGTATCCGGAGCTGGCTTCGAGCATACGGCCGCCGCGAGTGCCCGATGTGACGGTAAAGGGCATGGCGCTCTCCGCGAGGGCTTCACGCAACGACCAGTTTGCGATGGTATTAAACCCCCAGGCAGGAAGCCTCTTGAACGCCAGGTTACGGAATTCCTGCTGCCAGTTGTCGCCGAATTTCCGTTTCTGGTTCATGGCGTAAAACCGCATGGTTTCGCCTTTGCCGCCGATCGGGTCGGCCATCATCAGGGCGCCCGAGCTTCCCAGGAACTCGCCATACGGGCCGTCCTTCTCCGGAAGCCACTCGAACCAGGCGTCGCGGCCCGTGATAAAAGTCTCATCGCCCGGGTAAATGCAGTTCACGCCCCACGACAGGAAGAGACGCCCCTCGGGGGTCACCAGCCACCACTTGCCGTCTCGCTTTTCCGTTCGAAACCAGCCAGTGGCTTCGAGCTGGGGCCCATCGGCCCATCCCCCCAAACGGTCCTGTCCGGCAATGGCGGGCGCCGCTTCCAGTGCCGCCAGTTCCTGCTCATACTGGGCCTTCAAATCCGCCTCGACCGCGATCTTCCCCGGCCATTCGCCGTGGATGTACTGCCCGAACTTGTCGACGAAGGGCATCGGCACCACATAGGCCACGGGGCTGTCTTCCGCGAACGTGATGAAATCATCGAGAAGCAGGCGCCCCGCGTTCCCGGGCTCGCGCACCGTCACGGTCACACTCGAGGCCGTCGTAAGCCGGGCTTCGGACTCCACGCCGGGCATGGTGCGGGAGACCGGTCCTATCACCGGAATCCCGTGCATCCCCCAATAAGGCCCGCGCCCGTCGTTGCTGAAATAGAGTCGGAGCCAGCCGCTTTGGCCCGCCCCAATCGTCGCTTTTCCGTCCATGGTGCGCGCCTTGCCTTCGCCGGTCTTTCCGAAAGCCGTCAGCTCCAGCTGGACCGGCGCGTCACCAGGATTGGTGACCTCCATGGCCACGCCGGCCGCGGATGACCAGTCCCATCCGGCTTCAGGGCCGCGTAATGCCAGTCCCGGGCGTTTGGCGTCCTGAAACGTGACCTCGAGGGCGCTGCCCGCACCATCTGGCGCGTCCACAATCCGGCAGGTAACCTCCTTCGGTTCGATGCTGGCGAGTGCGCTTTCTGAATCGAATGACTCGACGGCGGCCGTGCCTGGAACGGCCGGGCTGGCTGCGCCGGCATACATGCCATGGGCCAACAGGAACGCGAACAGAATCTGTGGTATCGTTCTGGTGAATCGCATACTCGCCTCCGATAAAGTAAGGGCCGGGTTCAAGGCGCAGGGACTCTCTGCGCATTTCGGTGACCCACAGTATTGCGGTATTGAATGCGCGATTCAACAAGAAGGAGATTACGATGAAGACACGGGGTTTCAGATACGCAAACCGGGTGCTGGGTATTGGGCTCCTGAGCGTCTGTGCGCTGGTCATGGCCGCCATGCCCGCTTCGGCGAATACCGATGCCCTGGCGCGTGCCGAGGGCGGCCATCCCCATCCGGACAAGGTCATCATCGCCCACCGGGGCGCCAGCGGATACCTTCCCGAACACACCCTCGCCGCCTATGCCATGGCTTACGCCCTGGGAGCGGATTACATCGAGCAGGACCTGGCATTGACCAAAGACCGGCAGTTTATTTGCCTGCACGATATCGAGCTCGGCGAGACCACGAATGTGGAAGAGGTCTTTCCCGAGAGAAAACGTGAAAACGGCAAGTATTACGCCGCGGATTTCACCCTCGCCGAGATCCGCCAGCTGCGCGCCGAATCCAGGATGTCCGGCCGGTTCGCGCCCAAGCTGGACGGGTTTCGCGTGGCCACCTTCGTTGAAGCCATCGAGTTGATCCAGGCCTTGAACGCGTCGTCCGGGCGGAACGTCGGCATTTACCCCGAATTAAAACAGCCCGGCTGGCACCGCGAGCAGGGATTGCCCATGGAGG
>CAZFOG010000569.1:0-2934 GCA_964520685.1 uncultured Nitrospiraceae bacterium | reverse complement strand
ACTATCTGCACGCCTCGGTTGAGGTTTTGTGCACGCAATACGGGGAAATTGGCGGATTATGGTTCGACGGCAACTGGGGCAAAGCCGATGCGGATTGGAAAGAGGACCGGCTCTACGGGATTATCCGAAAACACCAGCCCGAGGCGATGATCATCAACAATACGGGCATTCACAAGATGGGTCCGGTCGGCCACCCCGAGATCGACAGCACCACCTTCGAGCAGGGCCGTCCGACGCCCATGGACCGGCGCGGCATGCCCAAGTACATCAGCGCCGAGATGTGCCAGACCATGAACATGCACTGGGGCATCGCGACCAACGACTGCAACTACATGTCGCCGCCGGACATTATCGAAAACCTGTGTGCGTGCCGGAAGGTCGGCGCGAATTACCTGCTCAATGTGGGCCCGACAGCCGAAGGGGCGATCCCCGAGTATGAGCGCGCCACTCTCGAGCGGGCGGGACGATGGGTCGAACTCTACAGCGAGGCCATCTACGCCGGAAAACCGTGCGGGGTGACGGGGCCTGGACATGATTTCGGTCTGGATGCAGACGGGACCCTCTACCTCTTTGTGCACCACATCAAACCCGGACACGGACAGCAGGCAGGGGAAGTGAGGGGTGCCGGCCGGCGAACGTTTGAGGGGATTACGCGGGACGTGTCCTCGGTTGCCTGGCTGGACAACGGCGAGGAGCTCAAATTCGAACAGAAGAGTGGCGCCCTCACCGTAAGGGCGACTGGGTTCCCATACGGGACCAATACGGTGGTGCGAGTAGCGCGCGTCGCCTAGGGAGAACGGCGCCTTTCCGTCACGGCGGACTGGATGGAGGCGGCAGGGCTGAAGCATGCGAGCCCGGCAGGAGTGCCCGCAAGGTATCCCAAATGGCCGGCCATGAGATTGCCGCAGGGCATGCGCAGGCGGTTCATCTCGCCGCATACCCGGTAAAGGCTTGAAAAAGCGGGGGGAGTCCCCGCATTATGGAAGGACTTTGGACAAGGGGGAACGCGCGCATTCCCGGAGACGCGGGATAGCCTTCCAATATTGCTGAACAGGTTTGGCGCGCGGAGGCGTCACCCGACCCCGCACACGTTCGCATACGGCCCCTGTTGGGGGTTGTTCAGGGCGCTCCTGCCTGGAAAGGCACGGAAGAGGAGAAACAGGAACCATGTCTCAGAGAATTCAGCGGAAAAAGAGCGACCTTTCCATGAACCCGCGCATCGAGCGGGACCGCGAGATGATCGTCGAGGCCCGGAAGCAGGGTAAGGGGGCCCTTGCGGGAGTGTTCTTGCGTTTGTCGGGTCCGGGCTGGCTGCAAAGCGCGATCACGCTGGGCGGCGGGTCGTTGTCTTCGAGCATGTATCTTGGCATGCTGGGGGGATTCGCCTTTCTGTGGCTGCAACCCCTGGCAATGGTTGCGGGAATCATCATGCTCAGCGCCATTTCGTATGTGACGTTGAGCACGGATGAGACGCCACTGAAAGCCATCAACCGTCACGTCAACCCGGTCCTTGGCTTTGGCTGGTTGTTTGCATCGATGGCCGCCAATATCGTGTGGTCCATACCGCAGTATTCGCTGGGCATGGCGTCCCTTCGCCAAAACCTCTTCGAGGGGATTATGGGCGATGGCGGACTGTTGGGCGGTGCGGGGGAATACGTTGCGGCGCTTATCATTCTGTGTGTGGCCATGTCCGCAGGCATGCTGTACAGCGTGGGCGGCAGAGGCGTCAAGATCTTCGAGATCATGGTGAAATGCCTGGTGGGGACAACGGTAATCTGCTTTGTCGCAGTGGTGACCAAGCTGGTATTGACCGGCCAGATCCACGGTGGCGAAATCCTGCGCGGCTTTGTCTTTCACTCAAAACTTCTGACGGAACCCGTGAAGGCCTTTGCCGACCAGATCGCCCATGTGGCCCCGGCGTATCAGGATTTCTGGTCGAACATGATCGTCGCGCAGCAGCGCGACGTCATGATCAGCGCCGGCGCCACGGCGGTGGGCATCAATATGACATTCCTGCTGCCGTACTCGATGCTGCGCAAGGGCTGGGATCGGGAGTTCCGCGGTCTGGCCATATTCGATCTGTCCACCGGCCTCTTTTTCCCTTTCCTGATAGCCACGAGCTGCGTGGTCATTGCAGCGGCGAGCCAATTTCATGGCGTCGCGGCGCCGGGACTTCTTGGAGAGCAGGACGCGCAAGAAAACCCAATAGTTCCGGCCAAGAACCTTGTCGGCCCCTTCAACGACTTGCTTGCGCAGCGTGTGGAAGCCGAGATTGGCGCGGATGCCTACGCGGCGCTCAGCCCGGAAGAGGTTCAGGCAAAAAAAGAGGCTCTGCCGGAAGCTGACCGCAGGATCGCCGCCATGATCGTACGGCGCGACGCGTTCAATCTTTCAGCCGCCCTGGCGCCGATCACGGGCGACAAGTTTGCGAGGTACGTCTTTGGCCTGGGCGTAATGGGCATGGCCATGGGCGCGTCCACCATGTTGATGCTCATCAACGGCCTGTGTTTCTGCGCATTGCTCGACGTACCTGCGAAGGGGTGGCAGCAGCGCGTTGGCATGCTTATGCCGGTGGTGGCAATCATCGTTCCGCTGTTCTACAAGGGCGCGTACATGTGGCTGGCCGTCCCCACCTCGGTGTTCTGCATGACATTGCTTCCGTTTGCGTATATTTCGTTTTTCCTGCTCATGAACCAGCGGAAATATCTCGGCAAAGACGCGCCCCTTGGCGCCAAACGTATTCTCTGGAACGTGCTCATGGGATTCTCGTGCGTTTTGGCGTGTATCGGCGCGTTCTGGAGCATTTATTCGAAGCAGGGCGGCTTGAAGACGGCCTTGGTGATCGGAGGGTTCGCGATACTGCTCGCCATTGGTCATTTCATCCGCGGCGCCCTTTACTCGGAAGCTTCGGCATAGCAGCATCCGGCACAAACG
>CAZFOG010000568.1:0-2936 GCA_964520685.1 uncultured Nitrospiraceae bacterium | reverse complement strand
CGGCATTTGTCTTCGGAAGTGTTGCCATCGACCGGTTTGCTCCAATCCCTCGCCGGGCATCACACCCGGCGACGGTCAGTTAACCCGTTGGGGACTGCGCGGCAGCTTCCGGGGCCGCCGCCTGCTCCGTGGCCCGAATCGTTTCATACGCAGGGGCCATCCACGAACCGCCCAGGGCTACGCACAACCGCACCCGCTGGTCGAGTCGCGCGAGTTCCGCCTGCACCAGCCGCCGCTCAGCCACCTGAAGCTGCGACAGGGCCGACACCACGGGCAGGTAGTCGTTCAAACCTTTGCGGTACCGCAGCAGCGCCTGCTCATGCGCATTGCGCGCTGCGTCCAGTTGCCGTTCCAGCGCTTCGATATACTCGAGTTGCTTCACCTCTTCAAACATGGCGTTCTCGACTTCTTTGGCCGCCTCGAGCACCTGTTCGCGATACCCCGAGAGCCGTTCATCCACCACCGCACGGGTGCGCTCGACCTCGGCTTTCCGCCGGCCCGCGTCGAAGACGGGCCCGGTGACGCCAGCGGCGAGCGTGGCCACCCAGTTGTTGAAGACGAGGTCCCACTCGTCAGCGCCGTAACTTGCGGAGCCCGTGAGCCGCAAGGCGGGCAGGCGGTCTGCTTTGGCGACGTTCACGCGCCAGTCGGCCGACCGCAGCCGCAGTCCGGCCGCGCGGACATCGGGGCGGTTGGCCAGCAGTTCGGCCGGCAATCCCGGGTCGGGCAATTCGCCGATCTCGGGAAGGATCGCCGTCCCGATGCCCAAATCCTCGCGGGGCAGCCTGCCAAGAAGCACAGCCAGCTCGTGTAGCGTCGTGCGGAGTGCCGCCTCGAGGGGAGGCAGGATGGATTCCGTTTCGGCGACGATCTGGCGCTGCTGGTAGACATCGAGGGCCGTCGCCAGGCCGTTCCGGAACCGCAATTCGATGAGGTCCTGGGTGGTTTTGTTCAATTCCAGCTGCTTTTCGACCAGGGCGATGGCCTGGTGCTGCGCCACGGCCGTCAGCCATTCGCGCACCACGATGGCCGAGAGGCTCAACATGGCGCCATAGACATCCTCGCGGGTCGCCTCGAGATCGCTCAGGGCGGCCTCGTACTGCGACTCGACCCGGCCCCATAGATCCACTTCAAAGCTGCTTCCCAACCCGAAGCGGTAAGAGCGGACCGTGGAAATGTTATGCGACGGGCTGGTATCCGCGAACAGGGTGTTGGCAGCCTGCAGCGCCGTCCGGGTATCCTGAAGCGCTTCGAGCAGGTTTGCGGGCGGAATAGCGCCCGTTCCCGCCAACTGGTTCCAGGCGGTGATTTTCTCGTTCAGCACCTCGAGGCGGTCCGGACCTTGCCCGGTATCGACACGGCGGCGGCCGATCGACGCGTCTCCCGAGTACTCGACGGAGGGGAATCGCGGCGCACCGGCCTGTATCGCCACCATCTCCGCCTGAACGAGACGGGCGTAGACCTGCTGGAGGGTCAAATTGTCCACCAAGGCTTGCTCGACAAGACGGTTCAGCTCCTCGGAGTCGAAGCTCTCCCACCAGCGGTCGGGGGTGGCGCGAACGTCGTCGTAGAGGGTGAACGCATCGGGAACGAGCACAGCGTCAGCCCCCCGCTCGGGCGGCGTAAACCGTGCGCAGGAAACCGTTAACGCGCTCACGGCAAGGCACGCCAGCAAACGGTGCTTCAGCTTGCCGCCTCCGGGGGAGAGGTTTGAATGGCTATGTGATGTAGTAAGCGTCATTGATCACGCATTGATGGTTTTGCGGACAACGCCGTTGCCGCGCGCCCGGATATTCTCGCGAACAGCGGCCATGCCGGCCAGGGAAAAACGGAGGATGTGCGCGGCGAGCATGTCGACGGCATCGGGTTTGAATGCCCAGGTACTCTTCTTCTTTTTCTTGTAAGCCAGTATGCACTGGCTCAGTACGCTCATTTCGCACATTTCCAGCTCAGTCTGCGTCACCTCGGGTCCCAGAAGCTCGCGGATAGCACGGTGAAAATGGCCCCGCGTTTTCTCGTGCGACGCGGCGATCGCTTCGTCGAGAAGTCCTGTCGGGTTCACAAGCTCCATCATCCGGATATTGTGCAAATGGCCAAGCTGCTTTTCGTCGGCACGGCGCTGCAGCAGGGCGCGCACCAGACCCAACAGGCGCTCCTCGGCCGGGGCATCCTTATCCACACCGCCGTCAATGGGATACAGAGCATCGGCCCGTGCCGCCGCATATTCCCACGTCGCCTGATACAGGCCGTCCTTCGACCCGAAATGGTAGTTTATCGCGGCGGTGTTGACGCCCGCGCGGTGGCAGATTTCGGCATGGGTCGCATCGCGATAGCCCTTTTCGCCGAAGACATGAAATGCTGCCAGAAGGATTCGTTTTCGGGTCTCTTCGCCGTCTTTTCGAACGCGCACCGTAGTATCCCGCCCCTGCCCAATTGACTAATTCAAGTACGGAGTTGAACTTTTAGCATGAATCAAACCTGATGTCAAGAAATTTTGCCGCTGTCTCTACCGGAAGAGCAGCAATCCGCGTGCCTGCCCCCGAGGGCCTGTTTGGGCGCAACTCCCTGCAAAGATTGACCATCGACCATCAAACCGCGCAAATTCTGCAGCCTCAAGGAGGCGGACCTACACGGACCGGACACGGTCCCACACGGACTTACACCGACAAGACCCGCCCCTGGGATCGCCGAGCGCCAGCTCGGCACTCTTCAGAGCCCCGCACCCGGGGCCTGTTCATCTTCTGTCCGTACTACTATCTTCCAGCATTCGTGCAAGCTGCAAAGATTCTTGGCGGAAGAGGGCCATAAACTACTTGATTCCAAGGTCTTATCTCCCCCTTTGGAGGGGGTAGAACGCCGGAAGGCGTTCGGGGGGAGGATTCCTGGCCTGTCCCCCGAAAACGGTACCAGTTTGAGTGAGAGAAATCGTAGGCTAT
>CAZFOG010000567.1:0-2952 GCA_964520685.1 uncultured Nitrospiraceae bacterium | reverse complement strand
CGGGAGACGGCAATACTTGGCGCGCATTCCGCGAGTTGGGCTACGAGGAATTGGCCGCGCGGAAAGACGTCGAGCTTATCGATTTGGACGCCCAGCCCTATGTGCGGTTCACGAACCATCACCTCCAGTTCCTCAAGGAGTTCCACATTCCCGAGCCGCTGCTGGACGCGTTCGTTGTATCCATTCCCGTGCTGAAAGCGCACAGCATGGCGAAAGTGACGCTGTGCATGAAGAACATGTTTGGCATTGCTCCGGCCCGCGTGTATGGGGGAAGCGCGTACAAAAAGGCGAAACTTCACGGGCGCAACAACGACGAGTTGCAGCACCATATCTTCGAGCTGAACCAATACCGTAAACCGGATTTGTGTGTGCTTGACGCCACGGTGGGAATGGCTACCGCTCACCTGTGGGGTCCCCAATGCGACCCGCCCGTAAACAAGATCCTGGCCAGCGCGGACTGCGTGGCTATCGACGCCTGCGGCGCGCAACTGCTCGGGTTCGACTGGCGCAGTATCGGGCACATCTGCATGGCCGATGGAGTCCTCGGGCACGCGGACAACGCGTGCTGACACAACGGGACACCTGGCCCCCTAACTGATCTCCATTCGCTCGACGCCGCCCCGCAAGAGTCCGAGAATCAGCGTTAGATACTCGCGCAACTGCCGGGTAAGCAGGAAATTGTCCCGCACGAAATCACGCGCTTTTTCACCCATTTGCGCGAGAATCTCGCGGTTTCGCAGGAGGTATTGGATGCGCAGGGCGGCCCCCTCGGGTGTGCTCACCAGAAAGCCCGTATGGTGATTCGTCACTTGCAGGCGGATGCCCCCCGTATCTCCGCCGATAACCGGTTTGCCTTTCCACATGGCCTCGGAGACCGTCAGCCCGAATCCTTCCCGAATGGATTTCTGCAGGACGATGTCGGCGGCCCGTTGGAGGGCATTGATGGTGCCGTGAGCGTCGGCCGGAAGGAGCAACACGTGGATGTCGGGGTCGTCGCCCGCGGCATCCCTGACTTCGGTTAACACGGCGTCGCCTTCGGGGTCATCGCTCGCGCCACCGCCCGCCAAGACGAGCTGAAGCTGGGGAATAAAGCGTTTCGTCAGGCGATAGGCCCGGACGACGCCGACGGGGTCTTTGAAGCGGTCGAATCGCGAGACCTGGACAATCAAGGGCCGTCGCGGGTCGATGTTGAACTCCTCGAGAACGCTGCGCACCTTGCTGACAGGCAGGTCCATGTTCTTTTCGGACAAGGGGTCGATGCTGGGCGGGATGAGGTACTGGGGATGGGGCAGAATCTGGGTGAAGTTCACCAGCGAGAAGATGCTGGCGTCGTACCCGCTGACGAAATCCTTGAGGTACTTCCACACCGGCCGGTAAGGGCGGCTTGCGTCGATGTGGCAGCGCCAAATCCACTTGCCTTTCCGCTCGGGAAGGTATTTGAGCAGGGCCGCCGGCTGAGGGTCATGTATGAACACCACATCGGCCTCGCTCAGCAGGGCGCGGTATTCCTCAGCCGCTTTTTCGTTTGTGGATTCGTAGGCCTTTCGCAGGGTGAGCGAAATGTCGACAGGCATGCCTTGAAGCGCATTGTGGAAGCTCTTCGTGCACTGGTAGAAATCGGGATCGCCCGTGATGACCTCCCACCGCACGTCCAGCCCGAGACTCGACATCAGCGGCACCATTTTGTCCAGGATTTCGGCGACGCCGCCGCCCACCCGGGTCGAGTTCACGTGCACCACTTTAATTCCCTCGAGAGGTGCGGCAAGCTGCTGGAGGTGCTGAATGACGTCTTCGCCCGCTACGTTCGAGTACTTGTTCAGAAAATCACTCATTGTTTCATCCCGCGAAAGTACTGTTTCATCATGTCTGCCAACTGCGCCCGAAGATCCCGCAGCGTCACAAAGTAGGGGTCGACATTGCGTATTTGCCGCACTAGTTCGGCATACTCCTCTCCAAAAGGTTCAATCCACGCCTGAAAATCGTCCACACCATCGGGGGTTCGCCGGCGTGCATCGATGAAATGGTAGAAAATGCTGCCCTGGGACATCTCGGGCACGATGATCGCCAGGTCCCGCGGGTTCTCGATGCGCCGGTGGGTGTCGAACACCACGATATGGGTCCGGATGAAATGAAATTCCTGGTCCGGTTTCGACCAGGGGACGCTGTCTGTTTCGTCGAGGCGTTTCTCGATTTCTTCGATCAGTTCTGCGCGCAGATCTTCCATGTTCGAGAACTCGGCCGGATTGATGACCGCCAGCCGTTCCGCCAGCACGTGATCATGGAGGCCGTGCCGCGCCCACTCCGCGAAGTCGTTCAAATACTCGGGGTTATCGAAACGGGGGCGGAGCAGAACGCCCCAGAAGTGGTAGTAGATGCACCCGGGATGAATGTCGCGCAGTAATTCGCGCAATTCCCGCAGGCTCTGTGCGCGCTTCCCGGTAGCCAGCGCTGCCAGCGCACAGTCGTGCACCATGAAAGCCTGAGGTTTCTCTTTGGTCTTTGCCATACCTGCCTCCCATTGGAAGGGCTAACCACTGCAACCTTGAAGGCACCATACCAAAATGAATCCTCTGGGGCAAATCGAAGGCCGGATCAAGAAAAGTTCCATCGAGAACGCGGAATAAACGGAGCGCAACGGTTGTTGCGGCCCCTTCCACCAGAGAGAGCGCGCCATGAGCCGGCCGGCTCACCCGTTGACGATGAAGATAGAAATGACCGGTGAGGGCACCGGTCCCACAACAGAGCGGGAAATCCCGGTTTTTGGAATTCTCGAGGCAGCGAAACATGAGCCATTTGGCTCACCCGTAGACAATGAAAATACAATGACCGGTGAGGGCACCGGTCCCACATTCCGGAAGGGATATGAATTTTCGAGGCAGCGGACCATGAGCCGTGCGGCTCACCCGTAGACGATGAAAATCGGGACTATCATGTTCAAAAGCCCTGGCCCAG
>CAZFOG010000566.1:0-2957 GCA_964520685.1 uncultured Nitrospiraceae bacterium | reverse complement strand
GAGGTATTGTGTGAGCCATGGCGCCGCAGGCCCGTAGTACAGGTCCAGGAACTCCGAGATCAGCGCGCTGGAATCGGTCCCGGGCTCCCAGAGGCATTTGACGAGCAGATATTGGCGCAACGCCCCAAGTTCGCCTCCAGGGCCGGGACAGCCCTGCTCGAAGACTCCGATGGCGCCGCGTTCCTTGAAAAACTGCAGATTGGGCTGGATGACCTGGAGGTTCGGATGCGGGGTCTGATAGTTGCGGAAATTGGCGGTGTAATCCCAGATATACAGATTGGGGGTGAGATTCGCCCACCCCTCGATATCGTCCTGGAATTTCCGGTTTTCCTCGAATTTTGGATTGGCCAGTGGCCGTGCAAAGTCGCACTCGATCGTGCATAATCGTATGATGACATTGGGTTCGGGGACCAATTGCCGCGGTGGTTTGCGGGACCATTGGTACGCCAGGGTTTCGATACGGTGTTCCGGAAACTCATCTGCCAATGCCCGGGCGACACGGTTCACACACGTCAGCAGCGCCCCCGCATGGGTCCCCTCGCGGTCGTCTATCGCTTGGCATTCGCTGCATTGACAGTATCCCGCCCAATCCATCTGGGAAACGCTCCAGATGCGAGGTTCGGGATTCTCACCAATGCGACGGCGCAATTCGCCGGCAATCAGTTCGGCCACTTTGGGGTTCGAGAAGCAGAGTTGTCCCTGGAGTTCCGGATGCTGACGCATGACCTGCGGATCCCGCCAGTCAATACTTGCCGGAGCGCGCCGCTGGCCCTCCACCAGGGCGTAATACTCGGGGTGTTCCGCGTAGTACTGCTCCGGTGGCAGAAGTTCATATGCTGTGTGAACAAAGAGACCGAAAGCATTGGCAGGTCCTATCTTGTGGGCTTCGCGAAACTCGACGTCGTCCGAGGCTTCAACATAATTCGTGTAGCGGTACTCGAAGTCCGGCACGACTCGAACGCGTATCTGGGGCAACGCCGACGGGGCATGGCCCGGGATATGCACCTCACCTGGTGCAAGCCATCGCACGCCCATATAATCCTCGAAGAACTGGTATACAGCGTAGACAATCCCCCGCTCGCCACCGAGCACCAGCAGATGCCTGTCGGTTTGGAGCGCCGCGGAACCTTTCTCGCCCGCGGGCTGCCGGAGAGTATCTAATACAAAGCCATCGGGTTCGAGTCCGTTCAGGTCCAGGTCGACCAGCAGTTCTTCGGGCATGGCGCTGCGCCCCATCCACACGTTTACACGTTTCTCGGCAGCAGATGAAACGCTTGATTCATGCCCGGTCGTGAGTTGCCAGTATTTTGCGAACACGTCTGCCGCGTGTTTCTGTTGCGGCGAGGCATTCTGGGCGAGAACCACATGCACCTGGTCGTAGAGGTCGGAAGACACCCACACCGACTGGGGCCACGCCAGCGCGGCGGGCCCGAGAGAGAAGACAAGCGCGAGCGCAATCCGCTTCAATATGGGACCTTCTTGAAAGGTTTTCGCAATTCGCAGTACCATAAACCCTTAGAGAATGTACCTTTTGATACGCTATCTTTCAAGCGGGTTGCATGTCAAGATGCGTAGCACCGGCCCACAAAACAGCGTATCTTATTGCCGTATAACAAGATGCAACACCGAATAGGCAGCGCACAGGAAGTGGGGAAATCATGGTTCATCAAGAGATTATCGAGATTGCAACCCGGCGGCATGGAGAGACTCATGATTTGACCCCTGAGGTCCGGCGAATCATCAAGGCTTCCGGGATCCGCACGGGCACGTGCCACATCTTCAATGTCGGAAGCACGGGCGTGATTGGCGCCATTGAGTACGAACCGGGGCTCGAACGCGACATCGCCGAGACCTTGGATCGCCTGATTCCTCCAGGCCGCGATTACGGACACGAGCTGGCGTGGCACGACGGAAACGGCCACTCACACATTCAGGCCACGCTCATGGGGCCGGACCTCACGGTTCCCGTTTCGGAGGGCGCGCCCGTCCTGGGGACCTGGCAACAGGTATTCCACCTGGAGTGCGATATCAAGCCCCGTACCCGCCGGATTGTGCTCACTGTTACGGGTAATTGAGCCGTTCGCGCTAGAGCGAATCTGGTGCGCCGCTCTCGATCTGAGCAATCGCTTCGCGCACCCATCCGGCAACGGTCTCGACAGCATTGTCGAGCGGGATGGTGCCGGAATCTCCCGTGTCGCGCCGTTTCCACTCGAGATTGCCGTCCTTGAGGTTGCGCTCGCCTACAATGAGGCGGATGGGTACGCCCAGGAGGTCCGCGTCGGCAAACTGCACGCCCGGCCTGGCATTGCGATCGTCATAGAGCACTTCGATTCCCGCTGCGCACAGTTCGGCATACAACTTCTCAGCCGTCTCATTGACCAGCGGCTGATCCTGTTTGAGCGCGTTTAGATGCACGTGCCACGGCGCAATGGTGATGGGCCATTGGGGACCGTATTCGTCGCGGCGAACTTCCATGACGGAACTCATAAGCCGCCCGACCCCGATGCCATAACACCCCATGATGGGAACCTGGGCTTTCCCCTGTTCGTCGTCGTATGTCATGCCCATGGATTCGGTGTATTTGCGTCCGAGCTGGAAGATGTTCCCGACTTCGATCCCGCGCTGAAGCACAATCTTGTTCTTGCCGTCGGGCGCCAAATCGCCCTCTTCGATATCCACCACGTCCACGGTCTCGACACCGGACAGATCGCGCTCGAGATTGAAATTCCGGTAATGGTAATCCGTCTCATTGGCGCCCGTGACGAGATTATTCGCGGATTTGACGGTATGGTCGATAACAAGCCGCACCTTGCCGCGGTCGATGCCCATGGGTGATGCGAAACCGGGTTCGGCGCCCACGCTTCGGATACGGGCCTCGTCAGCCGGGATGGGCGCAGCCTGGATGATCCGGGCCAGCTTGGCTTCATTGACCTCCCGGTCGCCGCGCACGACGACAA
>CAZFOG010000565.1:0-2958 GCA_964520685.1 uncultured Nitrospiraceae bacterium | reverse complement strand
AGAGCCTCTTCGGCTCTCTTCTTCATCACGCCTTCAATACACGCAAACAGGTTCAACACGCACGGCGTCCGAAGCTTGTAAAACACCATCAGCCCGCGCTTTTCATCTTCCACAATGCCCGCATTCCTGAGCAGCGAAAGATGCTTGGACACCGTCGAAATGTCCGCGCCCACCATTTCCGTCAGCTCGCACACGCACTTCTCGCCCTTCGCCAGTTGGTCCACCATGAACAACCGTGTGGGATGAGCCATCGCCTTGATGATCCGCGCCCGCGCCTCGTACCGTGCCTGGGTCTTCGCATCCATCGATACTTCCTCCTTCTATTTGGCAATTCTACCAAATAAGAAAGAAGATTGCAACCCCCCTTTTCTCCCCATTACGTGCCGGATTCAACCATGCCTGGGCTCGCCGCGGCTTGGCATGCTCTCTGACTGAGTCTGGTCCCTGCGCCCCGGGCGGTCATCCCGAGGTCGACGGCAGGTATTTCACAGTCAGGGGCCGTCAGAGGGGTGGTAGTTCCGTTTCATCGCAGTCCGGGAAGGCCGGAGGGCTCTGCGAGACTGCCTCGGACAACGGGTACGGTGCCTTCCAGAAAGGCGTTTGCGTCAAGGACGATGTTTTCGGTTTCGGGGCCGTCGAGGCGGAGGAAGGTGGATACACCCGGGCCAGGCGCACAGCCCCGGATAATTGCATCTTGCACATTGCGGAACCCCATGAGCATTTCCTGGGCGGGCGTGCCCATGCCGTAAAACCCGTCAATGTCGAGCCGTTGGACATCGTCACAAATCACAGCCGGGCGATTATCGGGTTCCCGAAAAGCAACTTCGACATTGTCCATACGCAAATTGCGGACGTGGCGCACGAAAAACCCGTAGGCGGGCAGCGTCCCGAACATGGCGAACTCGGGATACCTATCCTCGTTTTCGGGAACGGCGTACCAGGATGCATCCGGGACAGACCCGTCTCGCCCGCCCTTGGCGGACTCGCTTGGGTCAGTCCCGTTTCCCGGAAACGTGAAACGCAGGTTGCTGAGGGTGACATTCTCGACGTTATGGCCGGGCAGGCCCGTGATGGAACATCCCGTGGGGTTCGAGGCAATGGCTTCAATGTTGCTGACGGTCACGTTGCGCAGCACCCCCACGCCCGGCCTCTCCATATCGGCTACGGGAGGGCGCGCGCGGTTGCCCAGGCGGATGAAGAGCGGGCAGCCGACGTTTTTCATGGTGAGATTGTTCACGACGATGCCGTCCATCGTGCCGCCGTCGACGATCTCCAGGGCCACACCCGCGAGGCGGTTGTTGTAGATAACACAGTTGCTGATGGCCACCTGCTGGAAGCCCCCGTTGGATTCCGTGCCCATTTTCAGGGCATTACAGTGGCTGCTGAGGATGCAGTTCGTAATGGCGACGTTCCTCGTGGGACGAAACGCCGTGCTCTTCAATACAATCGCATCGTCACCGCTCCAGATGTCGCAGTTGCTGATGCGGACGTTCTCGCTGCAGTCGATGTCGATGCCGTCGTTGTTCTTGTTGACCCGCGTGCGGATAGTGATCCCGTCCACCGTCACCTCGTCGCAATCCAGAAAGTGGACCGTCCACATGGGGCTGTCGCGCAAGGTGACACCGTTCATGCGGACGTTCCGGCACGAAATGATGCGGACCATGTACGGCCGGACCTTGTACTCGCCCTCGAATGCCCCCCCCTGCCCATCAATGACCCCGGAGCCTTCGATACCGATGTTTTCGCCTTTCTCGGCGTAGAGCAGGCTTCGAACAGTGTAGTTGTCGGTATACGACCGGAAATTTTGAATGGTCTCGGGGTAATCTTCGAGGTTCATGCTGCCGAGGAGAACCGCTCCAAGTTCTAGGTAGAGCCGGACGTTGCTCTTTAAGAACAGCGTGCCGGAAAGATAGCGGCCAGGAGCGAAATACACCGCTCCTCCGCCCGTTTCGTGGCACGCATCGATGGCTTTCTGGATGGCGGCAGTGTCGAGGGTCACGCCGCCGCCTGTCGCGCCGTATTCGCGCACGTCAAAGTCAGCGGCGGCCCTTGAAAACGGGCCCACGCACAGAAAAACAAATGCCAGCCCTGCCCTCCGCGCATTTCGAGTCGTGAAAATGGACATCATAGCGGCCCTCCCGTGTTCGTATTCTTACTCCGCTTGCCCTCGCAGCCTGCCGGAAAAACGCTTCAATACCTCCATTTTCTCGGGCGGACCTTCGAAATTCCAGGCCTCGTGTACGTCGATGCCATCAAAGTTATTCTCAAGCACTCGTCCGGCCCACGCGTCCATACGCTGCTCCAGGGCCTCGATATCGCCGGGAAGCCATTCCGAGAACAAATAGAGTTTTGTCTTGCCCGCACAGTAGTCCCGGTAATGCCCGCCAGCCCACTGAAACAGATCCTGACCCTCCGCGCGCTGAATATCCGGTTTGACCGACCAGTAGGCGTGGTCGGGGCTCGCCGCAATCTCGTAATCCCCGAGAATGAAGGCGTCCGCAAAGCCCTCGTCCACCAGAGTCTTCCAGTGATTGGTATAACGCACCACATCGTGAGCGCTGAAATGGGGATCGACCGTGAACGTGGTATACCGTCCGAGCTGCAGGCCAATCCACAGTTCCTTGCCCTCTCCATGACAAACCTCGGCCAGTTCCCGGTAAAGCTGCACGACAAACTCGCCCTTGATGTCGTGCCACGCCTCCTTGTCGAAATCCCCGGCGGTCCGAATGTCGATGCCGTGGCGCTCCCTGAAAGCCGCCACCACCGGCTCCTCGAATCCATAAAAATCCGTCTTGTGCGAATTGGGCATGTGCCGGCAGTGGGCGCTCGTCGAGCAGTGGATGCCGTCGGCGCCGAGCGCAAGCAATTCCTTTGCCTGGGCCACGCAAAAGGCCCGCGCTTCCGGAAAGGCGTAACTGATCAGCCCCGGAAACCGCAGTTTCCCGTCGCGGGCCGTCC
>CAZFOG010000564.1:0-2962 GCA_964520685.1 uncultured Nitrospiraceae bacterium | reverse complement strand
CATGCGTATCGACCTTCATGTACATACCCGCCGCCATTCGCCGTGCAGCAGCATCGAGCCAGCGGATGTGGTGCCAGCGGCGATTCGGGCCGGGCTCAATGGCGTAGTCATCACGGAGCATGAATACCAGTGGTCCGGCGAAGAACTGCAAACGCTGCGGGACGAATCCGGCATGCCGGGGTTTCTTGTGCTGGCCGGGTTCGAGTACCGGACCGTTTGTGGCGATCTGCTCGTGTATGGGCTGCAAGATGATGAATTTAAGACCTTTACGCCCGGCATGGCCGCCCGGGAAGCAACGGAGCTCGCCAAAGCCCTCGGCGGGGTGTGCATTGCCGCACACCCGACCCGCGAGGGCATGGGGTTTGACCGCGCCATCGCCGGTATCCCGCTGGCGGCCATCGAGGTGTGCAGTGTTAACCTGACCCAACACGAGCGGCGGCTGGCCGTAAACCTGGCAAATGCTCTCGATATTCGCCCCGTCGCGGCCAGCGATGCCCATGCGGTGGGCGATGTCGGGCGCTACGCTACCGGGTTCGACAGCGTCATCTCCTCGATGGCGGAGTTGCAGAAAGCGTTGCAGGATGGTAGATTTCGAGTAACAGAGGCGGTTTACGCCGAACTGGGAATATCGTGAACGAAGAGGAAAACAACGTTTCTTCCGCGGCTGAAGGGCCGCACGAAAACGAGGCAGAGGCACGCGAGCGGACCCGGCAGGAAGCCAAGCGCGAGATGGTCGAGTTCGCGAAGATGGTCGTGTGGTTCGTTCTGCTCTTTCTGGTGCTTCGCGGATTCGTGATCGAGGGCTATGAAGTCCAGGGCCCCTCGATGGAACCCACCTTGTTCGAGCACGAACGCATCCTCGTATTCAAACTGGGGCAGCACTGGCCGTTTTCCCTCTTCCTCGGGACCCATTCCAGCGATATTGTGGTGTTTGACAGTCCCGACGATCGCGGTAAACGATACGTGAAACGCGTGATCGCCATGGGACCCGAAGAAGGGTCGGGCAACACCGTCCGCGCCGGGGATGCGAGCGAGCCCGCGAACGGCGTGCGTGTGCGTCTTCGGGACACCGCCATTTACGTCAACGACCGGAAAATTGACCAGTCCTATATCTCCGGCGAGGCCCTTTCGAATGAGGCTGACCGCGAAATCTTCGTCGGCCCCGACGAATTCTTCGTTATGGGAGACAATCGGAACATCAGCAAGGACAGCCGCAATTTCGGGACGGTGAATGAGGATCTGGTCATCGGAAGGGCGTTGCT
Organism: uncultured Nitrospiraceae bacterium; assembly: GCA_964520685.1. Classification (GTDB taxonomy): domain Bacteria; phylum Hydrogenedentota; class Hydrogenedentia; order Hydrogenedentales; family SLHB01; genus UBA2224. The sequence goes on along the minus strand of CAZFOG010000564.1, from coordinate 1,700 downwards.
TCGTTTCTGGCCCCTCGACCGTTTCGGCTTCATCAAATGAAGACCCTTTTCCTCTCGGACGCCCATCTGAGTGTTGCCCCCGGCGGCAAACCGGCCATGGATGTATTCGTTGCGTTCCTGCGCCAAATTGACCCGAACGGCGTTTCCCGAATTATCGTGCTCGGCGATTTGTTTGATTTCTGGTTCGAATACAAGCACGTGATTTTCTCAGGCTATTTTGACGTCCTCCGGGCCTTCGCGGACTTGCGCGACGCCGGTGTGGAGCTCCATTTTGTGTGCGGCAACCACGACTTCTGGGCGGGGCGCTTTCTCGAATCGCAACTCGGCTTCACGGTATATCCCGACCCCGTAACCCTCGAGATTGACGGCCAACGCGTCCACTTGGCCCACGGTGACGGCATCAACCCGCAGGACTGGCGCTACCGGCTGTACAAGCGCATTGCCCGGTGGTGGCTGGCGGTGCGGGGGTTCCGGTTACTGCACCCCGACTGGGCCATGGCCATCGCGCAAAGCGTCTCGAAGGGGAGCCGTCACATGTTCAGTCCCTCGGATCCCAGCAAGGGTTCGGAAGTGGGCCCATTGCGCGCCTATGCCGAAAAGGTTCTGGCTTCAGGCGAGGCCGGCGTGGTCATGTGCGGCCACTCGCACCATCCCGAGAAGCAACCGTATCCCACACCGGCCGGCCCGGGCCTATACCTCAACACCGGGGATTGGATATGGCACCAATCGTACGTCGTGGGGGAAAACGGCGAGTACCGGCTGAGATCATTCCGTGAGGAGGCTGCAGCAGGTCCAGTATCCGGCCAGAAAGCAGAGCCCCCCGAACAGAAGCAGTAGAAGCGTGTACAACAGCTTCGCACCGCGCTTCTTCGAGAACGCCTTGATGCGGCGCCCCGTCACGGTCATCAGGCTCGGCATGATATCGGCCACAATGACGGTGATGTTGTCCTTCCCGCCGTTGTCGTTGGCGATGTTGATCAGGCGGTGGGCAATTTCGGCGGGACTGGCGTTGCGCTTGAACTCCTCGGTGATCTCGGCGTCTTTCACCATATTGACAAGACCATCCGTGCACAACAGCAGCATATCGCCCGCCAGAATATCCCAGACATAATCGTCGATATCGACTTGGGGGTGCGTGCCGACGCTGCGCGTCAGAATGTACTTGCGCGTGTCGGATTCAGCCTCGGCTTTCGACATCAGCCCCGCCTTGACCTGTTCGTCCACCCATGAGTGGTCTTCGGTGCGGCAGATGAGTTCGCCGTCGCGGAACAGATAGCACCGCGAGTCCCCCACGTTTGCAATGTAGGCCTTTTTCGGGGTCACCAGCGCCGCGAGCAGGGTCGTCCCCATGGGGCGGCCGGTCTTCACGAGGTCCTGGTTGGTTTTGTGAACGTTGTCGTTCGCCCGCACAATGTATTGCTTGATCAACGGGAGAAGACCCTGATCTTCCTGGCCTTCCACGGGCGCGGGAGGTGGCTCTCTCAGGACATCTTTCACAACCGACACGGCCAGCTTGCTGGCAATCTCCCCCGCCACATGGCCGCCCAGGCCGTCTGCGACACAGAGCAGCGCTCCGTCGCGAAAAAGTTGCAGGCCCGGCGTGTCATCGCGAAAGACGCCGTAATAGTCTTCGTTCTTGCGCTTGCGGCGTCCGATGTCCGTCTGCGCCGCAATATCGATTCGCATGAATAGTACTCCCT
>CAZFOG010000563.1:0-3008 GCA_964520685.1 uncultured Nitrospiraceae bacterium | reverse complement strand
GGCTGCAACGTTCGGAAACCCGCTCTCGACATCACCTGGGACGACTGGAATCTCGTGCTCGAAACCAATCTCCGGGGCACCTTTTTCGTTGCTCAAGCTATCGCGCGGCACATGATCCCCAACCGGTACGGCCGCATCATCAACATCGGGTCCGTGACGTGCGTGTTCGGTTATGCAGGCCTCGCACCCTACGGCGCCAGCCGGGGCGGCACCAGACAGCTCACCATGAGCCTTGCTGACGACTGGGGGCCTCACGGCATCACGGTGAATTGCCTCGCTCCCGGATGGTTCAAAACCGAGCAGAACAAGGTGCTCTACGAAAACGACGCCTGGGTTCGCTACATCTGCGACCGTATCCCCGTGAAACGCCCCGGTCAACCGCACGATCTCGACGGCGCGATCGTCTTTCTTGCATCTGAAGAAAGCCGGTATGTCACCGGCCAGACCCTCATCGTCGACGGCGGCATATCGACCGGTGCAACGAAGGCGACTCTCGACGAGTAACCCGGTGGGGTTGCCGGAATGCGGCAGGATACGCCCTGCTCAAGATTCCCTTACAACACCCCCTGGTGTACCATGGGGCGGGTGCGAACTCTGCCTGTGCCAAGCGTAGCTATCTGTAACATAGGGGATAACAAGTTATGAAACGGCCCGCCTTATCCACTTTCGCGAAATGCGTGTTGCTGCTCGCCATGCTTCCGATTTCCTCTGCGACGGCGCAGGGCCATCCCTTACTCCAGATGAAACCGGTTCCTGACGGCGTCGGTGTCAACATCCACTTCTACCAGGGCAATGCCCATGATCTGTTCATGCTCGAGGAATCCGGCCTGGGCATTATTCGCATGGACATCAGTTGGGCAGGCGCCGAGAAGGAATCCGGCAAGTACGATTTCAGCCATTACGACCGTCTTGTGGCCGATATGGAAGCGCGCAACATCCGCATCTTGTTCATTATCGACTACGGCAATCCCCTCTATGACGACGGGCTTGCGCCCCATACCGACGATGGCCGTGCCGCCTGCGCGCGCTTCTGCTCCGCCCTCGCCGCTCATTTCGCGAACAAACCGATCCTCTGGGAGCTGTGGAACGAGCCCAACATCAGCTTCTGGAAGCCCGAACCCAACGTCGCCGACTACCTCGCGTGGTGCAAAGCCGTCGTGCCGCCCATCCGCGAAGCCGCTCCGAACGCGTGCATCATCGGCCCCGGCACGTCAGGATTTCCCATGGAATTCCTCGAGGACTGCTTCAAAGGAGGCTATCTGCAGCTTGTTGACGGCATCAGCGTGCACCCCTACCGCGGTTCCCAGCAGGGCCCCGAGACCGCGCGCCGCGATTATGAGCGCCTCGCCGCCATGATCACCCGCTACGCAGCCGAGCAAGGCATCGGCAAGCAGTTTCCCATCCTGAGCGGCGAATGGGGCTACACCACCACCGACATCTCCCGCGAACTCCAGGGGAAATTTCTGCCCCGTCAATGGCTCAGCAATCTGTCATACGGAATCCCAGTAAGTATCTGGTACGACTGGCACGATGACGGCAAAGACCCCGAGGAACGCGAGCACAACTTCGGCACGGTCACGTGGGACTACAAGATGAAGCCTTCGTACATCGCCATGCGCGCCTTGATCAGTGAACTGGACGGCTTCATGCCCGCCGGCTTGCTCCCGGGCGAAAAAGACACGGATTTCATCGCGCTTTTTCGGAAAGGCACCGCGTGTAAACTCGCGATCTGGACGACCGGGGAATCCAGCGAGATCGTTCTTCCCGAGGGCTTAACCGCCACCCGCGCCATCGACCATCAGGGGCACCCTGTTGCACTCCCCGGCGACGGTATCTGGCGCGTGCTCGATGCGCCGGTCTATCTGACGCTGGCGGCTGATGCGCCTGCCTGGCTCGGGAGCCTGCCGCTGCGCCCGGACCCCGTTGCGCCTGTGCAAGCTGGAAGGCCAGACGGGGTCAGGCTCGTCTTCCCCATAACCAACACCGCTGACAAGGCTGTAACGTTGCAACCTGCGAATATCGCCGTTCCGGGTATCAAAGGCGTATGGGACCCCGGGGAAATCTCTTTAGCGCCGGGGGAAACGGATGCGCTCGTCTGGCAGGGAACCCTCGTACGGAGGGATACCGAACTGGTCGAGCTGCCTGTCGCCATTACGTGCACTGCCCCCGAGTCCGTCCCGTATGATTTCCGAACCAACGTTTCTGTCTCCGTGGCAAATCCGCTGCGCGCACGACTCGGCTGGCGGCACGACGGCATGATTGTCGAACTGTCTTCCGAATCCGATACGGCACTCGACGGTCAACTGCTGGCGGAAGTGGGAGGCGAAACCCTGGTGCCCGTCACGGTGCATATCGCTCCGCATCAATCCAACACCTTCAGCTTCCCATCCGTCGCGCTTGCGGATGGGGCGAAAACGGCCAGCGCCCGGCTGGTGGACAGCAGCGGCGAGGTGATTGCCGAGATCCAGCCCATGACCTATGCCCTCGTCGAACAAGTCGAGCACCCCGTGGCTACCGACGTACGCGAAGCTTACCGCCTCTGGGACGAAGGGGAGGAGAAGCGTACCATCGACCTTACTGGCGTGGTTGCCGATGCGCCGGGCGAAAATCCGCCGTTCCCGAAGGCCGTCAAAATCGACTACGCCATCGAACCCGGGTGGTGTTTCTGGCAATGGGGCCCCAACGGCAATCCGGAGCTTCCCGCCCCACAGCCCGACAAGGTAATGCTCTGGGTGCATGGTCCAAAGTTCAGCGACCGCATGCTGCTCCGGGTAGCCGATGCGACCGGCCAGACCTTTCAAACGGGGTCCGCGCTTAAAACAAGAGACGGTTGGGAACTCGTCGAGCTATCCCTGCAAAGCCCCGTGGGCCACTGGGGCGGCGCGAACGATGGAGTCATCCATCCGCCACTGCGCTGGACCTCGTACTTCCTTCAGGACCCGGCAAAAGCGGCCAGCAAAGGCACCACGTATCTCACGGGTGTCGTCGCGGCCTGGGCGCCGGAACAA
>CAZFOG010000562.1:0-3010 GCA_964520685.1 uncultured Nitrospiraceae bacterium | reverse complement strand
TCGGCAATGAACCGGACGTCGACAACTACGATGCCTGTTATTTGCCCGACGGGCGCATCATCTACGGCTCCACAGCCCCCATGAAAGCTGTGCCGTGCGTCGATGGCGGCTCGAATGTTGCCAATCTGTACCTTCTCAGCGCGGATCGACAGAACCTCCGGCAGCTCGGCTTCGACCAGGAGCATAACTGGTGCCCCGCCCCGCTCAACGACGGCCGTGTGCTCTACCTCCGCTGGGAATACACCGACACGCCCCATTCACAGACCCGCCTCCTCTTCTCCATGAATCCCGACGGCACCGGTCAAATGGAGTATTACGGAAGCAATTCCTATTGGCCCAACGGGGTCTTTTATGCGCGCCCCGTTCCGGGTCACCCTACCAAAGTCGTGGGCATTGTCACGGGTCATCACGGTGTTCCCCGCATGGGCGAAATGGTGGTCTTCGACCCCGCACTTGGCCGCCGCGAGGCTGACGGCGCCATTCAGCGCATCTCGAACCACGGGGAACGCGTCGAGGCCGTCATCCGCGATCAACTGGTGGATGATTCCTGGCCTAAGTTTCTGCACCCCTATCCCCTGAGCGAAAAGTACTTCCTGGTTGCGGCCCAGCCCGCCCCCGGGGCACTCTGGGGGATTTATCTTGTTGACGTGTTCGACAACATGACGCTCATACACGAGGAACCGGGCTATGCCCTTTTCGAGCCCATTCCCCTCCGCAAAACCACACGGCCTCCCGCCATTCCCGACAAGGTTAACCTCGCTCGCGGCGACGCCGTCGTCTACATGGCCGATGTCCACGCAGGTCCCGGGCTCGACGGTGTGCCCCGCGGAGCCGTCAAGGCCCTGCGCGTTTTCTCCTACAATTACAGCTATCGCGGAATGGGCGGGTTGCTCGGCGTGCTCGGAATGGATGGACCCTGGGACATCAAGCGCGTACTCGGGACTGTCCCCGTCGAGGAGGACGGTTCTGCTATGTTTCGCATCCCCGCCAATACGCCCGTTGCCATTCAACCTCTCGACAAGGACGGACGGGCACTCCAGCTCATGCGTAGCTGGTTCACCGGCATGCCCGGTGAAACCGTCTCTTGCGCGGGCTGTCACGAGCAGATAAGTACCAGCCCTCCCGTCAAACAAACCTTGGCCTCCCGGCGTGTGCCCTCCGAAATCGCCCCCTGGTACGGGCCCACGCGCGGGTTCAGCTTCGCTCGCGAGGTTCAGCCCGTGCTCGATACGTATTGCGTCGCCTGCCACAACGGCGCCGCCCAGGCCTCCGGAATCCCCGACCTTCGCGGCATCGAGTACATCACAGACTGGAAATCCGTCACGCCTGGGCAGGGTGGCCGCCTCGGCGGGAAGTTCACCAAGTCCTACGCGGCCCTTCATAAGCACATTCGCCGTCCGGGCATCGAAAGCGATTACCACCTCCTCGAACCCCTCGAATTCCACGCATCAACCACCGAGCTGGTCCAGATGCTCGAAAAAGGCCACCATGGCGTGAAGCTCGATCCCGAGGCTTGGGACCGAATCAACACATGGATCGACCTCAACGTGCCCTTCCACGGCTACTGGCATGAAGTGGCGGGGGAAAGCGCCCTGAAACTCGCCGAACGCCAATCCCAACTGGCGTACCTCTTGGGCGGCAACCCTGAGAACCCCGAGCTTATCCCCCAAGGCAAAGCCGATCTGGGCCCCCCTGTGCTCCCACCATCCCAGACAGCCGCCGCGGCGGAGACAGCCCCCTCCATCGTGCCCGCGGCCGCCGTCGTTCCCGCCGATGCCGCAACCTTCACCAGGAAAAACATCGAACTCGGAAATGGACAGTCACTTGAGTTTGTGCGCATCCCTGCCGGAACCTTCGTCATGGGCGACCCAAACGCAACCCCGAACGAACAGCCCGCGCATACGGTCCATATCGCCCAACCCTTCTGGATGAGCACCTGTGAAGTCTCGAATGCCCAGTTCGCTGTCTTCGATCCCCGCCACGACAGCCGCGTCGAAACCAAACATGCCTACCAGTTCGGCGTCCACGGGTTCCCTCTCAACGAGCCGCTCCAGCCCGTCGTGCGGGTTTCCTGGGACGAAGCGATGGCTTTCTGCACGTGGCTGAGCGGCCGCACAGGCAACCGGTTCTCTCTGCCGACCGAGGCTCAGTGGGAGTACGCCTGCAGGGCCGGTTCCGACTCGCCGTTCTCCTATGGAGGCCCCGACGCCGACTTCGCGCCTTTCGCCAATCTAGCCGACGCCAAGCTGCGCGAGTTTGCCGACGACCCCTATCATGTCTATCGGCCCTTGGCCAACCCCACACCCTATGACGACTGGATCCCCAAGGATGCCCGCTTCAACGATCAAGTCCTGGTGTCGGCCTCCGTCGGCAGTTTCCAGCCCAATGCCTGGGGCTTGCTCGACATGCATGGGAACGTCTGGGAATGGACTCTCTCGGCCTGCCGGCCTTATCCCTACCGCGACAGCGATGGGCGCAACGATCTCGCTGCGCAAGACCAGCGTGTGGCCCGGGGCGGCTCGTGGTATGACCGGCCCCACAGGGCCACCGCCGCTTACCGGCTTGCTTACGCGCCTTGGCAGCGAGTTTTCAATGTCGGCTTCCGGGTGGTCATGTACGACGAACCCCAGACACATCAGGCAAAACAAGACCCCGCGCAGTCAGGTAACACCCGAAACGGCTCTCAGGGATAACCACACAACACTGACCATGAAACCAATAGCGCTCGTTACAGTTCGAAGCCTGCTTCTTCTCGGCGTGCTGGCCGCGTTTCCCCTCATTCCCTTCGCCACGGCCGCCGAACCGCTTCCCCCGGAATTTGAGGGTATTGACGAGGTTGTTTTTGCCACCCGCCCTTTCGCTGCCGACTTTCACTGGTACGCCAATTTCGGCTACTACGCCTGCGACGAGGACCGCAAGACCTATTCCATCGGCGGCCAGCTCTGCACACTGAATCTCCGTACCGGCAAGGTCACCGTGCTGCTTGACGATCCGGAAGGCGGCGTGCGCG
>CAZFOG010000561.1:0-3018 GCA_964520685.1 uncultured Nitrospiraceae bacterium | reverse complement strand
AACACCAGTCCCCACTGCTTCAGGTTACTGGCGCAACTCGCACGGCGCGCCGCTTCCCGGGCGCGTGCCAGCGCAGGCAGCAAAATGGCCGCAAGTATCCCGATGATGGCAATGACCACCAACAGCTCAATGAGCGTAAACCCTTTGTAACGCATGACGGGGACCTCCGAGGCTGCCACCACGGCAGTATTACGAATGACGAATCCGTAATACTTTAGCACGGCCGCCTCCCCAATTGCAAGCGCTCTGCCCAGGCAGGGCAATGGAGACGCCGCTTAACTCGAGCGGGTGCCCGAACCGGGAGGCCCGGGCCCGTGTCTATCCTGCAAACAACTCGCTGTCTTCGCGGCCGGTTTTGCTAGAATGCGGGCATGGCGCGGTTTCTGTTGATAGGGTTGGACGGCGCAGAGCCGTCGCTGGTTGAGCGGTGGATGGACGCGGGGCGGTTGCCTAACCTGGCGCGGCTGCGTGACTCCGGGGCGTACCTCCCCTGTGCCAGCACGACGCCCCCCGCCACGTTTCCGGCGTGGACGTCTTGCGTGACCGGCGTAAACCCCGGAAGACACGGCATATTCGATTTCACGCGGATGCGTACCGGGGCGTACGCCATCGAGTTCGTAAACAGCGGGCAACGCGGGGCCCCGGCGTTGTGGAATCTCCTGTCGGCGGCCGGCAAGCGCGTTGGCGTGCTCGGCGTTCCGGCCACGTATCCACCGGAAGAGGTCAACGGGTTCATGGTATCGGGGTTTGACTCACCCGTGTGTACGCGGGTGGACCGGTCGTTCGTGACGCCGCCCGCATACTACGAACAGGTGCGGGACTGGCGGTTCGCGGATTTTCAGGAAACCGCCGTCGGCCCCGGCTGGCATGCCATGGCCCTGGCGAAACTGCTCGAGGGGGTAGGGGTCAAGGAAGCCGTGGCGTTGCGGTTGTATCAGCGCGAACCCTGGGATTTTTTCATGGTGGTTTTCGGCGAATCGGATACGGTGGCCCACCATTTCTGGATGTTTCACGACCCCGAATCGCCACGCCATCAGGAGGGTTTCGAGCACGCCATCGCGCAGGTGTATGGGCGCCTGGACGAAGCGGTCGGGCGGCTGGTGGATGCGGCGGGGGCCGATGTCACGGTGGGAGTGGTGTCGGACCACGGGTTTGGCGGGGCGGGTACCGGCGTGGTGCATCTTAACAACTGGCTGGCCGAAAACGGGTATCTCGCGTTTTCGGGCGGGGGCGAATCGTGGCTCAAGCGGGCCGCGTTGAACATGGTGCCGGGCGCATGGCAGGGTGCCCTGTTCCGGCGTCTGCGGGGAATGGCCTCGCGTGCCGAGAGCGCGTCCCGGTTCGGGGGCATCGACTGGACGCAAACCACCGCCTGGTCCGAAGAATTGAACTACTTCCCGTCTATCCGGGTCAACCTGCGCGGCCGCGAGCCCGAGGGGCAAGTCGACCCGGCAGGATACGGCGAGTTTTGCGAGCGCCTGTGCGCGGATTTGCACTCCTGGGAACCGATTGCGCATGCATGGCGCCGTGAGGAACTGTTCGACGGTCCCTATGTCGACCGCGCTTCCGACATCATTTTGGAACTGGCCCTCGAACATGGCTACTCGCACTCGTGCCTGCGCGCGCGGGGCGGACCCGCCTTTCGCCGGCTCGGCTCCAACGAGTACCTCGGCGGCAAGGAACGCGGTATGAACGGCAACCACCGGGCGACGGGCGTGCTGTTTCTGTCGAAACCAAGTCCCGCCGGATATGCGCGGCTCGAGGACGTGGCACCAACCGTCCTGGCCGAGATGGGGGTGCCGGCCCCGCCCATGGACGGGGCCAGTCTGCTCGCTCCCGGCATCGCCGCGGACGCCGCCCCGGCCGCGGGTCCAGAGCAGGACCGGGCCTATACGCAGGACGAAGCGCGCGCGGTCGAACGGCGGCTGCGCGACCTGGGGTACTTTGAATGACACGCCGGGTAGCCATGGTGGCCGCGTGCCCGTATCCGGTGCCGCAGGGATCGCAGGTGCTGCTTCGGGACACGGCCCGGGCGCTCCACGAGGCCGGTCATGCCGTGCACCTGGTGGTCTATGGCCATGGTATCGGTGAGGCGGTCGACGAGTTTCCCGTTCACCGGTGCCCCAAGTTGCCGGGGTACTGCAAGACTTCCGCGGGGCCTTCACTAGCCAAACCGGCCGTTGATGCCCTCTTGGTGAAGACCCTTCGGCGCGTGGTACGCGAACACGAAATCGAGGTGGTCCACGCCCACAACTACGAAGGGTTGCTGGTGGCGCTGGCGGCGCGGGTCCGGCCCATCGTGTACCATGCCCACAATGCCATGGCCGACGAGCTGCCGTGGTTTTTTTCGGGAGGCGGATGGGCGCGACGCTTGGGAAGTTGGCTCGATAGAACGTTCCCCAAACGCGCGGACCATGTCATCGCTCCCCATCAGGCCCTGGCGGACTATCTCATTGCGCAGGGATGCGAACGCGAGGACGTTTCCGTCATCCCGCCCTCGGCGGAGACGGGCGCATTCGATGACCCCATGTACGGCGAGGCGCCCGCCGGCGTGTTGTACACGGGCAACCTCGACGCATACCAGAATCTCGCACTGCTCGAGCGTGCCATGGCCGCGGTGAACGATGCCGACGCACAAGCGCGCCTGATCGTGGCTACAGCGGAACCAGACAGACGCCGGTTACCCGCCGCCGAGGTCATTTCCACGCCGGATATCGCCGATTTGCGCAGGGTCCTTGCGCGCGACGCGGTTGTCGTGTGCCCCCGCGTCTCGTGGTCGGGATATCCCATCAAGATTCTTAACGCCATGGCGGCGGGGCGGCCGGTGATTGCGTGCCGCTCGGCTGCGGGGCCGATCACCGATGGCATCGACGGGATAGCGATACCCGACGACGATGCACAGGCCCTGGCGGACGCCATCCTCCGCTTGCGGCATGATCGGGCTTTGCGCGAATACCTGGGCACCGCCGCGCGGGAAACCATCCGCACGATGCACCGTCCGGCCTTGCTCGCGCGGCG
>CAZFOG010000560.1:0-3029 GCA_964520685.1 uncultured Nitrospiraceae bacterium | reverse complement strand
CGAAGGTCGTGGGCTGGAGCCCGTTGGTCGGGCATATTTTCATGCACAGCCCGCAGTGGACGCAGCGTTGGAGGAACTCGTGTTCTTCCCGTGCCCCGGGCGGGCGGATAAGCTCGGGATTGTAGGCCCTTGCCTGGGCCTGCGGGGTGAGGCGGAACACGAACATCCCGGCAAAACCCCCGGCCGCCGCACCCAGCGTCGCGCGGCGTCCGAGGTCGAGGCCCGCAATGGGCCGCTTGCGAAATGGCGGCTCGATGCGGAATCTCAACGCCTGGAAGTTGCACTTGCTCACACAATTCCAGCAGGCGAAGCATTCGGAAGACAACCACTCGTTGCCGTGGCCGGGCGCTGCAAGACCCTGGCACCCGATGGTGCAGCGCCCGCACTGATTGCAGTCCTCGTTGCGGCGCGCGAGGCGGAGTAACAGGGGACGGCTGGCAAACAGGCCCAGCAAAGCCCCCGTGGGGCACAGATAGCGGCACCAGAAGCGCGGCCGCACCAGGTTCAGCAGGATGATCCCGAGGAAAAGGGCAAGAATGAGCCCCCCGCCCAGGAAAGTCTGGCGCGGCACGAGAAAAACATGGTCACGGAAGAATTTGTAGACCGGTTCCGTGACGCTGGTCGCGTGCAACGGTCCGATGTGCGGGTCGGCCTGGTAGATCGCCGTGGAGCCGTCTTCCACCCCGTACTGGAGGGCGGGCCAGACCGCCGTGGTCATACTGCGGTACAGGAGCGCGATGGGGTCGAACACGCCAACCCAGTTTACGCCGAACGCGGCCATCACGAGGAGGGCGATGAGCAGGAAATACTTGCTGCGCTGCCAGGGCGACCACCGCGCGGGAGCGGCGGGAATGCCGCGCACCCAATCGCGCAGCCACCCCACGAAATGATTCAGCGTGCCCAGGGGGCAGATCCACCCGCAGAAGACGCGGCCAAACAGCAGGGTCACCACAAGCGTGAGCAGGGCCAGGAGCGCTGCCGCCGACACCGCATAGGTGGCCAGAAACGTAGCCGCCAGGATGAGCGGGTCGAGGTGAAAGAACAGGTGGGTGAACGCGTCCGGTTCGGCATGTTCGCGGAAGCGCGTATTGACAAACAGGAATACGAAGAGAGCCAGGCACGCGAGCTGAACCCCACGGCGAATCCACGGCCCCCAGGATCTGGGTCGCCTCAGATTCACGTGACGGCGATCTCCTTCGGATTAAGCGATTTGTAGTCGGGGTTGCCGAGTTCCGCTGCCCCGGCCTTGGCCACGATCTGCTGGGCTTCGGGTTTGTTGCCCAGTAGCTCGACGCCGAAGGCTTCGAGGGCAACGATGTCGGTGCAGACCGCCACGGTGTCCCTGCGCGCCACGTCCTCGATTTGCGAACTCTGCGGCCCGTTACCCGTCAGGATGCGGATGGCGTCGAGCAGGCACAGCTGGGGTTTCATGAAACGCGTGATATCGGTGAGGCATGCCGGCAGCGCCTGGTGCCACATGTTGCGGCGGCCGCCTACCACGCCCATGTAGTTCTTCATGCACAGCGTCGCCTGCGTCAGGCCGTGATGCTTGGCGATCGGGCAATTGATGACGAGGTCCGTCTCGATGATTTCGGGATACACCTCCCACTCCTTAAGGTACTCACCCTTGAGCTCCATCATGCGATACCGGTTTTCGTCGAGGTACAGGACTTGGGCGCCGGCATTTTTCGCGGCCGCCTCGATGCCGCTGCCTACATACGCCTTTTGTGCGGGACTGCACGGATTGTCGCCCACTTTGACCGTTTTGGCCCCCGCCTCGAGGCACATCTTTACCAGGGTCGCCACAACGTCGGGGTTGGTATTTGCGGCGAGCTCGGGAGCACGGTCCCAGGCCATGTTGGGCTTGATCCATACCACATCGCCTTTCTTGACGAACCGGCCCATGCCGCCCACGCCGTTCATGGCCTGTTCCGTGAGCTTCACGGCCATGGCGCTGAAGGCGGTGCTATCCGCTTCCGCGATGGACTCGCCAGCCCACTTGGCGATGGCCATGTCAGGGGGGGTGTCGGCGCCGAACGCGGCGGACCCGCCCATCTGGGCAAGCGCCAACGCGCCGCCAGCCTTCGCTGAGTTCGCGAGAAAGTCTCTGCGCGTCTGCTGCTTCATGCTGGAACCTCCGATAGTGACCGGAACCGCGCCCGGTCGACAGCACACTCTTGATGCACTGCGCCCACGGGGATCATCCACACCAGGCAGTTGTTCACAACCAGTAGCGAGTATATCACACGCCCAAATGAATCCAAACGCATCCGAATGCATCCCTAATCCGGATAACTTGGGTAAACCTCCGCAATGCCGGTGCCGGTGGAAACGGTACTGCACCCAGGTCTACGGTTGCACAGATCTCTGGAGCGCCAACGGCGCGAGAACATCACAGCCTGGGCTGAAGGCCCAGGAGAATACGTGAACCAAGGGCCCGCGGGCTGAAGGTCCGCGACATTCACGGATCGTGTTGATGTGTCGGTCCTTCAGACCGGGAGCTATATAGGAATGCCTGTACCCAGCCCTTCAGGCTGGGCTGGTATGTTACCGCGCCTTCGGCGCTCCGGATGGCAGAGTAGTCTACCTCGAGAATTCATATCCCTTCCGGAATGTGGGACCGGCGCCCTCGCCGGTCATTGTATTTTCATCGTTCACGGGTGAGCCAAGGGCTCATGGTTCGCTGCCTCGAGAATTCATATCCCTTCCGGAATGTGGGACCGGTGCCCTCACCGGTCATTGCATTTTCATCGTCTACGGGTGAGCCGAATGGCTCATGGTTCGCTGCCTCGAAAATGCCAGAAACCGGGATTTCCCGCTCTGTTGTGGGACCGGTGCCCTCACCGGATGGGTGATTCGCAGGTTGAATCCGCGCCCGATGGCCATGGTACTTGAGTCATGCAGTCTCATATTGCCCGGCGATCCGAACGCAGCCCCGGGCAGAACAAGAAACGTGTGGAAAACGACCGTGAAGAATTGAGGATTGCACGCCGGCTGGGGTATCCTTCGCGGTTTGACGGTGACAACTG
>CAZFOG010000559.1:0-3036 GCA_964520685.1 uncultured Nitrospiraceae bacterium | reverse complement strand
CCCAATGATTCAAACTTTAGGAAACGGGACATAATATGGCATGGGATAAAGATACTATTTTCATTGCGCTCGTTACTCCGACAACCGGAGCATACGACACGGCCTCGCATACGGTAGAGTTTCAGCCGATTGATCAGGCATATCCAACAGGTCACGTAAACGGAACGCAATGCACGACCAATCAGCATCTATGGTATCCGGCTTCTGATTTGGATGAAAATACAACTTATGATGTTTATTGTGATGGGACTGTAATCGGGCGTTTGCCGGCCCGCAATCAAGTTCCTTCCGTTGGAGGTTGATAAATGAAAAAGTTATTTCTTATATTTCTTGCGCTTCCGCTTTTCGGACAAACGACTTATACTTCATCGAAATATAAGCCAGTATGGTACAGTTCGACTTACGAAAAGACCCACGGAACTTATGCCTTGTTTGATACGTCCAGTATCAAGCTGTCATGGACGACTTCCGGGAAGCCTGAATTTAAGATGCTCGGGCCGACTGGAACTACTTTGTTTTACATTGACTCGACTGGGTCGATCGCAACCGGCGGCGCACCGGCTACTTGCTTGCTTAAAACGGCGTTCGATGATAGTTTAAATAACGCCCACACGGTTCTTAATTCATGGGGATTCCGAAAGAACGCAACAACCGGAGCGGTTCCGCTTGAGGCTTTACGGTTAGAATTAATCGACCCAACAGTTGACTTAAATGCAGGCGAGGGGCCTGCCTTAAACTTTTACGTTGCTGAAACTGGAACGCAACAGCTTTCAGGGCAAGTTGCGTCAGTCAGGGAATCAGTTACAAACGCAAACGCCGCCGCCGCATTGACATTCTCAACCGCCGCAGACGATGCCGCTCTTACTGAATACATGAGAATCACAAGCGTGGGGAGGGTAGGAATCGGCACTACGTCTCCGCAGAATTTACTGTCAATAGTTAATGGAACACCAACCGTAAACATAGTGGATTCAGATGTAAATAAATTAAGAAACAGCCAAGCTCAAGCTACTGACACGTCAAGCCTGAAATTTGATGCAAGCACGGCATTTCCGACTATTCAGTTTTCTGGAAGTGACGGGGATCAATATACTATTTCGGGGAACACTTCGGATCAAGCGGTTTTTTCCGGAGCATCCGGAGGGTATGCGTTTGATTCTTACGGGTCATTTACTGGAGGCGTGGTAATAAATAACACAGCCGTAGCACCAACCGCGATTAGCGGGAGAATGTACTTTCAAGGCATAAATAACGCCGATGCGGATACGTTATTCTTTTATAACGGAACTGCTTGGAAACAGTTTATAAGCGAATAGTCAAAATGAGGACTGACGGCTCATGGCTCAACGTAAATCTTCTGAAGCGGAAACAGCCTTAATCGGTTGTGTGGAGAAACAAATTGAAATATCAAATAGGACAACCGAGCATTTGGCGGTTCTCGGAACTCGGCTTGAATCATTAACAAATGAAGTTTCAAGACTCAACGGAAAACTTGAAAACGGAACGATAGGCAAAATAAAAGGGTCTCTCCAAAAGTGGGGGCTGACGATAGTCATAACCAATGCCGGAATTATTATACCACTTTGGCTATTGGTTAGGAATTATCTGTTCGCGCAGTAACGCTTATAATCTTTATCCCTAATTTATCAGCTTTCTTCTGGCATGAATTACAAGGTGAAATAGGCAGAAGTTTTCCGCTATTATTTATTCGTAAAATGTAAATCTTAGCAAGGCTTTTTGGGTTGCGGCGCATTAAGAGCATTTCCGCATGAAGCCCTCCAGATTTCTTTAGGAATCTCGGAGCGTTAACGGTTATATCAATAACGGTTCCTTTGTCGTCCTCTCCTATGGCCGCAATCTTGAACCGGCACACGCTCTTTAGTGCCTTTGCTTTAGCCCTCTCGATTGGGTCACGGACTTTCATTAAACCGCTCTATCGTTTCCTTTGCGGCCTGTTCGGTTAGGCAAAATCCTATGATTGCATCAAATGCGTCAAGCACACGCCACAAAACCGGCACTCCGTCCGAGTCCGATTCAATCTCGTAGTGGAATGGCTTGTGGAAGTTTAGTTCCATATTCTCTCCTATTTCATGCCGAATATATTTCTCAGATGTTCAACGGTTGGGCTGTCTTTAAGCGTTTCTGTTTCGATTTCCTTGACGTTATAGCCAAGCAAAAGACAAGCATCGGCCAAAGAAAGCCCCGGCATATTCTTTCGAAGTGCTTTTACTTTTTCGATTTTTTCTGACATCTTGTCTCCGCATCCTGCCTTGCGAGTTCCGCATACCCTTGAATGTCATACCACGAATCAAGCCAATCAGGATCACCCGAAATAATACGGGCCATTTTCATGCTTATGCAGTCAATCGCTTCCTGCTGTATGTAGCTCAACTTTTTCCAGTTCATGCCTTTTCTAACAAGCCATTTCATGCATTGCGTTAATTTAGATGTTTCTTCAAAGCATCCATGCGACTTGTTACGGGCTTTTAGGTCGTCAGTTAGCTTCATTGTCACGCCACTCTGCAAGTTCTGCCCCGTTATAAAAAATAGGGATATTCAATTCCTTTGCCCTTTTGATTTCGGCTTTTGTCCCTTTGCTTGTTACCCAATTATCAATAACGTACAAAGCATCGCACGATTCAAGCATCCGCATATTAGTTTCGGCGTAATCTTTATAATCCCATTCACCGCTAAAAATTCCATTCATTTGTAGGTTGCACGGAGTGTACACGAGAAACCCGTTGCGCCTAAACATTTCTCCAATAGTAAGCATACAGTTTACATTATTAATATAATCGACGGCTGTTTTGTCGTTAAGTTTACCGGCGATATATACCAGTTTCTTTTTCATTAGTCCTCCGGTTCAGGGATTGGGCCAGCCCATTCAGTATATTCTTGTTTATATATCTGGATTTCATCTATTTGCAAACCGCATTCAAATACGTAATATACGTAGACTATTTTATCAGAAAAGTCAACCCATACAATACGCATTTCACCATCATCAACCCAGTACCAGCCCGATTGTTTCGGCCT
>CAZFOG010000558.1:0-3045 GCA_964520685.1 uncultured Nitrospiraceae bacterium | reverse complement strand
AATGGGTGGGCGGATGAAACCGAAATCACTGATCGGATTGCTCCGAAATACGCAACCCGCGCCAAACTCCTCATCGGCCAGCTTTTGCTCCCATAGTGTTAGGCGCCGGAGTGCCGTCTTTTTGTTTCTGCTTTTGGTTGTTTTTGTTCGCTCACGTCCTGTAGAATCCGTGAAAAGGATGTGCCAAATGCCGTTTGACCGTTTTTTCAGATATGCCACCGAAACCCCCTTTTCGCCGCAAACCGCCGAAATATGCGGCAATGCAAGGGTACAAAAACCAGTGCAGTATGTCAAGGGGGCAGATTCTTTATGTGGTTTAAGTTCTTTGTTTTGAAGGGTTTGCGCCTGTAGCTCAGGTGGATAGAGCATCGGCCTTCTAAGCCGAGGGTCGTGCGTTCGAGTCGCACCAGGCGCGCCATATAAATGCAATCGCGCCAGTGGTTTATAGAGTAGGCCGCTGGCGCGATTTTTGACCCATCCGGAAATTGGATCTGATGTGGGGAGCCAGCGGAGACAAACTCGTGGGTTTCACCGTTGTCTCAGTCGGAGTCGTGCGCATCCACCCAGCAGCCTACAGGTCTACGTGTCCTCTCCCCCGTCTCTCTTCGTGCGTTTTTTCTCCTGCACGCGGAAACGGGAAGGTTCAAAAGGTTCAAAAGCAGCGGCTCCACTTTGGAGTGTGCCGCGGCGGAGACGCAAAACGAACAGCGGACAGGTGGAGCGCAGCCAGCACCGAGGAAGGCGGTGCTGCTATTCCTCCTGGCGAACTCGGAAGAAGCCTTTCTCCGGTGCGCTGCGAAGTCTGGGAGCAGCTCGCGCATTGGTACGAAGCAGCCCGCGGCTATGGGTCCACAAGGCGACGGCCGTGTGCATGCGAATATCGGGAAAGCGCTTGCGCCATCCGGCTTGCATGCGCGACGGGCCGAGCGACCCGCGCGACCGCGAACTGTGTCCATATCGTCGCCGGTAAAGAGAAACCCGGCTGGGGGGGCAGGGTGGGACGCGTTTGGGTCAAAGGATGATACTGTCGCAGGCACAGAATTCTTGGTTTTTTTTGGAAGTCCTTGTCCATAGCCGTTTACTCTGAGGCATTGGTGTTCATCGCCGTCTTGTGTATGTCTCATCTTTCACGTTATGTTTCGAAGTCTTCCGCTGATTCGCCCAGGGTGTTTTTGCCGGCCTTTCACTCGGCACTCGGTGAGCCCTTGCGATTCCTTGACGCAGCGGCTTCACCGGCCCACTCGAGGAGCGGGCCGATACCCAGTTGACGTATGATTGGATAGGCCAACCTTTTCCATACCTTCGTGGGTGAACGCCAATCCGTTGGGTCGGCGGCGGGGTCCGTCATGATGTGGAATTCGACGCAGGCAGGGTGCACGTGAAGAACCAGATCCGGAAAACCCGGTATCGTCACTAGAATGAACTCAATCACAGAAATAGACACAGAGTCCGGATACAGCTTTTCGAGCTGGAACAGAAACCGTGCCGCTTCGAATTCTCCTGACTTGCCAACGTTCACAATGCTTGCATTGTCTTCCGTGACGCGTTGACGTTTGCGCTCAGAGGACAGGACGCCCTGCACGTTGATTTCCGGGTTCTGGAAGCTGCATGGAAACCGGGAGTTGCCGACTTTGAAATGATTCTCGACGCCCTCAAGGATGAGAGGCTTTTCCGGATCGGCTGCTTTCGCTAAATCACGCAGCACGCGGAAGGCCACATAAGAGGTTACGGCCGGTACCTTCCACAGGCCCGACGCATTTGTTCGAACCACGCTAAGCCCATCGCTCAGCACCAGTTCCCCGTTTTCCAGAGAGAGGATGGCCTTACGGACACGCTTGCCCGGTTTTGGCAGTCTCCTCAATTGACTCAACGCTTTTGCGAACTGCTCCGGGTCGACTTCAATCCAGGAATGCCGTTTCCCAGCCATCGTTGCCAATACCCCCGATATTTCTATCCACCTCGCCAATCTCAGTAAACGACGCCCTCGTGCTCCGACGTGCACCCGTGGCACACGAAATTGCTGCTGCGGGTGCGCCAGCAAGACGGCCTCCAAACATGTGCCTGGTTGGCACTTACGATGTCTTCTACCCCGTGTTCCCGATAACGCCACAGGTTTCAAGGACTACCGTGAGAGAGCAAATTGCTATCAAAGCAAATAGGAAATAACGAAGTCGGTCACCTATGTAGCAATTGACCGGGTCGTCGTCTGGCAACTCACGGATCCTCCTTTCTCTCTTCTTCCTCTGAGGGATTGGTGTTCATGGCGTCTCTTCCTTGCCTATCGGATGTCCGATTCTCCGTAACCAGCAGGCCATATCGCCCATTTGATACTCTTTCCATGGAGGAAAGCATCCTGAATGCTACACTGATCAGGAGCGAAGCACATTTCGTGCCGAGATGGCTCCACCGTCACAAACCCCAATATCTGAGACCAGCAGGACCCGGCCGGAATGAAAAGGGCCAGATACGAGCAGCAGAAAATGCGCGCAGTACTCAGGAATTGAGCAGCTCGGCAGGTAGCCAGCAAGAAGATCATTACGCAAACCAGTGCAGCCACTGCCAGGACCGCCAGCCATACTTGGACGAGCACATCTGACGCGTCCATTGTCTTACCCTCCCGAATCAGGCGTCAGTAAGCACGCCGCCTCTGGCTATTTCGGGGCATTGCCTCGCAAGGGTAATCTTCTGTCCATCGTTTTTCACGTCACGCCAGATTGAGCCGGGATGACGGCCGTAGTCGTCCAGCAAGTAGCCGGTCTGCGCGCAGCGTCTCGAGAAAACCGCCTGAGCGCTCATCCTCAGGAACCCGAAGGTCAAGGCACAGGTCGTGGTTCGAGTATCGTTCCCATTGAGCCATCTGCATTGGAAGTACTGCGAACGCTGAGAACCTAAGGATCGTACCGCTCACCGTGATGACCTGTGCGCTTGCTCAGGAGTGGCTCGTCGGTATCCCGTTCTGCAACGCGACGGGCTTTTGTGGCTACCTGCTCACATAAGGCTACCCATGCCCCATCGCTGATGGAATCGTATGCTCCGGACTCCAGC
>CAZFOG010000557.1:0-3048 GCA_964520685.1 uncultured Nitrospiraceae bacterium | reverse complement strand
CACCCATCAGATCGTGACGGTTCTGATGGTATTCCTGATGGGTGTGGCTCTTGGCTGGGTGCTTCGTGGCGGACCCGGCCCGGCTGAAGACCCGGATGCGCCGATGGAAACGTCGAGCGTTACCACCGGGGAATCGGGCGACGGCCCGCCGCCGGGGGAAACCCCGCCGCCCGAGGAGTCCAGTCCCGCGGAATTGGCGGCCATCGTTCCGCCATCCTCCGGGGAACCGGATGCGTCCGTCGCATTGCCGCAGGATGCACCGGCCATGGCCGAGCCTGACGGGGAAACCACGGCCGAATCGGCTCCCGAGGAGATACTCGAGGACGTATGGCCCGGCCGCCACCTGATCATCGCCTTAAGCGGAACGACTCTGTCCAACGAGGCAAAGACACTTCTTGCGGAGATCAAGCCTGGCGGAGTGGTGTTGCTCAAAGGCAACATCGAGAACCGCACACAGACGATGAAGCTTGTGGAAAGCATTAAGGAAGCGGTTGGACTGGGCCAGGAGATCCACGACCTGCCCCTCGTCGCCGTCGACCAGGAGGGGGGGGTCGTAAACCGCCTGAATCTGGAATCCGCGCCGGGCGCCCCGGAACTGGGCGCCAAACGCGATGCCGAGGCGGCGCGCAATGCGGGCCAGCAATTTGCGAAGGCGTGCAGAGACCGGGGCATCGGCATCCTGTTTGCGCCAGTACTCGATGTGACGCTGCCGGGCGCACCCGAAATCATCAAGGCGCGCAGTTTTGGAAAAGACATCGAGGTAGTCGGGGCGATCGGGCTGGCGTTTGCGGATGGCGCCATGCAGGGCGGTGCGCTGTCTGTTGCGAAGCATTATCCCGGGCACGGCGCCGCCAAACAGGATTCCCACACCATGCTTGCGGTGATTGACCTGAAGGAAGGCGCGGACCTGGCGAAGGTCCTGCATCCTTTTGCCCAAGCCGTAGTTGCGGGCATTCCGGGCATTATGGTGGGCCACATCGCGGTGCCGCGCCTCGACGAAGGCTACCCCCACCGGCCCGCGTCGCTTTCGCCCCGGCTGGTGCGCGAGTTCCTGCGCGAGCGCTGGGAGTTCCAGGGCGTCATCGTGAGTGACGATATCGCCATGGCGGCGGCAGCGGCCGATGGCAACATCGACTCCGCCGCGGTGCAGGCTCTGGCGGCGGGGTGCGATGCGGTGGTGGTCGCTGATCCTTCGAGTGAGCGTATTCGCGGCGTATGCGCCGCTATCGAGGCGGCCGTTAACGCGGGCACCCTGTCACTGCAAGAACTCAATGACAGCAAACGCCGCCTCGATGCCTTGCAGGCGTGGCTGAAAGAGCCGAAAGGGTTGCCGGGCGAAATACCCAAACTGTTGGAGCAGGACGCCGCGCCCACCGTAGCCGAGGCGGAGGTTCCCGCTCCCGCTGAGCCGGAGCCTGAGGCGACCGCAGAAGAAAGCGCTGCTACTTCGGGAGAACCGGTTTCCGAAGAAGCCGTGGCGAAGGCCGAGCCGGAACCCGAAGCTGCGGCGGCCCCGCCGGTACCCCCGGAAGACGTGAAACAAGAGCAGCCAGCGGCGCCGGCGCCCGCCGAGACCGCGGCAGAACCCACTCCCGCGCCCGAAACCCAGAAGCCCACCTATCACGAGGTAAAACCGGGCGACACGCTGACCCGGCTCGCGTCGCGCTACGGTGTGTCTATCGACGACTTGAAGACATGGAACAAGCTGGAGGGGGAAAAGATCCTCCTGGGCCAGAAGCTGAAGGTGAGTCCTCCCGGCTGAGGCCGAAACGCCCCGGCCCGGCGGAGCGTGTCGGGGCCGCAGGGCTAACCTGACGCGCCACGCCGTTTTACTGCCGCCCGCGCCCGTATCCCCCGGGTGGGCCGCCCCGGCCGCGCATGCCATAACCGCCGCCTCCAAAAAACGTGAAGGGGCCGCTGAAGAACGGGTCGTCCTGGGCCTCTTTATACGCGGCAATGATAGCATCCTGCTCGGTCCGGCTGGTGACCCCCTGGCGTGCGAGGGAGTCGCGCATGACTTGATCCTGCTGTTCGGCGACCATGGACCGGAGCACCTCGCCGTTTTGCCGCATGGTATCGAAGATGGCCTCGCGCTCTTCGTCGGTCTGGGCGTCGCGCAAGAGCCGGCGCTGGTCCATGAGGCTCTGCATATACTCGCCAATGGAGGCGATACGCTGCTTTTCGGCGGGATCGTTCGCTGAGGCGATTTGGGCGTCGAGAAAATCGTTCATGCGCTGTCGGTATTCATCCATATAGCTCCTGCGGCGATCTTCGCGCGATTCGCCGGGCTCGCCTTCAGGCTGGGGCGTCCGGTCGAAACCCCCGCCGAACCGGCTTCCGCGGCGCTCCGGCTGTGGTCCCTCTTCTCCCAGTGCCTGGGCAAGCTCGGCGAAGAAATCGACGCCTTCGGGAAGGGATTGGGGGGATTCGGGGCGAGGCGTCTCGGCCGCGGGTTCGCGCCGGGAAGCGGAGCGGACCTGAGCGAGTTCGCCGCGCAACTGTTCGATTTCGGCTGCACGGGCCGACAGCGCGCGCTCCATATCCACGATGCGTTCGCGCGTTTCGGCTGCGGCGGATTCGGCCGTCTCAAGGTCTGCCCTGATGGCGTTTACCTTGGCCATGCCGAACCACAGCCCGGCACCCAAGCCTGCGAGCAAGGCGATCACGCACGCTATGGCGGTCTTCATAGTGGTTCTCCTTCGAATTCGTGCGCTAGAAGTCTCCTGCATATAGTTGCACGCCCATCCATCGAGGTCAACCCGTGCCCGGCCTTCCCAGTTCACCGGAACCGAAGGGTCCACAAGGCCTGCGATGCGCGCTCAACTGTAGACGATGAAGATCGGCGTGAACGGGGACATGTTCAAAGCGCCGTCCGCGGCGCGGCTACGTGTCCCCGTTTGGCCCCGGCGCCACACGCAACAATCATGAGCAAGATGCTCTTGCCACTTCGAAGACCGCGCTTCGTTGAAGCCTGCGGCTGAAGGGTTGCATCACTGGGACGCGGCAGGCTGCCGCGTCTACGTTGAAGACATCCGGAAACGTAGAAGA
>CAZFOG010000556.1:0-3055 GCA_964520685.1 uncultured Nitrospiraceae bacterium | reverse complement strand
CGCACTACGGCAATCGCCTGGCGTTCCAGGGCGGCATTGACAAGCGCGCCATGGCCGCGGGCGGCGATACTCTGAAGACTGAGCTGGCGCGCATCCAGCCGGTAATCGAATCCGGCGGCTACATTCCCGGCTGCGACCACGGTGTGCCGCCCGACGTCTCCTGGCCAAATTACACCGCCTACTGCCTCGAGCTCGCCGAAATGACGGGGTGGCTGCGATAGGCGGGGGCAGCGTTCTTAACGCCCGTTCTTCCCCCAGCACGTATCCAGCCAGGCGGCGGTCTGGCCGCTGAGATGGGCGAGGCGGTCGGCGGCGTCGGCCTCGCCCGCGGCACACGCCAGCATCAGGCGGCCTTCCTCGGCACAAAGCGCATCGTGGTGCGGGAAGATCTCCCGCATGCAGTACAGCGCGTATTTCACGAACCGGAACGGACCGTATGCTCGGGCGCTTTCTCCGGGAAGGGCCTCGACGGCGACCGAATACCCCGCCTTGATGGCGCCAATGAGGTCCCCGAGTTCGAGGGACGGCGCGAACACGATGGTGTAGTACCAGCCGAACAGCTCGCCGCGCTCGCACCCGTGGGCGTCGCTTACGCCGACGATGGGAATGGTGCGGCCCCTGGCGCGCTCTTCGTGGTACCGCGCGACTTGCAGGGTGTTGGAATCAACCTCGTGGCGGTGAAATCCACCAATGAGTTCGAACGCGTCGTAGGGCTGCTGCTCCAACAAATACGACGTTAATGCGCCGGAAGGCGTGTACCGGTGCTGCGTAAACCAGTAGGGATGGCAGAAGACACCCAATCCGCCCCCTTCGCGGATCTTGTCGAAACACCACACGCACGAAGCGTACTGGTAAGCATCCACGCCCGGCGGCACGGGGCCCACTCGGTCCCGAATGTCCGCGACTTCCCGCCGGTAGGTCTCCTCGTCGTTCCGGAAGAGGTCGTTTACGCTGAATGCCCCGCCGAAATTGATGATGTGCACGGGGTTCTCGGGCGGATGGACCTCTTCGCCGGGGAAGATCTTCAAATCGTGCGGCACATAGGCAAAAGCGCGCTGGGCTTCGAGCGAGGGCGTGTATTGCCGATGGTCCGTCACCGCCATGAAATCCAGGCCGATACGGCGGCACGCCCCGGCCACGTAGGCCGGCGATTCGCGGCCGTCCGAGCGGAAACTGTGCATGTGGACATCGCCCTTGCGGGGGCCGCGGGCATACAAGTCCTCCTCGAGCGAATAGGCGCGGAATTCGGCGGCTTCTCGTGGCGCCTCGTCCGTCGTGTCCTCAAGAACGATGACGTGTTCCTGTTCCCCTTCGAAGAACTGGGTGAACCGGATAGCGTTTTCTTTGGGTGTAACCGGAATCCGCGTTTCGGGGGCCCATCCGCTCCGCTGGGCGAATTCTTCCGCTGGATAACACGCCACGCAGTAGGCCCGGTCCGGAGCAAAACGGCAATGCTCGAACAGCGGGCGTATGGTGATGGCGGTTTCCCGGTTTGCGGGGACAATGCGCGGGGAAAAAGCGTAGTAGCGGTCGGAAAGACTCACGAGATTCTCCTTTGCGGGATGCGAAAGCCTCGAGCGGCGGTGTAAACCCGGCCGCCGCCTGAAACGTTGTTCATTACCGGGCGCTCGTTCCATAATACCCCGTAGAGGGCGCGTTCATAAATCCTGCGTAACAGGATGTGTAACAGGGTGGAGTGACATGGGAAGCGCGAGATCGAACCAGACCACACGCCGCGTGCCGGCCGCCGCCGGGGTGCTGGTGCTCTGTGTGTTTCTTGCCGCAGGGTGTGGCGAGCCCAAGGAGCCCCCCATTCCCCCCGGCATGGTTCGCGTCGGAGACAGGCCCCTGGAAATCAATACCCCGCCATTGAAGGTTCAGGCCCGCATCTCGGCGCCGTTTCCCGAGGAGGAGCTCAGCCCAGCGGATGAACTGGACGCCGCTCTCCGCGACATGGGCCTCGACATGGATGCCCCGGCGCCCCGCGAAGAATCCTCCCGCACGCCGGAGCTGCCCGACCCAAACAACATCGACGCCCCGGCGGGCGGGGAAGCGTCCACCGGGTTGGTTGAACAATCGAGTCAGGCAACTGCCGGCGCGCCCGATGTTTCCGAAGACCTCGCTGCGTTGCGGTCTGATGTGGCGCGCATGCAGGCCATGCTGGATCTTGTCCTCGACGAATTTGTCATCGAACTGAAAAACGAGAATAACCGTCTGCGCGAGGAAATCGAGGCGCTCCGGCGGGAACTCGAAGCCCAGGAGCTGCAGGACAGCGACCTCCTCCGGCTCGGCCGCCAGGCGGCCGGTGCGCGCCTGTCACCGGAGCAACGGACGGAGGATGCGCCTGCCCCGTCCTACGACGAAGTAGCGGAGCTGGATGACGCCGGACCCGTCCGCTATGCAGTGATCAAGGAATGGGGGCGCAGCGCCGAAGAGGCCGCGCGGCTGAATGGCGCATCGACCCTCAAAGGGCTTATCTGTGCCGTTCCGCCCGACGCGACGGATGCCCAGCTGGCCGAGCTGGGCCGCTGGCTGCGAAACGCACACGCCAATTACGAGAACATCAACATCGATGTGTTCGATGATGTCGAAGCTGCCCGGCAGTTCGCCGAGACCAACCGGATGGAAAGCGGCCACCGCGTCCTGAATATATCCAAACACCCCGCCACCAACCGGGATGTCATCGTCCTGATCCGCCAGGAAGGCACCACTATCATTCCGCCCGAATCACCGGAACCGTAACACAGTCTTCGAGACTGAAAAGAGGGAAGGGAAGCAGGAGTGTCGGGATTCACCCTGTTTAACTGCCTCGAAAAATCCCAAAACCCGGGACTGACCCGACGGTTTGCGCAGCAAACCGGGGTCTGTCCCGAGGGTTTCGGAATGTGGGACCGGTGCCCTCACCGGTCATCTTTATTTTCATCGTCTACGGGTGAACCGAATGGCTCATGTTTCGCTGCCTCGGAAATTCGGTTTCTGGAAGCCAAGAATCCTCCCCCAGAACGCCTTCCGGCGTTCCACCCCCTCCGAAGAGGGGGAGATGCGCGACGGCATT
>CAZFOG010000555.1:0-3061 GCA_964520685.1 uncultured Nitrospiraceae bacterium | reverse complement strand
ACGTCCTGCATGTCGTAGAGGCCGGGGCTGCAGGTCATGACGAATCGCGCGGCGCGCAATGCCCCGCGCGCGAAATTGTCGCGATTGTGGGCCTTGTGGGTCAGTTCGATGCGTTCGCCCTGCCCGATGAAGCTCACGGTATGCTCGCCGACCACGTCGCCCCCACGGAGCGCGTGCATGCCAATCTGGTTGCGCGGCCGCGCGCCGACCATGCCCTCGCGGCCATGGGTCACATCGCGGCTGTACTCGAGTCCGAGCGCCTGGGCCGCCCGTTCCGCGAGGCGCACCGCCGTGCCGCTGGGGCTGTCTTTTTTCTGGTTGTGGTGGGTTTCGCAGATCTCGACATTGTAATCGAGCCCGAGGATCGACGCCACCTCGCCCGTCAGCTTGAAAAGGAGATTGACGCCTACGCTCATGTTGGGCGCGTATACGATGGGCACGCGCGCGGCACATTCTTTGAGCACCGCCGCCTGGGCCTCGGAAAGTCCCGTAGTGCCGAGCACCGACGGCTTTCCGGCCTCCGTTGCGGTGCGTACGTTCTCGATGCACGCGTCCGCAACCGTGAAATCGATGAGACAATCCGCCTTGCTCAGTTCCGCTGCCGGCTCCGCCGAGACCACCACCATCCTGGGACGGCCCGACTCCGTGCCGACCACGAGCTCGGTACCCGCGAGGGCCGGAATATCGAAGGCGCCGCCGATCTCGATATCGGTCGTGGCCGCGGCCAATTCGAGAATGCGCCGGCCCATGCGGCCACATGCACCTGCCATGCAGATCTTCATCGTCTTCCCCTTGCCTCGTTATCCGCTAGATGGCACCCACCTGCTCGAGAATCCGCTCGAGTTTCTCGAACAACACCGGCTGCATGGGCACGAGCGGCAGGCGCAGCACGTTGTTAATCTTTCCCATGCGGTGCAATGCCGCCTTGACCGGCATGGGATTCGTCTCGAGAAACAGCCCTTTGAACACCGGAAGCAGATCGTAGTGGTGCTTCTGAGCTTCGGCCAGGTCACCCTTATCGAAGGCAGCGCACATGGCGGCGACTTTGGCGGGCATAACATTCGCCGCTACGGAAATCACGCCCCTCGCGCCCACGCTCATCATCGGGAGCGTCAGGCTGTCGTCACCCGAGAGCACCGTGATCCCGCTCAAGCTGCGAATCTCCGACACCTGGTCCACGCTGCCGCAGGCTTCCTTGACCGCCACGATATTCTCCTGAGCGGCGTATATGTCGGCGATCGTGGCCGGCAGCATCTTGGTGCCCGTGCGCCCCGGAACGTTATACAGCACGATCGGGAGGTCCACCTGCCTGGCGATGGTCGTGTAGTGCGCCATCTGACCGGCCGGCGTGGGTTTGTTGTAGTAGGGCGTGATGAGGAGCGCGCCGTCCGCGCCCAGTTCCTTGGCTTTACGCGTCAGCGAGAGCGCTTCACGCGTGCTGTTCGAGCCGGTGCCCGCGATAACGGGCACCCGCCCGGCCGCGCGCTCGATGGTAAATTTGATGCACTGTATCTGTTCATCGTGCGAGAGCGTCGCCGCTTCGCCCGTGCACCCGCACGGCACCAGACCGTCGGTTCCGCTTTCCACATGCCAGTCGATCAGGCGGCCGTACGCCTCGAAATCGATCTCGAAATCTTCCTTGAACGGCGTCACCAGTGCTACGATTGAACCGCGGAACATGTGGTGCCTCCTTGTGAATCGTCATCCCTGCTGCGTCTGGACCGCCCGCGCCCCGAAAATGAGGAACGTCCAGCTTACCCGGCATTGTAAAACATTCCGCGCAGTTCACGCCATAGGATTCGCACGATTCACACGAGCGCCGCCAAGGCCGACACGGACACACGGACACACGGACCCACACGGACTAACACGGACGGACACGGACGGGACCCTGGTTTCGGTGTGTCTGTCTGGGCTTCCGCGCCTCCGGGCCTGGCGGTGCGCGCCGGGGTGGCTCTGTCTGGTGCCCCCGCCTCCGGGCCTGGCGGTGCGCGCCGGGGTGGGTCCGTGCGCCTCCGTGTGCGGTCTTCGTGCGTCTGTGCGGGTCCGTGTGTCCGTGTCCGTCCGTGTTAGTCCGTGTGGGTCCGTGTGTCCGTGTACGGCTCAATCCCCCCGCCGCGTACGGGCATCAAATCGTCTTCGGTAAAGCCTTTCGGAGAATCCGCCGTTCCTTTCGAAGGCCTCCGCCTGGGCCTTCAATTGGCGGCCAAGGAGGTACACGCACACGTTGATAAGACACAGCGCCCCGTTGGCAGCAAACACGGACGGACATGTGTTTTCCTGCTCGCGTTTAACCTCATCCGCCACCCATGCCCGGAACTCGTCGAGGGAAGCACAACGCATCTTCTTGAGGCGTACCAGCGCCGGGTGATCGGGGTTCCACCGCGGGAAGCCCCGCTGCCGGAGATAGTCTTCGTAATCCAGGTGCAATTCCTCGAGACTGCCTTTGGCGACACCTGTCAGTTTCAACTCGAGCTTCTTCGAGGTGGCCGCATCAACGCTTCCTTCGGCAATGTTCTGCCGTCCGCTGCGCGCCGCCTGGGTCATTTGATCGACGGTACGGCTTCGCGGGTCGAGGAACTTCTCGCAGAACCGAATCGTCACATCGTAGATCACTTCAGCAAGCTGGAAGGTCTTGAGATTACGGTAACCGCCGTGCGTTGGAAGGAGCGAGGCTTCGTCTCCTTCGCGCCGTCCGTGTTTCGCTGGTTGATGCATCATGACCTCCTAGACACTTATATCCTAAAGGGATTGGGTGAGGAAATCAATAGGAGCACGGACCCACACGGACTAACACGGACCCACACGGACTAACACGGACTAACACGGACTAACACGGACGGACGCGGACGGACACGGACGGGACCCTGGTTTCGGTGTGCCTGTCTGGGGTTCCGCGCCTCCGGGTGTAGCGGCGCGCGCAGGGGTGGCTCTGTCTGGGGTTCCGCGCCTCCGGGCGTGGCAGTGCGCGCCGGGGTGGATGCGTGCGCCTCCGTGTACGGTCTTCGTGCGTCTGTGTGGGTCCGTGTTAGTCCGTGTGGGTCCGTGTGTCCGTGTGGGT
>CAZFOG010000554.1:0-3077 GCA_964520685.1 uncultured Nitrospiraceae bacterium | reverse complement strand
CAAGTGATTCGATTTCCTTTTCTGTCATTAAGGGGAAAATATCTGCAAAAGGATGATTGTCCATTTTTATCATTCAGTGTTTTTGATTTTAATAAAATTAACTGATCTCTATGTCCTTATATAGGCATTATGATGAACGCTGCCATTTTACTACCGCACCTTTTACAGGCGACTGTAACAACCATACCTTTTTCTCTCATAAAATATTGCCTTGTTAGGGTTTTCTCCCCGGAAGGATAACCAACCGGGGAGAGTTGATGGATACATTTTGCTGAATGACATCCACCTGAAATAGACTATATTTACGCTAACAAAATTCTGACAATGCTTCTTCGCAAATGCTTTCACAGCAAGCGTTTCTTTATAGGGTTTGTTGGTATGGGTATTGGTATTAGTACTGGCAATGGTATAGGTATTAGTATGAGTATTGCTTTTAGTAAAAGTAAAAGAGTTATTTATATTCATGCCAGCCTTCTTTTTATGAAGTCCACAATGGAATAATGAAAACTATCTGGTTTGTCTGTTCCATCTGGAAACTTTGGTTTTACAGTCCTGACTACAACTTCAAACACACCGTTTAGAAATTTCTTCGGTGACATTCTGTCATTTCTCATCGGGAAAATGTTATTGTTGGCAAGCACCCATTGCTCAAAATATTTTGAACCTCTTGGGACTTGTTTAAAGGGTTTTCCTGTTTTTGTGTTTATCAAATTCATTGCCATAAACAATTCAGTTCCCATATATTGACCGGTAGTAACAATCTTAAAATGAAGAAACATTTTTAATGCCCTGAAGTGTGACGCTGCTTTCTCAATGCGAACACAAGAGACCTGATAAATTCCTTCTGGAATGAGAGGCCTACTTTCATCTGCAAATAAACTATCTTCCTTCTGCAACTTGTCTGCTGTTTCCAGCGGATAAATTCTCACATTCTCAAAATTTTCCATTAACCCTTTACCGACCATTGCCGCTTAAATTTCTTTTGCTAGAAGCCCTATTTTAAAATGCGCCAGAGTAACAGAACAGGTTTATTAAAGCCGTGCTGACCTCAATTTTTCCTTATGCGCGTCTGTCATCTTTCTGCCGGTGACTTTTTTCACCTGGTTTGCATTATAGGGCATGAACGGATGTAGGGGGCAATGAGGCATAGCGCAATCGACTTTCCCATCAGCATAATAACCGGTGCAATCGTTGCACTTGGCATAAACTGCTTGCCGCAAGGTTAGGCAATGGCCCTCAAGATGTTTAATAAGTTCCTTTTGCCCCTTTGCCGTCTTTCCGTATTTCTGTATGCTTTTAATCCGGTCTGAGTTCATTATGAAGTTGCCCCATATTGCTTTTTGATCCACTGCATCACGGCATCAGGATTAAGCCTAATATACTTGCCGACATTAACTCGAGGGATTGCATTGTCGCCAGTCTTCATAGTTCTGAAATACAACCATGACGGTTTTACTTTCAATATTTCCGCCATTTCGTTGATGGTGACTAATTCTTTGCCTGTTACTTCTTTAACCGTTAAAAGTTTTTGATTCATGACTTACCTCCTTAAAGTTTACAAAAATAAAAAACCACGACCTTGAA
Source organism: uncultured Nitrospiraceae bacterium (assembly GCA_964520685.1). Taxonomy (GTDB): domain Bacteria; phylum Hydrogenedentota; class Hydrogenedentia; order Hydrogenedentales; family SLHB01; genus UBA2224. The sequence goes on along the minus strand of CAZFOG010000554.1, from coordinate 1,493 downwards.
TGACCGTGGCTTAATATATAACATTATCGAATGCTGTCAATATGTAAATATTTGATATTATTAAATAATTGTCAAAATAGGGGGTAAAATGACAACTTTTTGCTGGTTATTTTTTTATTATCTTCCTGATAGTATTAAAATTCCCTCCAGTTTTCTTAGCAATGAACAATGCAATACTTCTTGCGGATCGATTCGAATTCTTCTCCCACATTTGGTCGGCCAGTATCTGCCATTTAATATGTTTGTCTTTAATCTTATCTGACTTGCCTTTGGCCAGACCTCCCTCTCTACCCTTATTGATGACTATTTTACCTATTTCATATGCTGATTCTGTGGCCCAATCCTTGGCCAATGACAGAAGATATTGGGCATTTGAGGCCATCTTGTGTAGCCCTTCAAAGTATAAATAATGCTTTTCGGCAACGTGATTATACAATGCAATCCATGCAAGATTTATAGCCTGTATTGCGTAGGCTTGTTCCAATTCAAGAGTGTCATCAATCAAATGCTTGCTTTGAAACTCATAGAATTTATTTTGCGTAGATGTTAAGAGGTTTTGAAGGTTAATATCTTCATCAGAAGGTTCAAAATTTATATTGTAATAATCTTTATATATATCTTCGTTGAGAAGGGCATTATCGGGGTCAAATAACTTCCGCTCAGCTTCAGCACATAGTTCTGGCTGAACTCCATAGAGTATACGTGCTGAAACAAGATAGCTGGTCGGATAGAAGTTAATCGTAGAGGGGGTTGGCCAACTTGATTTGATGTCTTTTAGTAAAGCATCATGAACACCCCATAATTGACGCGCGGATTTAATAATTTCGATACATGTGTAGGTAAGATCATTTAGATCGCTTGGAACGTTTGGCAGTTTGCCAAAGAGCGGACACCACGCTTTATTAAATAGATCTTTTTTCATTGCTATCCTTACAGGTCCTCGTCACTACTGTTTTTCCTTGCTCTAATAATGGTATAAAATATTATTCATCATCATAGGACAAGATAAAAGTTCATTCAATGTTTTAATATCCGTTATCCATTTTCTATTCGGGAGTAATTTCAAAACAATAGTTTTTTAAATATGAAAAGGTCTCAATTACAAACACGCCTGTACCCCAATTCTAACCATTCAGAAAATCGGTGTTTATTTCATATCCTTTTGTTATTAAAGGGGATTATTTAATTATTGATGCAAATCCAAAAGTTTTTCTTCTTCAATATAATATACAAATATTGGTCATTTTTACTATTTTGATGTCTTATTGGTTTCAGTTTGCCAAATATGATATTTATCTTATTGTATTAACAGCAATATATATTATACTTAAAAAAAGGAGGTAATGAAGAATGGATAAATTTCCTCTTACAATCCGAATGACCGCCGCAGAGAAGCAGATGCTTAAAAAAAGGGCGGCAAGGTATGGCTTGACAATAAATTCCTTGGTTAGGTTTTGGGTAAATTCGGAACCTAGTTCACCACGGGCTTTCAG
>CAZFOG010000553.1:0-3083 GCA_964520685.1 uncultured Nitrospiraceae bacterium | reverse complement strand
GATCTACCACCTTGTTGACTTTGTACTCCTGGTGCTAATGTAATAAAGCAAAAATGTTCACGTTTATAACTTTGCTCTGCAACTTGTTTCACAATAGAAACTTGTAGTAAATGATTTGCTGGAAAACTATAGCTAAAAATATTTTCGAGTTTACTCTGTTCTGCCATGTTCTTATATTGCCTCCAAAAAGTTTTTTATTTAGCTAACTTCAATTAAAATATCTGGGGGAATTGTTTCAAGAATTGACATTGTATTATCAATTAATGTTTGCCCCTCACTTTTTAATTCATTAAAATTTAAATTTAGCTGTCCAAATGGAGTAGCTAAACCTTCAAATTTAGATCGCATCGCAGCAATCCACAATTTAGTATGTCCAAGACATAGTGGTTTAAAACATTTATGATATAAATCTGGTCTAACCGTATCTAGTGTTGTGTGAGTTATATTATAAACTACGACACATGCAAGAGTTTCTTTGTCAAAAATCATAATATCCGGCGGCAAGAACTCCCAAGTATTTCTGGTTTGTAGAGATCGTACAGCGTCAATATATGAATTTGAAATGGTTAAGTCCATAGCGGCTTGAGCATTAATTAAAGCGCCACCATACATGTCAACGATACTAACTTCTTTTGTTGGATATGCTTCTAGAATATCAACAATATAGGTTCCTGGTGGTACTGGAATTTTTGCCATGTGCCGTGGTGATCCTAACGCTGAACCATAAAATATATCTGCACCAGATATATACGCCCAGGCTTTATGGGGAGCATACTGACTGAATAAGCCCATAACGTGTTGTCGTAGATTAGTAATCAAATCATCATCTGATAACTCTAGTAAATTTATTGGAACTCCAAGATTAATTTTGACGTAACTTAATACATCATTCCAGTTTTGAGCTGGAGAAGATGTATTTGTTCTTGCTATTGGAGTCTCATTTAAATTGTGTGTATAAAAATTATCTTGGAAGGTAATATGCATACCTTCTTGATAGTAATTGTCACTCATAATAAAAATCTCCTTAGATTTGACAATATATCATCAAATTTACTATTTTATAATTTCTTCAAATATATCGTTGGTTACTCCAGCGATAACTCCTGTTTTAGGAATACTCGCCAGTTTAATACTATTCTCATTATCTAATGTTTTTAACATAACTGCTTTAATTTCTTTTAAAGATTCAACATTAACGTCCTCGATAAATTTAGAAATTTCGGGGCTTTCTTTCGGAGAGATGATAATTTTAAAATTAAATCCTTGGTTTTCGATAATCCTCTGTAATGGTTTAAATCCGAAATCTGTTCCTTTTATAAACGAATCAAATTGCGGAACATTTGAACTTCCCAATGTAATACTACAAACATTGCTCTTTTTATACCCGTCATTGATCAACTCACTAAAAATTTCTCTAAAGATTGAATTAATTTGTTCTACTTGCATTTTGCCTCCATTAGATTTTGTCAAATATGTTTTTTGGAATACGCTTTATTTGTTCATCAAATGAAATCATTTTAAAATTTTTATCAATAAAATCAAAATTGTCTTTAATAATATCTGGCATATGATCTAGATGCCACTTTAATTCTTGAGTAGTGGCCGGGATAGAATGATTTATTATTAGATCTATTGCTTTTGTATCTCCGATTTTTTCTTTAAAAGGATTATTTGGAGCTTTACTTAAACTTGGAATATTGTCTGCTTTGTCTCCACCAAGTGCTAATATCATTGGAATAAACTTTGCTGTTAATATTCCCCTTTTAAATTTTTTATTAATATACTGTATTGCGTTATCTTTATCAAAAACATCAAATTGAATATTAAATCTCCTTCCTGTTTGATCTCTTACAAACGAAGTAATACATTGTATTGTATTTGTAAATTCACATGTTTGTAGAAGATCTTTATCAACTGATAAAATTATATTTAAAACATCCTCTTGGTCACTATCAAATAAACCATTTACAATACAATAATGTGGAATAAGATCTGATTCGTATTCTCTTAAATAATATACTTTTGAAAGATCTTTTTTAGTAAACATCTTTTCGATTTTATCAAAGTAATATTTTTTAATTTGTCGAAATAATTGTACTTCTTGATCATTATCTACTATTAGTTCTAATGTTGATCTTCCACTTTTATATGTTGGATCAATTATCTTTTGTTGAGCACAATAACCATCATCATAAGCTAATATGAAAAACGGATCATACATCTTAAATTGCACATAAATATTGTTTAAAAAATTACGTAGCTCTTGAATTAAAATATCACTAACTTTGCCTTCTGTCGCAAATCTCCCGATTTCAACTAATACCACTTCTTTATTGTAAAAACCCTTCGTGATGCTTTGTAAATCTATAAAGAAATTTATACGTTTCTTTTTAAATTTTTGTAAAATCTCATGAATTAACGTATATTTGAGCTGATATTTGATATAATAATTCATTATTGGTCGTCTCCCAAAATAAAAAGAATTTTAAATTCATATATATTATTTCTATATAAAAAATGAAAAAATTAAAAATATCAACTCGAAAACTTTAATATATTATGTTGTAGTTTTTTCGTTAAATCTTAACATTGCATACTTTATGATATGTTCCATTTTACCAATTGTCTGCTCTTGCCGGAGAAAAATATTAAAAATAGATAACGGAGTGTGAATATATCTATTTAAATTGTCACCAGTCTTTTTGTCTCTTTCAAGATTATACAGATAACCAAATTGTAACCACTCTGGAGAAGTGTTAATAGTTTCATATATTTCGATTTGATTTATTTGTTTTTGCATTAAATCTACACAATCAACAATTCTCGTTTCTGCTTCTTCTAGATTATCTGTATATTCAATTTCTAATGATGCTACTCTTTGAGATTGAGTTTCTTTAGTATTATCTGATAAAGTTACTTTTGGCAAATTTCCAAATAAACGAGTTACCTGAGTCATGTTTGTAGTGTTTTTAAAATTCACAACTGCATTTGGTTTGCTTAAAACAGACAGAGTATCATTATATGGGATTATTTTTAAAAGAGTTGTAAATTGTTTAATGTCTGCATCTTTTGAAATATCATAT
>CAZFOG010000552.1:0-3084 GCA_964520685.1 uncultured Nitrospiraceae bacterium | reverse complement strand
ATCCGGCATTTATGATAATAATTTATGAATCCAGGAGGCCTTTTATTGACCTCCTTGTTGATAAAAGCTCTCTATCGGAAAGGATAGTCAAGGCAAACTATCCTTCTTAAATTGTGTTTCATTTCCTCATACGCATCCCCCCTTGACGATTGCCCTGTGGCAATGGCCGATTATTTTGCAGGTTGACTTTTCAAGTTTATTCAAACTGCAATCAAAGTCATTTTTTTAATCAGCTTTCTGGCTATTTCATCATCTTCAGTTAGCAAGTCTTTTGCCTGATCAATCGTCATCGGTTCTTCTGCTGAAAACACGCTTGTCTTATAAGCAAAATTGATAATATCTTCCCAGTTTTTCAAACTCTTTTCCGCACCAAGACTATATATTCTGGTTAATATTTCATCATCTTTTGCCACCTTTTCCGGATCAGGCAAATCAACAATCGGTTCGTCATCTTCTTCTATTACTTCCGGTTGCTGTAAGAATCTTGGAGTAAAGGTATTGGCACTTAATTCAAGCTGTAAGGTATAGTGAGTTTGTTTCTTGCCGTTTTTATGAGATGCTTTAGGCACTCTACGCAGGATAAACGGCTTCATGGCAAAATTACCGCCGGTTATCATCCTTGCCCAATCCAGACCTGAATTAATATCAATAATGGAATTGATTGATCCGACATCTATCTGGTATAATCCGGGGCCGACTTTCGGTATAAAGAATTTCAGATGCCCTTTTATTGAGCAACTGTTCTCCTTACCAAACTTACATTCATTCGGAGTCTTACATTCAATCTCTGTGTACTCCCTGTTTTCATCAAACCTTGTTGCGGTTTCACCATCACCGATACATTTCAGTCCTGAATTCCTGCCGTAACATTCATAGGCCTGCGGAAAGATAATATCCTCATTATCAGACGGAAACATGATGACCAGCTCTGTTGGTTTTTCTCCATATATCTTTTCCACCTCCGGCACTTCATGACAGGCAAAATATTCAGTCTCTTTCGGATATTCTGTTCCTTTGGCATTTTTCATCTTAATTCCAAGCCGGATCTTACCCTTTGGAATTAACCTTCTTCTTTCCGATAAACCCTTGATTTTTGTAGGGTATTTCATAATAATTTACCTCCAAATTTAATTTTCTTGATTGTTCTAACTTGCGGGATAGCATATTGTTTTCCTTTTCCATAATCATTTTTTTCAAAACATCGCTCATGTCGTTCCACTCGATTCCCTTTTCCCTTTCAATCCGCAACCGGTCTTTTTCGGACAGGAAGGAATGAAACCACCAGTCCTCGGTTGAGAACATATGATTTATTTCACGAGTTGTAAGTTCCATTTTTCCCTCCTATATCCCGAATCTCTTTTTAAATGTTTCACGGGCTTTCAACATTTCTTTCCATTCACCGGCAATATCAGTATTGATAATTGGTTTTTTATATCCGCTCTTGTTGTCAGTTTTGCCAAGCGGAAAAATTACCATCTGTTCAACATCTTTTCCGTTTAATACGGACCAGGTATTGCCATAGAAGGCCAGTTGCCGAAAGTCATAAGCACCGGATTTTAAGTCAATGATTGATAATTTATCTCCAAACGGTGCGAGTATATCAAGCGTTCCTGCTGTCTTGATTTCGTCATTGGCAACTGTTTCTTCCATAGCACATATCTTGCCTAATTTCGGTATATATTCATTGCCGAATGTTTTGTAGGAATAATCATTCCAGTCAAGCTGTAAACTGCCCCCCCTGACCATACTGATTTCTTTTTGCAGTTCCGGAAATTCTTCCGGATCTTTCCAGATCAGTTCGCCTGTTTTTTGGTAATTGATTATGGCATCCTCAAATACCTTATGAATGATTGTTCCGATTGCCCCGTATTGTGATAATTCACCTTCGGAAATATACCAGTCCTTATCCCAGCCCAGAACAGATGTGATAGACGGATACTTAAAACCATTGACCGGATATAACCGCATATTGGCAAACTGCTTTTCTACCAGACTGACCTTTGCGGTATATTCATCAAGCTCAAACTGGTTATCAACAATTCCTTTTAAATGCTTTAAGACATCCTCCACGTTATCTTCTTTGTCCAATTCCGCAGTGAAACTATAAGATGGTCTCAAATTTTCGTAAGCTGCTTTTGCTATAACCCCGCTTTTTGCATAAGTAACTTCCTTGATTTTCATCACCATTACCCCCTATTTTTACTTTTTTAAAAGCTCCCACGCTGTCATAATTTCTTTTTGCATACCCAAGTAAAATTTCCTTTGCCCTCTCCTTTGATATGCCCCACACATTTGCCTTGTACTTAACCAGTGATCCGTTCATGATTTACCTCCCTAATCATCTTCTTTATAACGTTGGTAAGTAACATCACCTAAAATGCTTTCCTTTTCTGCTTCGGTAAGTTCATCACATTCATCCTCAAACTTATGTTCACCGCAAACATCAATGTAGTTATCACGTTTGCAGCCATCTCTGAATTTACAGTTTTCACAGTTCCTGTCATCTTCTGGATATCTGGCAGTCTTTACCATTATTTGCCTCCTCTTCCATTTCGCACATTTTTTCATAGATTAATCTTTTAATTCCGTATGCTTCATCCATAAAATTTACAGGATTAGTTGCGTAATCACTGACACTTTCTTTCAATTTATTCCATAGTTCCTTATACGCTTCAGTTTTTACCTTTACCATCTTTGTCTCCTTTTATCTCCAATAACTGTACCTTTTCACATCTGATTTTCCCGTCGGTATAGTATGGTACAACTACCCCTGGAAGCCATTCCCACCTGATAAGACATTTCCAAATATCAGTATCTTTGTCATTGTTTTGTTTAACCCATTCTAAAGTTCCGACATTCACTCCACAGGCACAATGAATAGTTCTGTCGGGATTTACAACTTCAGAAATGATTGAACCTGCCTCAATTTTCCAGTAGTCAGGTTTTGTGTAATTAGAGTTGAATGTTTTGTAACAGAGGTAACCATCTTTGGTTTTTTTGAATTTTTTTGCCATATAATCACTTGCAGACAATAGCCCTTTACAGCCACTCAGGTCAGCCCAACGCAGGTCAGCCCCACGCAGG
>CAZFOG010000551.1:0-3085 GCA_964520685.1 uncultured Nitrospiraceae bacterium | reverse complement strand
TAATTTTTGTTCTTTATTGAGTTTATTTGAAAAGAAATAACTAGTGTTCATTGTCCTCCAGAGTCCAATATTTTATATATTTATCGATGGCGGCAAGAGCTTCTTTTGAATATAAACTTTTCTCATTTGGACTTACAAAATCTCCAGTCGATAATAATTTACAAGCTTCTTTCATGAATTGTTTGATGGTTATTTCAACTTCATGAACACTTGTTTTGTCTATTTTATATTTCCAAAAACGAGAATATAAATCTCTACTGCCTTTATAATGATCTGACCATTTTCTCATTTTTAAAGCTAATTTTGATTTATTCCATGGTTCTTCTGGTTCATAATATTCTGAATATAATAATTCAAAAAATACTTCTTTTGATGGATATTTCTTTTTTCCTATAAGTTTTCTCGTTTGGCAAATTTCAAATTTATCAAGCAATTCATTTTTCCATTGAGTATTTTGAAAGACTGCAATTTTAATTAAATTATCTGCAATTGGTTCCGCTTGATCTGATATTTTAACCAATATTCTATTTCTTTTTTCCGCAATTTCTAAAATTAGATCACAAAATCTATCTAATATTGATATCATTTTTATTCTCCTGTTTTAATTCTTTAAATTTTCCAAATATATATCAGCTATTAATTGAGTAGCTTTTAAACTTAGCCGTCCTTGTGTAGTAATTGCTTTAGCTAGATGTTTGTTACTAAACCGATACGTGGATTGACCAAATAAGCCGTCCGTTTATTCAACTAGAATCGCTACTTCTAGTTCGTTCTATTACTAGAACTGCCCAATATTACTATTGGGAGTAGACTATATCTTCATCCTTAATTTTTCAAGGATGCTCCCCGTTTCAGCTACCAACCGCTTGTAGCTTACGTCTTTCGACTAGTCGTTACACCTTCAACTAATAAAGTTAGCAGCTTTATTAGAAGCTTGGCTCGGTATTGTCCAGGTTACAGGAGTTTCACCGAATTAGAGGAGTTATTTTTTCATATCATTACTGATATGTGACGCTAGGATTTAACGTCGTGTTCATGGTCACTTTTATAGCTTTCTGTCGCATATTATAAAATGAATATTCAATAGAACCTTTTGGATATTTTTTCATTTCCGCTTCATACGAATTTCTTAAATCTTTTAAATTCTTTAAGAACTCAATAAAAAGTCCTTTTTTAACTTCATGTTTTACAAATAAACAACCAGATAACGATAACATTAAATTATTTGATTTGATATACCCTTCAAAGTCTTTTGTGAGAATTTTTCTTACTCTCAAATTTGGTTGAAGAATATTTTCAATTATAAAGAGTTGTGGAACATCTGTTGGTAAGGAATTATTGATAAGATATTCATTACAGAAACTATTATACTCCTTACTTTTTGGATGAATATCGTCAAACAAATCTATTGCTGGTAAAAGATATCTTTTTAAAATAAGATAATCTTCTACTGTATCTTGATTGAATAATTGTTGAATAGTTCTTTTAGAATCTGATATTTTTTTCAATAAATATGCTAATATCAAATAATAATTTTGAACATATTCTCCCTTATTTTGTGGTTTTAAACGATCTACAAATTTAACTACAAATTCATAAATATTCGAATATATCTGTTGTGGAATACCTATTTTAGCGTTTAATGGGGGTTCAATATGAGCTAGAAAATTATAAGTTATCGGATCAATTATTTTTCCAAAGAATGTATCGAATGAAATATTCAATTGTGAGATCATTGATGGATAAAGTGAGCTAGCATCAAGATCTATTATGATTCCATCTTTATTAGTTAAGATCTGGGCTTTTGAGTTCTTGACATATGCTCCAGGGAATCTTCCCAATACAGCCCGTACGGTTGATGCACTGATTTCTTTTATTGTTTGTTTCATCTGTTTTGGAATATAAAGATTTGCAATTTCATCACTCGAAATCGAAAAAGCTGTCTCTTCCACTATTCCAAATCTAGTGAATTTATTTTCACTATTTAATTTATAATTAACATAAGTATCAAATAATATTGATGAACCTCTTAATGAACTTGTAAAAGAAGTTCTCATTAACCGTCTCAACATATTATACGATTCTATATGTTTTAACTTTTGATTCAATCTGACACATAAACACACATCAATTATATTATATAAAAGAAAATTAACTGGATCTTTCTCATAGAAAGTATCTAGTGACATTCCTTCATCTTTATAATCTTTTTTTCTTAGATTAAGTTCATGATCAGCAACAAAGTCTAATGCATATGATGAAAGTTTAGAGCCCATGTTTAATCCACCATCGTCTCTTACTTTGTATAAATACATAAGATCAGAAACTGGCATCTCTGGAATTTTTATTAAAAACTCATTACCAAATTTTTCAACTTTAATCTTTCCGAATAAAGATAAGATCTTGCCGATCTCAACTTCATTTTTATTTAATAAATTACTTAATCTAAAATAAATATATGGAAGATCAAATTTGTCCATATTATAACCACTTAATACGCTCGGATCTATCTCTCTAATTTTTTCCCAACAAGCTTTAATTAAATCCATTTCACTAGTAAATACATAGATTTCTAATTTTTCATCAGAATTAATATATTTATCTACTAATAAATCTTTTGTAAATTGATTTATCAGATCTGGAATTTCATTTTTATTTGGAAATTTATTGATATTAGAGTGTTGCAATAAAAAATATGATCTAAATACTTTTTCGAACGTACTATAGATCGTTATTGCATTTATTGGAAATTTGGCTTGCTCTGGTTTTGGAAACACACCAGCATTATTTGTGAACACTTCAATATCCGCAAATACAATATTTAATAATTGATCATTATCAATTGTATCATTCTTATTTTCTAAATAACTATTAATAGAAAATGATTGTTGATAATCAAGATCTAACCCATATACTTGATATGGTGAAATATCTAAATTATTAAACTCTTCTAAATTTAAAGTTTGCAACTTATTTACCTCCACTTTATTTTCGAAAAATAATATCTAATCATATTATTTCTATATGAAAATTGCAAATTTAAAAAAATAATCGGCAAGATCTTGCCGGATCACTTAATTAATCT
>CAZFOG010000550.1:0-3094 GCA_964520685.1 uncultured Nitrospiraceae bacterium | reverse complement strand
TCGCTCCTGCGTCGCTCGCTTGGGTCAGTCCCGGTTTTTGAATTTTCGAGGCAGGGCACCATGAGTCGGCCGGCTCACCGAAGAATGATGAAAATAGAAATGACCGGTGAGGGCGCCGGTCCCACAGCAGAACGGGAAATACCGGTTTTTGAATCTTCGGAGGCGGGGTGGGGGACTATTCGGCCCCGGCTGCCGCCTTGGCCAGGGCGGGTTCCATGTCGTATTCAAAGGAGAATTGATGCTGTTCGGGGTCGGGGACGACCTTCGTGCCGTCACACAGTTTTCCGAGCGTGGGGCTGTAGGTGTACACCTCCACCCGGTCCTGATCGGGCAGGAACCGGTAGACCCTGAAATAGCCTTCGCGGTAATCGGACATGAGTTCGTGGACCGTGTTGCCGTGTGCGCCCCTATCGGTCTGGTAATACGATTGGGTGCGGCTCTGGTCACCGGCGAGAACCATGAACAGGTTCTTGTGCTTCGCGAAGCACTCTTCCCACATCTGCTGAGGGGTGTTACCGGCCTCGCCGTGGCATTTTTTCCAGACCATGCGTCCTTTTGGGGCTGCATAATAGTCGCTGCTCTCGACTGGTTTTTCGAGCGGGCCTAGATACATGTGCGTCGTGGCGATGACGCGGCGCTCGAGATGAGCGGCGATGACGCCGTCGGCCCAGGCCAGCACGTCGTCGGGGGCGTTGCATTCGAGGTGGAGAATGAGAAACTCCATCCCTGCGGCCGAGAACGTCTGCCAACTGTTGGCGTTGTTCTTGTACGACCCGCCGTACCAGTCGAAGTCCTCGAATCTCGAGGCCGGGAACGACGCCTGGAAATTGCCGCTGTCGCCGGTGGATGTGACCATATCGTGATTGCCGACGCCGAGACCGTAGGGGACCTTGCCGTGCAGCATCGCGAGGCTCTGCTCAGCGACGGCCCACTGTTCGGGAGCCGTGTTTTTGTCGACGATATCGCCGACATGGGACACAAACACGATGTTCTGGGCCTCGAGGTTGTCGAGAATCCACTGCATCTCGGCTTCGAACACGTCGGGTGCGTTGGCGGAATAGGCCTGGGTGTCGGGCAGGGCGACGATGCTGAACGCGCCTTCGGGCAGGGGCGGGAACTCGGCGGCTGCCGCGGCGCCCGTCAGGGTCAGGGCGCACATACAGAACATGGCCAGGCGGCGGAATCGGGAGTACGTCATTGACCTGAATCCTCTCGTACGGCGGGCAAGCGCCGGGCTGGATAGAAGGTGGTCCCATTTCTGGGAAGAATGCCCCATGGATGGCCGCTGTGGCAAGGACGACAATAACATCCGCGTGGGAAGCGGGCACCGTGCCCGGCCCAAGACCTGCACTATGGCCCGGCATGCGGCGGCGGCCTCGGAACTGGCGGGAATATCGTTGCGGGGTCAGTCGTCGCCCAGGGCTTCGAGGGCGGCGGCGCGCATTGCGTCCAAGTGGGCGGGGACGCCGGTCCAGCATTCGAACTGGAGCGCGGCCTGATTCAGGAGCATCTCGATGCCGTGGATTACCGTGCAGCCGGCGGCTTGGGCGTCCTGGATGAACCGCGTCGTGTTGGGCCGGTACACCATGTCGAAGCAGACGTGGTGCGGCTTAAGCAGAGCCCGGGGAACGGGTGTCCCGCCGGGGTTCGGATACATGCCGATCGGGGTACCCTGGATGAGGATGTGACTTGCGGCAACCGCGCCGGCGAGGTCCGTGGCCAGGTCGGCGGCCGTCACGGGCATGGCGGTTCTGGATGCCACGTCTTCGGCAATGGCCGCGACCCGCTGCGGGGTGCGCCCGATGATGGTGATGGATTCGGCGCGGGTAAGCTCGGCGACGGCGAACGCTACCGCGCGCACCGCCCCTCCCGAGCCGATGAACAACACGCGTTTTCCATCAAGCGAGACCCCGGCCTCTTCGAAGGCGCGGAGGGTGCCGGGTCCGTCGGTGGTTGTGCCAACGAGGCGGCCGTCATCGTTGGTGATGGTGTTGACGCTGCCCACGCGCTGTGCCAGAGGGTCGATCTCGTCCAGGTGTGCCATGACCGTCATTTTGTGCGGGATGGTGACGCTGAGGCCGCGGAATCCGTGCAACGCGCGCATGCCGGCCAGGCATGCGGCCACATCCTCGACGCGAAACGCCGTGTAGACGAAATTAAGCCCCGCGGCCTGGAAGGCGGCATTGTGAAGCGCGGGCGACAGGGAATGCTCGACGGGGTTTCCGATGACCGCGCAGAGGCGCGTTTCCGTATCAATGTGCATGGAGCGGCTCTCCCATCATCCGGGAGGCCAGGCCATGGCGCGCCCGCCGAGGATGTGCAAGTGAAGATGGAATACCGTCTGCCCGCCCCATTCCCCGCAGTTGAGGACGTAGCGGAAACCGTTCTCGGTGAGGCCTTCCTGTTCGGCGATCTTGTTGGCGGCGAGGAGCATTCTGCCGACAAGGGAAGCGTCCTCTTCCGTCAGATCCGTCACCCTGGCGATGGGTTTGCGGGGGATGATGAGCACATGCGTGGGCGCCGCGGGATTCACGTCGCGAAACGCATAGAATTCGTCGTCAGCATACACTTCCTGCGACGGGATTTCGCCGGTCAGTATCTTCCCGAAAATGGTTTCTTCGGCCATCATGCATCTCCTTTCAACGATTCCCACATGACAGTACCGCATGAACGGCCGGGTGTACAACTGAACCCGTTCTCTCGAATCGCTGGATAACGGGGGAGGTGGATTGGATAGCCTCTCGCTCAGGGAGAGGCGCCCATGCTTTGGCCCGGTTTTGAGGGAAAGCCGCAATCAGGTTCCGGGAACCGGGGTCTGCGCCCCGAACACACGGACTTACACGGACAAACACGGGCCCACAGGGACAAGTACGGACGGGGACATGTTCAGAGCGCCGTCCGCGGCGCGCCTACATGTCCCCGTTCGGAAGCTGAGGAAGAAGGGTGCCGAGCTGGCGCTCGGCGATCCCAGGAGGGATGTAAAAACCCAGGGACAGCGCAGCATGAGCCGCTCGGCTCACCCGTGGACGATGAAAATATAATGACCGGTGAGGGCACCGGTCCCACAACAGAGCGGGAAATCCCGGTTTTTGGA
>CAZFOG010000549.1:0-3111 GCA_964520685.1 uncultured Nitrospiraceae bacterium | reverse complement strand
GCCCGCAAGTGTTGTGCCCACCGGAGATTAGGCCGGTGTCTTGCCCATGGGATGGGAGTCGGGCAGGGCCATTGCAGCCAAGTGAGGAACAGGCCCGCGAGCCGCCAGCTTTACGGGCCTTCGCATGAACGGCTACCATAGGTCCACGGCGGGAGCATTGAGACACAGCCGCATAGGATGAAAGCGAGAGCGACTGGCGAAGGCGCGAGTCCCGCAAGCGGGTAGATGACCGGCGAGGGCGCCGGCCCCACACCGGAGGGGACAGCTATTCTCGAGGTAATCCATGAATAACGCGTTGCAGCACGCTGAGGTATTGATTTTTCAGGCGACTCTGGCGGACGGGGACCGGCGGAGCATCATGCTGGCCGAAGCCAAAGACATCCTGATTCGGCTCGAACGCCTCGAAAAAGGCCGGGGCGCATGGCGTCTGGCGTGCATCAGCGCTCTCGAAAACAACGCCAAGCTGTGCCAGCGCTGGCTCGAGCGGGCGCGGGCGGAAGGCGGTATTTCCGGACGGAGCGCATTGGAATCCGAGCCGTACCTGGACTGCGTCCGCGGGCAGAAATGGTTCAAACAGTTCTTGCGGGACCTGGCGCCGTAGGGGATTCCGAACGCGTATTCAATGTCCGCGGTGCAGCCGTTCGGCAAGGAATCCGGGGAGGCCCGCGTCAAGGATGCGCTGGGCCGCGGCGTCAACGTCGTATTCGAGCCGCACGAGTTCGTATTCCTCGGTTTCGGTGTTGAAAATGCCGAACGACGCCCGGGAATCATCGTCGCGAGGCTGCCCGACCGAGCCGGGATTGATCAGGAAGATTTTTTCGGGGTCCAGCGTGAATTTCGAATCATCGTCCAGCGCGTAGACCCCGTCCTCGGAAAAAATCCCCGGGCAATGGGTGTGTCCAAAGAAGCACACGCGGTAATTCTGCTCGCGCAGCCGGGCGATGTAAGGCAGCGTTTCCTCCCAGGTAAACATGTAATCCCATTCGCTCTCTTCGGGGGTGGCATGGACGGCCAGAAACGACTCGTACTCCAGGCTCGAGGGCAGGCTCTTCAGCCAGTCGATGTTCTCCGGACTGAGGTGCTCGGTGGTCCACACGACCGCGGAAAGCGCAATGGGGTTGAACCCCCAAGGTTCTTCCTGCCCGCTGGCCACGGCGTCATGATTGCCGAGAATGGTGGGTATACCGCGGACACGCAGCAACGTTGCACACTCGTCGGGTGACGCGCCGTACCCGACAACGTCCCCGAGGCACAGGGTGTGGGGAATCTTCTGCTTGCCGATGTATTCGAGGACGGTGTTGAGGGCTTCCAGATTGCCGTGGATATCCGAGATGATGGCGTAACGCACGCGCAAATCCCTTCTGCTTCCGACGGGCGGCCTCCGCGGGCTTCTACGACGCCCCCAGGCGGGCCGGGCCCGATCTCGAATCATCGCACTCCAAGGCGAGCGCCTTTGAAGTACACCAAATCCCCGCCCGTTTGCAAACGCAGACATCTCAGGAACTTGACGTGGTTAGGGCGGAATTGCGATAAGAATGCCTTGACTCGTCGAAAAGTGCAAGCGGACCCGGGGTTTTTCGTCACGCATTGGGGGCGGCTATGAAAACGATTACGGCGATAGTGAGCATCGTGCTGGCGGGGGCAATCCCGTCATGGGCGGGTGACGAAGCGTCTCCGGACCGCGAGCAGACGGCCGGGGCGTTGCGGCGTGCGGTCGAGTTCTTTCAGAACGAGGTATCCGTCGAAGGCGGCTATCTGTGGCGGTACAAGGCCGACCTGACGTTGCGGGAGGGCGAAGGCAAGGCCAGCGCATCCCAGGCGTGGGTGCAGCCTCCGGGCACTCCGAGCGTTGGCATGGCCCTCCTTCAGGCCTACCAGAAGACGGGCGAAGAGTATCTCCTGGAAGCCGCGCGGCAATCGGCCCGCGCACTCGTGAAAGGTCAATTGGTTTCCGGGGGCTGGCATTACTCGATCGAATTCAACCCGGATAAGCGCGCCGCCTACGCCTATCGCGTCGATTCGCCCGAGGCCAGGGGCCAGAACACCAGCACCCTCGATGACGACACGACACAATCCGCCCTGCGCTACCTGATGCGGGTCGACCAGACTCTGAATTTTGAAGACGAAGCCATTCACGGCGCGGTGATGTACGGCCTCGAAAAGCTGCTCGCCGCGCAATATCCCAACGGCGCATGGCCCCAACGGTTCACCGGGCCGCCCGACCCCGAGAAGTACCCCGTGAAACCCGCATCGTACCCCGAGGAATGGTCACGGGAGTACCAAGGCATAGACTACATGGGCTACTACACGTTCAATGACGGCACCATCAGCGACACCGTCGGGACCATGTTCGACGCCGCTGAGATCTATGGCCGCGCCGACTGCCGCGAAGCGGCCCTGCGCGCCGGCGACTTCATCATCCTCGCCCAGATGCCCGACCCGCAACCGGGCTGGGCGCAGCAATACGATCCGAACATGCATCCCGCGTGGGCGCGGAAATTCGAGCCGGCGGCCATCACCGGCGGCGAATCCCAGGGCGTCATGCGCACACTGCTGTACCTGTATCAAAAGAGCGGTGAGCCGAAATTCCTCGAACCCCTCCCCCGCGCGCTCGAATACTACGAGAATTCCCTCTTGCCGGATGGAAATCTCGCGCGGTTTTACGAACTGCGCACCAACACCCCGCTCTACTTCACCAAGGATTACCAGCTCACCTACAGCAGCGACGACATGCCCACCCATTACTCGTTTATCGGCGGTTCGTCCCTGCCGTCCATCCGCAAGGAATTCGAGGGTCTCAAAGAAACGCCCCTCGAGGAACTCCAGGCGCCACCGGCGCCCTCCGAACCGCGCATGACCCCGCAACTAGCGTCGAGGGCAGGGGAGGTCATCCAGGCACTCGATGAACGCGGCGCATGGACCGAACCCGGCGACCTCCGGTATCACCAGAACGGCTCCGCCGACCACGTCATCGACTGTTCGACCTTCATCCGGAACTTGCGGGTCTTGGCGGACTATCTCGCGGCGTTGCCGTAATCGAAATCAGCCAAGCGCTAATTGCCACGTTTCCCGGAACCAGTGCAGCGCCCGCGGGAACATGTCTTCGGGTTC
>CAZFOG010000548.1:0-3138 GCA_964520685.1 uncultured Nitrospiraceae bacterium | reverse complement strand
CCCTGTGCCGGGCCAGAAAAGAAGGCCGGAGCCACCATTGCCGCGGCTCCGGCCTCAAACGTTTGCGAAGCGATCCTCCTCTTCGCGCCGAAACCTCCCATTGGAGATCTCGTGCGATGTCTCAGTCTACTTCGCTTGAAACTTTCCTTACGGGATGCCTGTTGCCACCATTTCAGAGTCTCCGATCATGTGGCGCACAGTACCCGTCCTCCGGGTCCAACAATCTACCACCTCTATCGGACCACCTCCTTTCTCATACCGCGCCGTCAGCCTTTCGTATGCGCTGACGCCGGTCTGAGCCTTGTATTAGAGGTAACACCATTCGAGACGGTGATGTATTCCCGAAGAACGGGACTCCAGGGAGTGCCCGCGTTTTCAACGGCTTACAACACGTCAGCAATGGCTGAGCAGAGATAGTCCATATTGGATTCCGTCATGCCGGCCACGTTAATACGCCCCGAGCCGACGATGTAAATGGCGTACTTGGTGCGAAGCACGTCCACTTGGTCCTTGGTAAGTCCCGAGAACGAGAACATGCCTTTCTGAGCCGTGATAA
The DNA here is from genome assembly GCA_964520685.1 of uncultured Nitrospiraceae bacterium. Classification (GTDB taxonomy): domain Bacteria; phylum Hydrogenedentota; class Hydrogenedentia; order Hydrogenedentales; family SLHB01; genus UBA2224. The sequence goes on along the minus strand of CAZFOG010000548.1, from coordinate 2,582 downwards.
ACGAGAAATCCTGCGTCACGCCCTTCGCTTCGAGGGTTGCCACGAAAAGTTTCCGCATGGTGTTGATGCGGTCGCGGATATCCTTGACGTCCTGCTCCCACATGGCGCGCAGTTCGGGTTCGCTGAGCACGGTGACCACCAACCGCCCTCCGTGAGCAGGCGGGTTCGAGTAGTTCGCCCGGATGCAGCGTTTGACGTGGCTTTGGGCCCTTTTCGCGGCTTCGGAGGTGGAACCGGCCAGCGTAAGCGCACCGACGCGCTGGCAATACAACCCGAAGTTCTTGGAGAAGCTCGAGGCGACCAGCATATCCCGTCCGGGCACGGCAAACGTGCGCACGCCAATCGCGTCTTTTTCGAGGCCGTCGCTGAGGCCTTGGTAGGCAAAATCGAAGAAGGGCAGCCATCCGGCTTTGGCGCAGATGCCGGAAAGCTGCTGCCACTGCTCGGGCGAGGGATCGACGCCGGTGGGGTTGTGGCAACAGCCGTGGAGCAATACCACGTCGCCCGCGGGAATCTTCTCGAGGGCTTGGGCCATGGCGTCAAAGGCGAGCCCGTGAGCTGCCGCGTCATAATAGGGATATGTGGCGGTCTTCACCCCGGCGGCTTCGAAAATGCTGCTGTGGTTGGCCCAGGTCGGGTCGCTCATCCATATCTTCGCGCCCGGGAGTTCCAACTTGATGAAATCGCTGGCGACGCGCAGCGCCCCCGTGCCGCCCGGCGTATGCGAAGTGGCGGCCCGGTTTTCCGTGATGACCGCGTGGCCGGCCCCGAAAACCAGCGCCTGTACCAGGGCCGCGTACTCCGGCGCGCCGTCGATAGGCAGATAGCCCTCGAGCGGGCCCGCCTCGAGGAGCCGCGTTTCGGCCGCCTGCACGGACGGCAGCGCGGGTGTCTTGCCGCTGGCGTCTTTGTATACCCCGACGCCCAGATTGATCTTGTTTGGATTCGGGTCTTCCTTGAACGCGGCGGTCAGTCCTAAAATGGCATCCGGCGGCGCCATTTCCAGCTTATCGAACATTACTCCACTTCCTTTCCGTGAGTTCCTGCGTGCGGACCGTCGTCCCCGATGCGTATGCCCTGGCCGCCCGGCCGACAGTGGGCGGAATCATACCGGATTCATGGGGCGGCGTGGAAGGGGATTGTGGGAGCGCGTGGGAAGGGCGGATTCGGCAAACACCGCGCGGGGTCTACCAGGCCGTGTAAGGCCGGATGGACAGGCTGGTGTTGAGGTAGCGGGGATCGCCGGACACTTCTTTGCCCACCCAGGGCGGGAGTTCGAACGACTGGTCCTCGGTTTTGAGCTCGATCTCAGCTACGACGAGCCCCTCGTTGGAGCCCTCGAATACATCGATCTCCCAGAGATTCCCGTTGTACTCGAGCCTGAACCGGCGCTTCTCGATGATGTGGTTCACGCAGAAATGGCCGAGCAACTGGGCGGCTTCGCCGGAGGGAATGGGGTATTCGAACTCGTCCCGGGCAATATCAACCGTGGATTTCTTGAGATTGATGGTGGCGTTGTCGCCGGCAAGACGCACGCGGACGGCAATCGGCGGCCCGGTGGTGATGTAGCCTTGCAGGATGGACACGCCTTCTGAGGCGGCCTCCTGCCAGGAGTCGTTCGCAACAAGAAATTTCCGCTCGATTTCGGTACCCACGGTGCCGGTCTCCACGCCCAGGCGTGCTGTCGTGCTGGGGCCATCCTAACCCCGATATTTCCCAGCTTTCAACTGGCGAGCATCCCAGTCGTACTCAAACGCTTTTACCCCATGGGCTCAACAGGGCAAAAAGCAGGGGCGGCCCCCGGGGGGGAGGGGCCGCCCTTCGTCAGGGGGAGGGTCTGACGGGATGGGAGCACTCTCAACAGACTGCAGCCGTTAATTACCTCGCCAGTCTCAAGGCCACGTACCGGGAGTACTGGCCGTCGGATACCAGAAGCAGCACGGTCTCTTTTCCACTGGCCTTCTTCATGCCAGCTTGAAATTCATCGATGTTCCTGATCTTCTGGCGATTGACCTCCTGGATGAGGTTGCCGGACTCGATACCGGCCATGGCAGCGGGGCTGCCGGGCTCGACGCCGGTCACTACCACACCCTTCTCGCCTTCGTAGCCGAGTTCGGCGGCGACGTCATCCGTGAGGTTCTGGACCGTCACGCCAATATCTTTCTCGACCTTGGCCGGGCCGCCAGGGCCTCCGAGGTCAGCCTCGGCCACGGCCTCTTCATCGAGGGTGCCGATGGTTACGGACTTCTTGAGCCGCTTTCCGTCGCGAAGCACCGCGAGGTCTATGGTTGTGCCGGGGGCGGTGCTGGCGATGCGGCTTCGGAACGAGTTCAGATCGCCCACGGGTTGGCCGTTCAATTCGAGGATGATATCGCCCTGCCTGATATCCGCCTCGTCAGCGGGCATGCCTTCCATGACTTGGCCGACCAGGATGCCTTTGCTTTCATCGACGCCGAAGCTATCGGCAAGTTCCCTGGTCAGCGGTTGAATGACTACGCCGAGCTGTCCGCGGGTGACTGTACCTGTTTCGCGGAGCTGGGCTTCGACATTAATGAGGAGGGGTTCTGGCAGAAGGGCATCGA
>CAZFOG010000547.1:499-3158 GCA_964520685.1 uncultured Nitrospiraceae bacterium | reverse complement strand
AATGACTTGCGCCTTTTTGGCGAAGGCAGCTTTTTCCGACCACTTGTGTAGGGGACAAGTGGTTAACGGGTTGAAGGCATTGGTCAAATATGGCGTTTTCCATTCAAACGGCTGTGCAAGAAGACCCAAGAAGACCAGAGAGTAGCGCGTTGCGAGCTGCTGCGTATTCCGGAGGCAAGGAGCAATCAGTCGCAAGTGACGAAAACAACGGACTTACCTTCCGCTCACACCAGCGCTTGTAACAGGTCTCAAAATGGCGCGCACGAAGACCACGTGGAGGCCATCGCCGATGCAATACGTTCCCTGTCGCTCGAAGCACGGCAGCAATTGCTCCAGATGCTGAGCGAGCCACCCGACCAGGAAAAGTCATAGACCGGCCTTCCGTCGTCTCCCGCCGCGTAGTCTAACGCGCTGTGTTCGCGATGGAACCCCGACCCCGTATCGTTCATCTCTCCTTCCCTGCTATTGCGCAGCGAGACACAGAGGTAGTGGCTGGCGCCTGGTCAATTGGCATCACCGGTGACGTTCGCTTCCATGCAGGGACCAGGTATCGGCCCAGTGAGGCAGAGACGCGCGAGGTCAATCAACCGGCACGAACCTATGCCCCATCCCGTGCGGCGTGAGGTCGTGACCGAGGCGCGTCCCCCAGTACGGGAGAACGACCGGGGGCAGGGGGGAAAAGTCATCCGGATGGATACTACTACAGTTGCGCGCAGGAAAATTCTCGACTTCCCTGTGCAGGCCGGGGACCGGGCTTCTCTGGGAATGATAGCGGTCGAAATCTAACACCGGCCGAAGGCATGAACACCGCCCGAACAACCGATACGGCAATATTTCCATCTTTCCGGCTAAGGACGGTTCCCAAATGCTATGACAATTCCTGCGGATGCCGCGGTAATGTGTCTTAAGACAGAACCATTGTGCAGGCGAGTGGGTATGATTCGAGACACAACTGAGAAGAAGAGCCTTTTGCCGTTGGCGTTCATTCCCCTTCCCCTTGGGGAGATCCGGCCTCGTGGATGGTTGAAGAAGCAACTCCAGATTCAGGCGAACGGCCTGAGCGGCCACCTCGATGAGTTCTGGCCGGATGTCCGGGATTCGGGGTGGATTGGCGGGAATAGCGATGGCTGGGAACGATGCCCGTATTGGCTCGACGGATTAGTCCCCCTGGCGTTCCTGCTTGACGATGAAATCCTCAAGGCGAGAGTGCATGATTGGATGGACCGCATTCTCACAGGTCAACACGAAGATGGATGGTTGGGTCCGGTTAAAGCGAAGCGGTCGGGCAATTGGTATGGACCAGCATACGATCCCTGGCCGGTTTTTGTCTTTCTGAAGGCTTTGACGCAATACGCGGAAGCCACAGGCGAACCGCGGGCGGTTCCAGCCATAGCGAAGTTCCTGGAGGGCCTGAGTGCGCGTATCGACGAGACCCCCCTCTTCGAGTGGAGCCGTTACAGATGGCAGGACCTGATTCTAAGCATTTTCTGGGTATATGACCGGGCTCCTCAGAGGTGGCTGCTTGAGTTTGCCCGTACAGTACATGCCCAGGGTTTCTGCTGGCGAGAGCATTTCGCCGATTTCAAGTATCGCGAAAAGACGCCGCCGGAAGCATGCACGATGGAAGCCCACGCGCCCAACAATGCCATGGGGATCAAGGCGCCGGGCGTGTGGTACCGCCTCTCGCAGGATCCCGAAGACCGAGAGAGCGTGTTTCAGATTCTCGAAATGCTCGACCGGTATCATGGGCAGGTCACGGGCATGTTCAGTGGAGATGAGCATCTTGCCGGCAAACATCCCTCGCAGGGAATCGAATTGTGCGCCGTGGTCGAGTACATGTTTTCGCTCGAAGTTCTATGCTCGGTCCTTGGCGAATCCATATTGGCCGACAGGTTGGAACAGGTTGCCTTTAACGCTCTTCCCGCGACATTCTCCCCTGATATGTGGGCGCACCAATACGACCAACAACCCAATCAGGCAATTTGCTGTGTTGGTGAAGACCGGATTTACACGAGCAATGGGCCCGCCGCTAACATCTTTGGACTCGAACCCCACTTTGGCTGTTGCACCGCAAACATGCACCAGGGATGGCCGAAGTTCGCGTCTCATTTGTGGATGCGTATTCCGCGAGCGGGAACAAGCGGGGAAGGCCTCGCTGCCGTAGCCTATGCGCCGTGTCAGATCGTCACGGAGGTCAATGGGGCCCCCGTTCTCTTGGATGTGAGCACCGATTACCCATTCAGCAACGAAGTGCGCATTTCGCTAAGGGCCCCTCAAAGAAGACGTTTCCCGCTTCTTCTGCGCATTCCAGCCTGGGCAGTGGGTGCGAGCGTTAGCGTCGGCAACACCACTTCGAGAGCCTGCACAGCGGGCCAGTACTTCAGACTGGAACGCGAATGGCGAGGTGAGGTAAGCGTCACGCTGCGCTTTCCCATGCGCCCAAGATTTGAGCGGCGGTACAATAGTGCCGTCGCGATTCACCGCGGCCCGCTGCTTTATGCGCTGAAGATCGCTGAAGATTGGCGGCAAATTGGCGGCGAGATGCCACATGCGGACTGGGAAGTTCATCCTGTGAGTAACTGGAACTATGCGCTGAATATTGACACGAAAGTGCCGGCAAATTCGCTGACGTTCAAAAGGAACTCCATCGGCGAACAGC
>CAZFOG010000547.1:0-485 GCA_964520685.1 uncultured Nitrospiraceae bacterium | reverse complement strand
AGGGCCGATGCGTGCCAGAATGGAAAATCGAACACAATGCCGCGGGAGCGCCCCCTCCAAGCCCGGTGATGTCAGATTCTCCGCTTGAAGAGCTGACTCTGATCCCGTATGGGTGCACTAATCTTCGGATAACAGAGTTTCCAACGCTGGCACGATGAAATTCCCAAATGCACCAGTGTTTACGTATGCTCTTCACTGAAGATTCAACCCATGGAGAATCCAAGGTAATGTGTAACGCACTCCCAAAAATCTGGCTCCTCACCGGCAGTCTGCTGCTTGTCCTATGGTGTGCGGATGCCCCATGCGAACCGATGGAGGTAGATTTCAACAACGCGATTGAGCGGTGCATCGCGTACTTCCCTATGCTTGCCGGGCACACGTGCCTCACGATGCGTATTCCGAGCCAATCCGCCCGGTGATTCCGATTGATTCCGCCCGGTGATTCCGAGGGAAGGCGCCCACCCATTCCGACGGAAGGCGCCCAC
>CAZFOG010000546.1:0-3182 GCA_964520685.1 uncultured Nitrospiraceae bacterium | reverse complement strand
ATATGGGCACGTTGCTGCGGGGCGGAAAGCCCCCCCGCAGGGACCGGTCCAAACGGTCCTGGCGGGGCCCGATGTACGTTCCGGCGCTGTTCTGCTATTTCGTCACGACGCTCATCCCTTTCTTGATGCCGGCGGCATTCCTGGTGCTGTGGTGGACCGAGGGCTTCCTCTTCTACCGGCGGCGGCATCTGGTCCACGTCTTGTCGGTGCTCGAGGGCATGTTTCGCTGCAACGTGCCGCTTCCCGAGGGCCTGCGCTACGCATCGCTGGATGCGCCGAACCGCCGTATTGCCTCAGTGCTGGTGGCGTTGTCGGACGATATGAACCAGGGCGCGACGCTATCGGATGCGATGCAGCCGCGGAAACGGTTCTTTCCCCCGGGAATGGCCGAACTGGTGCGGGCAGCGGAACTGTCGGGCGGCCTTCCGCATACCCTTGCCTCCCTGATCAGGGACACGGAAGACTCTGACGTCTACAGCGAACATCAACGCAACTGGACATTTTATTACGGCATGTACGCGCTCACCGCCATGTCGGCGGGTCTATTTGCGATTACCTACGTCCTTCCCACGTTTCGCGTAATTTTCGCTGATTTTGGCGTGGCTTGGCCGCCGCTGCTGCCGTGGCTGCCATTTCATCCTGTGGTCGTGGGCTGGACTGCGATAACCTTGATTGCATCTGTAACGGTTGCATACTTTGGCTTCACCATCTACAGCGCAACGGTATCGTATCCTCGAAACATTGCGAGCGGCCGGTTCGGGGCCGTGCTCCGCCCGGTGCCCTACCTGCGCAACCTGTTTTTCAAGCACAATCTGGGTCTCGCGGCCGCACTGGCAGGCCAGGCGCTGAAAGGAGGCGCGACGTTGGACGAGGCCCTCGAGGAAGCATCCGATGCGCCCATACATCCGACGTTCCAACGATTGCTGGGCGCCCTCCGCACGCGTGTGTTGCAGGGGCAGACGCTCAGCGAGGCGATGGAGGCAACGGGGGGCGGCCTGCCGGCGTCTTTCACCAGCCTGGTTCGCCTGGGCGAGCGCTCGGGTTTGCTTGCCGACTCCTTCGAGCAAGTCGGGATGATCTATCGAAGCGACGTGCGGCGCATGAGCTTCATGCTGTTGGAGACGGTGGCACCCTTCGGTATTCTCCTGTTTGGGACGCTCGTGTTGTCGCTGTCGTTTTCGTTGCTTGGCTCCCTGGCAATGATCGCAGATACCTTCTCGCAGTCCGTGTAGACGTAGTGGGGTATGATGCATAAGAGTGAACAGAAAGCACCATTGGGCAATCCGGCAAGCGCCGCGAACCGTCTAGAACAGCAATTGGCCGAGGCGCTGGCCTCGGGCGACACGGGCGTGGGCGAAGCAATTGACCTGCTGTTGCGGGAGGCCGCCGCGCAAGGCGCGAGCGACGTGCATCTCGAACCATGGGACGACCGGCTGGCGCTCCGGTTCCGTTTGGACGGCCTGCTCCACAGCGTCGCATCGTTGCCGCAGGAGTATCAGGCGCGGCTGATCGCGCGCGTGAAGGTGCTGGCCCGGATTCCGGTGTATCAGCGCGAACTGCCCCGCGACGGGCGAATCGACGCGCGCAGCGACACGGGCCGGAGCGCGATGCGTGTTTCGACGTTTCCCACGGTCTACGGCGAAAAGCTCGTGATCCGCCTGCTCGAGACGCATGCGTCACTTCTCGACTTGTCCTCGCTCGGATTTGCACCCGATGTGCTGGCGCTGCTCAATCGGATCGTCGAGCGGCCCCAAGGACTCATGCTTCTGACCGGACCCAGCTCGAGCGGCAAGACGACCACGATCTATGCGGTGCTGCGGGCGCTGGCCGATTCGAGAACGCCTCCCCCCCACATCGCCACCATCGAGGATCCCGTCGAATACCGTCTTGGCAATATCTCCCAAACGGAAGTAAACCCCAAGGCAGGATTCACATACGAGACCGCTTTACGGGCTGTGCTGCGGCAGGATCCCGAGGTCATCATGATTGGTGAAATCCGCGACCCCGAAACCGCGCAGACGGCGGTACAGGCCGGCCTGACCGGGCACTTGGTGATCAGCACCATCCACAGCGGCACGGCGGCCGGGGTGTTCACACGCCTGCTGGATATGGGAGTCGAGCCGTACCTGCTGGCGTCGTCCGTAACGGGCGTGCTGGCCCAGCGGCTCGTGCGGGTAATCTGTGACAAGTGTAAGACGGAGCGGCTCGTGTCTCCTGAGGAATTGGTGCGATTTGGATTCCCTCGCGATACTGTATTGCATAAGGGAATCGGGTGCGCGGCGTGCCGTAACACGGGTTACTCCGGCCGCACGGCGATTGGCGAAGCGCTCCCATTGACCGAGGACATCGCGGAGGCTTTGCTTGAGCGCCCGCGAACGCGCGCGCTCCACGAACTCGCCCTGCGCACGGGCATGAAACCGCTCGTGCGGCAGGGCGTGCTGAAAGTCCAGGAAGGTATCACAACCCTGAGCGAGCTGCACCGGGTGTTGCCGGTGGAATTGGCCGGTGAAGCGGGAAATGAAGACGTTTCGCGCGAGAGATCGGTGGAATCATGAAAAGTGGAAAAGCACAGAGTCGCATAAAAGCGCAAAAAAAAGTTGCGTCTAAGAATCCACCCCCGGGACGCCTTCCGGCGTTCCACCCCCGCCAGCGGCGGACACAACGCCCCGATTCACACCAGTCCCTTCAAAATCTTCGCGGCAACGGAGGACGGGTTGTCCAACCCGTCCATAAAATCACGGCGGACGGACACGTCCGCGCTCCTTACGATAATGACCGGCGAGGGCGCCGGTCCTACACCGGTCGGTTTTTCGCCCGCATACGCCCCGACAACGCGATGCCGCGGTCCCACACGCGAAAAACGGCCGGGACAGACCCGGGTTTGCTGCGCAAACCACTGGGTCAGTCCCTGTTTTTCGCGATTCCATCTGCTCGCGCACGGCACAGGTCCACCGGCGCGGCGATGGTCGAGATTGTGACGGCCCTGTTTATTGTGACCTTTGGCATTTTCAGCGTGCTGACCATGTACCACGTGGGAATGGCCAAGACCCGCGCTATCCGCGAGCACGATTTGGTGATGAACGCGCTCCAAAACGAACTGGAAGGCCTTCGCGCGATGCCTTGCGACTGCCTCCCCAAGGATTGGAATGGGGACTTCCGCGCCACAAAACCTAATCTTCCGG
>CAZFOG010000545.1:0-3195 GCA_964520685.1 uncultured Nitrospiraceae bacterium | reverse complement strand
GTCGGCGGCGACGGGCACCGCTCGCGGTTCAGGGGCCGGTAAAACGGCACCCACCGGTCGCGGTAGTAGTTGCGCACAAGCTCCACCACGGCTGTGGCTTCACCGGATACATGGATCGGCGTCGACCACTGCACGCTGAACCCCTCCTCGAGCGTGCGAATACCGGGCCCCTCGCCGCACACGCTGAAACGCAACACCGTATCGGTCTCGCTGTCGAACACCGAATCATTCAGGGCGCTATCCGCGTGGCCCGACCCGAACTGCACCACGGACTGAGATTCCGGGGGGCGCGTCCGGCACGCGAAGCTGCCCGCCGAGAGTTTCGCGCGCCCCTCAAAGACCAGCCGCCCCTGAAAATTCTGGCGGGTGCGGTGAACGGATGTAATCCCGAGGCGGTCTCCCGTACCGGAAAAGACCACGTAGCCGTTGATGTGGTGGTCGGGCTTTTCGATGGCCAGGCGCGTGGCGATTCCATCACGGGGCGGTACGACACGCCAAGTCTCGACGTTTTCGCCGTCGACAGATTCAAAGTGCAATTCCCCGGTAACGGATGCCCCCGAATCCCCGTGGTCGAGGGTCAGGATCGCCGTTTCGGGTTCAAACTCAACCGTCCACGCTGTCGATGTCGGAATTTCCATTGCCATGGGCGAAAACCATCCCCCTGGAAACAAAACCGCCGTTATTGCACAAAATACCAGACTCACGAATCGCGCTTTCAGCACTGTCGCTCTCCCCGGAAAAATGGGATCAAACCGCTGCATCCGATATGTTGTCCCACGCGATTCCAAGCCGGTTCGCCGCGTAGCCGATCGCGCGCAGATGATCGCCATAAACCATGAGCCAGTGCGAATCGCGCACCTCACTGAGAAGCCGTTGCCAATCGCCTTCGATGCCCACTTCCTGCTGGGAGCGGCAAATATCGAGGAAGGGGTTGTCGATGACCTCCCCACGGCATCCCACCCACCGGCCCACGGCGTACTCGGGGTTCAGGAAGCTGACCTTCGTGCCCAGGGGCATTTCGACCTTCGGTGCGGCCCCGTACTCCGACTCGTAATGCGTCACGATGCGCGCGGATTCATAGCGGGAACCGTCCATGCGGCGCGGTCCCGTACAGTGCGCGCAGGTCACCACGGCGTCATGCGGGAACGTCGAGTTGTGCATGAACACCGGCGCGCCGCACAAATGGTAGAGCAGCACCGCCGGCGGCACCACCACAAAATCCGATTCGCACAACGCCAGCGTCCCCTCGTCATTCATGAGACTGAGCGAGAGGCACGCCGTTGTTTTGGACAGCGGCATGATCGCGCCCATGCAGTCGCGGATAGTGAACACCGGCGCATCGGCCTCCGACATTAATTCCTTGAACAGCCCGTACAGCACAAATGCATTGACCACAAAGGAGCGCTCGGTTTCGAGCGACGTGCCATTTATCGCGAGGTACCGGTCCGTCCATTTCTCAGCGAGCCGCATCTTCTCCGTGTCGGCTAGCGCGGCTGTAATTCGGGACGCAAAATCGTCGTAGCTGACCTCGACGAGTTCCATACCGTACTGGTCGCGCGCTTTCTGGGGCGCGTTCGCGGCGTATTTGCCCCATACGCCCCCAAGTGCCACAATCCGCGCACCCAGAGTGTTGTGTATGGCGTGAAGCGTCCGCAGGTGCCATGCCAGTTCGCCCAGCTCATCGACCACCACATCGTGCACCGACAATGTGGGCGTTGGCCCTTCCCGTTTTGCCTCGAATTCGGGCCGATCACTGCGCAGATACTGGACGCTCAACGCCTCGTACCAGTAATACACGGGGCCCGAGCGATGCCGGACGAAGATCACCGGGTTGGGCAGGTCCATTCCTGCCTGAAGCAGATTGCCGCCCCCTGCGGCCGGATACAGGACCGTCGCGTCTGCCTGCGACTGCTCGATTTTTGCCAGCTCATCGGTGGAGGTCACCTTGACCACCGGCAGCACCTGCAACTCGAACGGGGCGTCTTTTGCAATCCCGGCAAGCTCGTTCCCGATACGCCCCGCCTCTTCCGCGGCCGCTTCGTGGGATTGCACCCCGCCCCAGGATTTGTATGAGGATTGCGGACGGGGCTCCGCCACGCGGTACATCAGGACGGGCTGGACCCGGAGCGGTTTCGCGGCGACCATGTAAGGCCTTTCCGGGTCCCACCAGTCCTCCGCCCATTGGGCTTGGGCATTCACCGCCCGCGGAACCATCGCCGTCAATCCCGTCGCGGCCGCCATAGCCGCCCCCGCGCCGAGGAATGTCCTCCGGTTCATATCCCCACCACAACACCTGCACATATTCAAACCCTCCGGGAGAGCCCCCTTGCGGTACTACGCACCAAAGATTTGCTCAACCAGTGTACAGCCAATTGGCGCCGAGTCCAACCATGGCTACGCCCAATCGCTCAGGCACCGGCCTCGAAAGCCTCAAAAACCGGGATTTTCCCCTCTTTTGTGGGACCGGTGCCCTCACCGGTCATTTCTATCTTCATTGTCCATGGCTGAGCCCCGCGGCTCATGGTTTGCTGCCTCACGAAGAACCGTCACTACACGCCGCATCCGGAAGTGCCGCAGGTATGCTTCGGCCCAGGCTATTGAGCGGCCTGTTACATTCAGCGCAAAGGATTTAAGTTCGCTTCTGGTTGGCTCAATATTCTAACCGGATACACGCGTCACTTGCCCGAAGGTACCTCGAGCGACTCCGGCGCGCGCCACACGACCCGCCTGTGCTCAGGCTCGAATACGGCGATCCCGGTCTTCTTGGCGTCCCCCATCAAAGAGAGGCTCGCGCCTGTATCATGTGCGCCCAATACCATGCGCGGATCGCCATCCCTACTTTCCATCACGAACAGCGGGTCCCCTTCCTCGATGCCGAGCCAGGCGCGCGTCCGGCCCTCCATGTCAACCACCTTCAAGACGCGCACTTCGAGCGTATCCAATTTCTGTGTGCCATCGTCAGCCGCCGCATGTACGACCCCCGGCAACTTCGCCGAGACCATGCCGCCGACGAAGGCTGCCGTCACTGCGAGCACAACCAGCGTGACGTATTGCTTTGTTGTCATGATGCTTTCTCCTCTCATCTGGGCATCGAGGGCCACAGCTCCCCTTCAATCGCAACTTTCAACTCCGGCGGTTCGCCCGGGATCGCCGGATAAGAAAGGCCTCGTTGGAGGGATCTTGTTGACTCCATTG
>CAZFOG010000544.1:0-3200 GCA_964520685.1 uncultured Nitrospiraceae bacterium | reverse complement strand
GCCGCCCTGGGCATCGGGTTTGCCTTCAAACGGAAAGCCGATGCGGGCAAAGAGGGGTTTTTTCTGGCTGATCGCAGCCTCGGGTGGCTCATCGCGGGCACCTCGATCGTGGCTACCTCGTTTTCGGCCGACACGCCGGTGTTCGTGTCGGGCATGTCGCGCGACATCGGGATTTTTCAGAATTGGTTCTGGTGGTCGGGCATCATCGGCCAGATGGCCACGGTGTTCTTCTTTGCGCGCCTGTGGCGGCGGAGCGAGGTCGTTACCGACATCGAATTCCTGATGAAGCGCTACGAGACCGGACCAGAAACGCATGCGCTGCGCATCTTCAAGGTTTTCTTCGACGGCGTTTACGTGAACTGCATCATCATGGCGTCGGTCACGCTGGCCATGGCGAAGATCTTCAAGGTGGTGCTGGGCCTGAGTGACGAGGCGTTGTTTACATTGCCCCTGCTCGGCCCTGTCACCCGAACAGGCTTGATCCTGTGCGTGCTGGGTTCATCGGCCGTCTTCTATTCCGCCCTGTCGGGGCTGTACGGCGTGGTCTACACCGACCTCATCCAGTTTGCCCTGGCCATGCTGGGGTCGTTCCTCCTGGCAATCATCGTGTACGTGGATATCTCGGGTGGGGCGGGGTTGCACGCGCATCTCGAATCCGCGCCCGGGTTTCAGGAAACCGTGCTCCGGTTCGCACCCGATCTGAGCCAGTTCGACCTGCCGACATTCACGTTTCTCACGTTCATATTGGTGGCGTGGTGGTCGGGCGCGCCGGGCAGCGGATATGCCGTGCAGCGGCTGTTATCAACCAAGAGCGAACACGATTCGTTTCTTGCGTTTCTCTGGTACAACATCTGCCATTATCTGCTGCGGCCGTGGCCGTGGATCATCGTGGGCATCTGCTCAATCTACTATTTCCCTGAACTTGCCGACCCGGAATCGTGCTATCCCTCGATGATCGCCAAGTTCATGCCCGTCGGCCTGAAAGGCGTGATGGTGGCATCGCTCCTGGCAGCGTTTATGAGTACCATCGATACCCATCTGAACTGGGGTTCGTCGTATCTGGTCAACGATCTTTACCAGCCTTATCTGAACCGCGACGCACAGCCACACCACTACGTCATGGTATCTCGCGTCGCCATGGTACTGCTCACCCTGGTGGCCCTCGTTGTCACGGTGCGGCTCGAGTCGATTCTCAAGGCCTACGAATACCTCGGGCTGTTCTGGGGCGGCATCGGGCTGGTCATGATCGGCCGGTGGTACTGGTGGCGCATCAATGCGTGGTCCGAGATCTCGGCAATTGTGGTGTCGCTGATTGCAGGCAATCTTCTGGCCATCTACATGCCCGACACGGAAACCGAGAAGCTCTTCGCGGTGCGGCTGCTGATTACCATGGGCATCGCGACACCGGTATGGGTTGCCGTTACGTTTCTGACCTCCCGGCAGCCGACCCCGCAGACTGAGGCATTTTACCGCAAGATGCGCATCGGAGGACCCGGGTGGAAACGGCTGGCGCTGGACACCGGCCTCGAGCCCATCGACCAGAAACTGTGGCATGCCTTGACCGGGTGGGCCGTGTCGAGCCTCCTGATGGTGTCAATCCTGGTGGGCGTGGGCAAACTGTTGTTCCATGAATGGCATATCACGCTGATATGCGGCGTGATCTTTGTGTGTTGTGCGGTTGTTCTCAAGAGCCTCATGCGCAACTTCAAGCTGGCAGGATAAACCGATGAAACGACGCGATTTTCTCAGAGTGGCGGCAGGGGCGGGTGCGGTGTTTGCGCTACGTCCTGCCCGGGTTCACGCGGCTGGCGGGGAACGGCCAGCTATTGTTGACGGCGTCATGCTCGAGCAGGTCCGTGAATACTTCGACGATTTGTGCGCGTGGATCATGGGCCTCGATGTGGGCAGCCATGCCCTCAAAGGCACGGAGGATACAGCAAACTCTATCTTCATCAACGGCAATTTTGCCCGCGTGTTGCTGGCCTCGTACCGAATCACCGGAAACCAGGCGCACCTTGACGAGGCGCTGCGCTGGTGCGATACGTTCTGCGCGCTCCAACAGCCCACCAGAACCGCGAACGGCGAAGAGGCGGGATTCTGGGGCGATTTGGGGCCCCAGGGCAACATCTACTTTGGCGATGCAGGCACGGCCGCCCACGCACTCGCAGTCATCTGCAAAGAGGCCGGCGGGGACCGGCAGGCAACGTACCGCGCGGCCATGGAGCGCAAGGCGCGGTTCGTAATGGATGGATGTGACGCGGACCCGCAGGGACAAGGCCGCGATGCCACCAATAGCTGGGTCATTCGCGAAGGCCAGGACGCGGGCGCGCTCGGCTGCGGGTATTACCGCGGCAAATTGAGCGTGGAACCCTATACCATCGCGACGGCCACCACCGGCGGGGCGTTTCTCTCTGAACTGTACGCCCTCACGGGCAACGCGGCGTACAAGGACGTCGCCACGGGCGCAGTGAGCTGGCTGCTCGGGACGCGCAAACCCGACGGCGAGATTCCCTACACCCTGGCGGGCAATACCCTCGATTCCTGGCCTCTCGATACCATGTCGTATTGCACCGAAGCGTTCATTGCGGCGGACCTGCTCCTGAAAGACGCTTCCCTGAGCCAGGCCATGCGCCGCGAACTCGCACTCAGCGTGCAGTGGATGCTCGATGGGCAGAACCCCGACGGTTCGTGGGGCAAGCTCAGAAGCACCGACCAGCAACGCAGTCCCCGCGCCGTGACTCTCCTGACATGGGCGTATCCGTGGTTCGACAAGCCTGACGCGGTCGCCGAATCGGTGCGGCGGTATTGCCGCTTCCTCTTGAACCCCGATAACAGCAAAGCCTATGGTGTAAAAGAACTCGTGCGTACCAGCGGCTTCGTGGGGCTGGCCCTCGCGGACATCCTCAAGCCCAATTGCACTTTTTAGAGTAGCAGGCCCAAAAACCGGGACTGACCCAAGGGAGCGACGCAGGAGCGGGACGGGCTTCCCGGGGTTTTTGCATCCCTCCCGGGCTCGCCGAGCACCAGCTCGGCATCCGGGAAAGCCGAAAGACAAGAGTGCCGAGCTGGCGCTCGGCGATCCCAGGGCACCCGCAAAACCCATCGCGCCTGAAACTTTTCGCGGCAGCGCACCATGAGCCGTGCGGCTCACCCGCAGACGATGAGAATAGAAATGACCGGTGAGGGCACCGGTCCCACAA
>CAZFOG010000543.1:0-3203 GCA_964520685.1 uncultured Nitrospiraceae bacterium | reverse complement strand
CCATGTGCGTGTGGGCGTCGATGACCGGGCAGCCGTCCCCCTGCAAAAACGCTTCGCGCAGACTCACCACGCTACCTCCCCGAGCATGTAGGCCAGATTATCAAACGCAATGGCCTGCCGTGCCTCATCCGGAATGTCCGCCCGCGCAATCATCATGATGTAGCCGCCAGGATTGTTGAAGGGCAGTCCTGACCCGAACAGGAGCCGCTCGAAGCCGAGGTCATTCACCAGCGATTTTAGTTGTCCGGCGGTCTCGAATCGGTTTGTCGACAGGAAGAATCTCGGGAACCCGCGCATCAGCGGCCGGAAAAAACGGTCCTGCCCCCAGCAACCGGTTTGCGTGAGCACCAGGGTGAGGTGGGGGAAATTGCGCATGAGATTGTAGACCCCCTGCCACTGGTCCTGAATCTCAGCCAGGGAAACGAAGAGCGGCACACGGTAGGCAGTCAAGAGTGCGAGCAGGTCACCGCAGGCGATCGGGTCGAGAAGATAGCGGTGCGTCGCGGGGAAAGCCCGAACCGCGCGGATATCCTCCATCTGGATGTATTCGAACAGTTCGGCATCAGTAAAGCCCTCTCGCGAAGTGTACGGCATGATGGTACAGGAACGGTGAAGGCGGGTATGGTTACTAAGAGAGGCGAGCCGGTCGTTGCCTTGGTCGAAGCTGCGCTCGCGGGCGTCCCGGTGCCATACCAGCGCCTGCTCGATCCCGCAGTGGTCCATTTCGGCCAGCAGGGCGTCCGCGGTATCGAGTTCCTGCGGCAAAGGTGTGGTTCCGCGCCCGAAGGCGGCGTCGCAATCAAATATTCGCAAGCGGTGGTATCTCCATGGGGTCTTCGAGCAGCATGGGGTCTTCGACCAACTCGGGTTCGGGAGGCGCCGGTTTCGCGGGTGGCCGTGTTCCCTTCAGAAAGGCCTCCCGGAACGAGCCGCCCAACTGCCCGGTGCTCTTGTCGATAGAATAGAACACGACACCCTCGGGAACGTCAAACTCGCGCTTGGGCAGGCCTTTATGGGCGGTCACCATAAACTCGGTCCACACGGGGCATGCGAGCCGACCGCCGGTGAATTCGCGGCTGGATTTGAGCCAGCGGCCGTCGGGTCCCTGGCCGATGGGGCGGTTGTCGCGGTACCCGATCCAGACAACGCAGGTGTAGTCCGGCGTGAACCCGCAGAACCACACGTTGCGGCTTTCGTTCGAAGTGCCGGTCTTGCCGGCCCGGGGCCGGTCAAGATCGCGGCTGCGCGCCCCTGTGCCATAGCGCGCAACGCCTTCCATCAGATGCGTGACCACATAGCACACATCGGCATCCAGCGTGCGCTGGAGCTGGGACTCACTTTTGTAGCGAACAAATTCGTCGCGGTCACGAATCGTCTCGACAAACGTCGGCCGGACATAAAGCCCGCTTCTGGCGATGGTCGCATAGGCGTTGCACAGGTCGAGGACCGTCATGTCGGGACTTCCAAGGGCGATGGTCCATTTGTGTGAATCGTCGATTTCGGACGTAATGCCGGCGCGTTGCAGCACGCCGCGCACCACGGGCATGCCCATCTTCAAAACGAGTTTGACCGAGACGATGTTAATCGAGTTCTCGAGAGCGTACCGCAGTGTCACCGGACCCTTGTAATCGCCGGTAAAATTTGCGGGGGACCAGGGCCGGCCCAGTCCGTCGTACAGGGTGATGCGCTCGTCGACTATGATATGGGAGGGGGTGAGGTTGTCGCGTATTGCCGCGAGCCACACAAAGGGCTTGATGCTCGAGCCGGGCTGGCGAAGGGCTTGGGTGGCGGTATTGTATTTTTCTTTGTCAAAGTCCCGGCCGCCCACCATGGCCCGGACGTAGCCTTCCGCGCCCGGCCGGTTATCGAGGCATACCAGCGCCCCCGTGATGGGCACGAAATAGTCTTCCTGGCCCCTGGCGGTGAGCGCTTTCAAGGTTTCCTCGTCGATTTCCGCCAGTTTCTTCTCGAGCACTCTTTCGGCGGCGCTCTGGAGACGCATGTCGATGGTGGTGTGAATCTGAAGCCCGCCCTCGAGCAATTCCTCCTTATCGGCGTACCCGTTTGCTCGGGCATACTGCCGCACTTCCTCGACGAAATACGGCGCCTGGAAGCGGTTGGGGCGCCACACGCCGGTGCCCTCCTCCATGCGTTTCATACGTTCGTCGTAAGAAACCGCCGAATCGAGCACGCGGGTGGCAACCGCTGCATCGTGTTCCTCCCGCGTGATGAAGCCATGGCGGAGCATCTGGCGCAGCACGATGTCGCGCCGCTGTTGGGCCGCCTCGGGATACCGGTCGGGGCGGTTGGCATTGGGCGAGCGCGACAACCCGGCGAGCGTGGCGGCCTCGGCGAGCGTCACGTCTTTACAGGATTTCGCGAAATACTGTTGTGCGGCCGCCTCGACGCCGTTTGCGCTGCCGCCTAGGAAGATTTGGTTCAAGTAAAGCTCGAGAATTTCGTCCTTGGTGAATTCGCGTTCGAGCTGCAGCGCCACAAAAGCCTCTTTGATCTTGCGCTGCATGGTGCGCTCTGTCGACACGCCGGTAACTTCGGTGATGTTGCGCACGATCTGCATCGTAATGGTGCTTGCCCCGCGCACGTTGCCTGTCCGCATGGCATCTTTCAAGGCACTCACAATCGCGAGGGGCCGCACCCCCTTGTGTACGTAAAACGGATGGTCCTCGGTTGCAATGAACGCCTTCTGCACATGCAGGGGAATCTCATTCAAGCGCACGAGCTGCCGGGCCTCGACGGTGTACTCGCCGAGAAGCATGCCATCGGCCGAGTAAATGCGGCTGCCGATCTTCGGGCGGAAATCATCCACCGCCTGGATATTCGCCTTGGCATCCTCGAGCATCCAGACAAACATGCCCAGCCCCACGCCCCAGCCGGCCGCGAGGATCAAAATCAGCATGAAGAAGATGCCCCCGCATCCGCGCGGTTTCCGTTCCAGGGCGCCTGCGAGCCCACCGGGCCCTCCCGCCTGTCCTGTATGTTCCTTTGCCATAGTGAGTCTGATCCTAGCACTCCGCCGAAAGTTTCTCCAAAAAAGCCCCCCGGAATCCTCCCCCTGAACGCCTTCCGGCGTTCTACCCTCTCTGAAGGGGGAGATGCGCGACGGCGTTGAGGCGGCATGCGCATCTTCCGCATGATTGTGGCTCTGGGCCCAAAAACCGGGACTGACCCAAGCGAGCGACGCA
>CAZFOG010000542.1:0-3232 GCA_964520685.1 uncultured Nitrospiraceae bacterium | reverse complement strand
CAGCAAAGGGCCACGAAGATGGGGTTCGTAGTGCCGGTGGTTCGCATTGTGGACAACATGCGTTTGCGGCCCAATGAATACCGCGTGAAACTGCGTGAGGCCGAAATCGCGCGTTACGAGCTGATTCCCGACCACTATCTGGCCATGAATCCGGGGATTGTGGAAGAGGAGATTGCGGGAATTCCCACCACGGAGCCGGCCTTCGGGCTGCAAGCGTTGTGGGTGAGCGCTGAGAACCGGGACCGTGCGGAACGGATGGGCTATACCATCGTCGAACCGTCGGCCGTTCTGGCGACGCATTTAACCGAGCTTATCACGGCCCACGCGCCCGAGCTGCTGTCGCGCCAGGACGTCCAGAACCTGGTGAACGTCGTGCGTGAGTCCGCGAGCACCGTTGTGGAAGAACTTGTTCCGAACATCCTGACGCTTGGCGAGATTCAGAAGGTGTTGCAGAACCTTCTCCGCGAGCGCGTGTCGATACGCAATCTCGAGACCATCCTGGAGGTGCTGGCGGACTTTGGACCACGCACGCGTGACACGGAAGTCTTGACTGAGTATGCGCGCCAGGCTCTGGCGCGGCAAATATGTGCCGAATACGTGGATGAACAGAACGCGCTGCATCTGGTTACGCTTGCGCCGGACCTCGAGCGGGAGATCCTCGAGGCGGTGCGGCAGGCCGAGACGGGCGAGTATATTCCTCTGGCCCCGGCCCGGGCCGACGCGATCGCCCGCAGGACCGTCGAGGCGGTTCAGCCTCTTGTGATGAGCGGTCAGGACCCGATCGTGCTGACTTCCGCGACGGTGCGGCGGTATTTCCGCCGTATTGTGGAGCGGTTTATGCCGCGCATTGTGGTGTTGTCATACAACGAAATCGATCCGGCTGTGCGGCTTGAGAGCGAAGGGCAGGTGAATGGATAGAGAGACGCTTGGTTTTCGCAAGTTCCGGGCCCCGACATTCGAGGAGGCCCTGCGGCAGGTGCGGGCGGTTATGGGGGAGACGGCCGTGGTGCTGCGCACGACCCAGGTGAGGGAGGGCGGCATTTTCGGCATCTTCGGTGAACCCTTGATAGAGGTTACCGTGGCGGGCGATCCCCCACCGGCTCGGGAACCGGATGCGCCCACGGATTTGCAGTCACGGCCGCCAAGCCCTGTCGAGCGGCGGTACAAGGCCCATGCTGCGGTGGGGTCCGATCAGCGGGTGCGTGATACGGTGGAATTCTGCCGCGAACTCGTGGATCGAGCGCAGTCCCGGATGGAAGCGCGCCACAAAGCAGGAGCCCCGTCTTCCGCACCTGCATCGGGTGGACCGGGCCCGCTCTCACAGTCGGATGCATCCGCGGCGTACACGAAGCTGTCGAATGATGTGCGGGTCACGTCTCCGAAACCGCTGCGGACACGGTCCCGGAAGCCGGCGCGCCTGGCGTCGGAGGGTAACGCCGCGATCGCTCCAGCGCCGTTCACGCGGTTGCACGACCAGTCCCCGGATGACGCAAAGGACCCCACGCGTGACGATTTGCGGGACCTGTTGCGGGTGCTCGAGGGCGACGCGTCGAGCGCGGGGTTGCCGACCGAGTTGGCGCCCCATTACCGGCGCCTGGTGGATGGGGGGGTGTCGCCGGCGCTGGCCGCTTCGCTGCTTGGGGCGACAGTTCGCGGATGTAACGTGGGTGTTTTGAAGGATGAGAGGGTGCTTCGCGAGCGGCTTCGGCTCGAGCTTCGGCGGCGAGTCCATGTCAAAGGCGGGATATCGCTCGAGGCGGGCCGGTGCTCGGTGGCGGCTCTGGTAGGGCCGACGGGTGTGGGCAAGACTACCAACCTCGCCAAGCTCGCCGCCCGGTTTGCGGTGCGGGAGCGGCGTCAGGTAGCCTTTGTGACTGCGGATACCTACCGGGTGGCGGCGCCCGACCAACTGCGAGTATTTGCGGACATTATCGGGCTCCGCATGTTGGTGGTGAACGAGCCGAAAGAGATGCGCGCCACGCTGAAGGAGTTGCGCGGTTACGACTTGGTGCTTATCGACACGGCGGGCAGCAGCCAGTTCAATTATGAGCAGCTGGTTGAATTACAGCGTATGATGGAAGCGGCGGAACCGACGGAAGTATTGCTGGCGGCCGCGGCGAACACGCCTCTCGAGGATCTGCGGCACATTTGTGAGAACTTCGGGAGAGTCCGTCCAACGTCGCTGGTGTTTACCAAGATCGATGAAACGCGGCGTTTCGGGGCGATGTTTGCCGTGGCCCAGGAGACCGGATTGCCGTTGACTTACCTGAGTGTGGGGCAGAACGTCCCGGATGATATTGTATTGGCGGAACCCGCCCTGGTGGCAAACCTCGTACTGGAAGGCAGGGATCGAAGTGGCAGATCAAGCAGAACATCTTCGTGAATACGTTCGAGACGGCAGACGGCAGGCGCGGGTGCTGGCCGTCACGAGCGGAAAAGGCGGCGTAGGCAAGACGGGGACCAGCGTGAATCTCGCCATTGCGCTCGCCACGCGCGGGAAATACGTGGTGGTGCTCGATGCCGATCTCGGGCTGGCGAATGTCGAGGTCCTGCTGGGCCTGAACTCGTTGTACAACCTCCAGCATGTGATCCACGGCGAGCGCACCATGTCCGAGATTCTCGCGGAGGGACCGGGTGGCATCAAGGTCATCCCGGGCAGCTCGGGCATCGCGAAGTTGGCCGACCTGGGCCCCAAGGCGCGGCAGCGGGTGATCGACGGGTTACAGGAGCTTCAGGGCAGCGCGGACTTCATCATCATCGACACGATGGCGGGAATCAGTCAGAATGCGGCAGGGTTCGCCGCGGCGGCGGACGAGGTCCTGCTGGTGGTGACCCCGGAGCCGTCGTCCATCGTAGACGCCTACGCCATGGTCAAAACCATTCGTATGATGCGCCACGACGCGCTATTCAATCTTGTGGTCAATATGGCGGCCAACGATCATCAGGCTCGTGCGGTGGCGGGGAAGCTGGTGACCGTTTCGCAGCAGTATCTGGGCCTCAAGCTGCATTACCTGGGATATATTCCGCGCGACCCGCATGTGTCGCACGGGGTCATGCAGGCCGTGCCGTTCATCGTGAAATATCCCGCAGCCCCGGCGAGCAAAGCCATCGAATCGCTGGCCACCACGTTGCTCAGCCAGCGCGGAGCGGGAGCGGCCAGAGCGGGCGGATTCTTCCGCCGCTTCGCCGAAACCATCGGTCTCGCCAGTAACGGGTGAGCCGGATCAGGCGC
>CAZFOG010000541.1:0-3237 GCA_964520685.1 uncultured Nitrospiraceae bacterium | reverse complement strand
GCCAAGAGGCCTGCAACAATACAGGCAATCGGCGCGGCGAGGTCTTACTTCTTCAGCATCTTGATCTTCAGGTCCTTGAATTGCACCTTCATCGGCGGGCCAGGGTGCATCTGCAGCGCGATGACACCCTTGTCCCGAGCCATCACTTGGTCGTTGTCGACGACCTCACACATAAGCGTGCCGTTAATGCGCAGCGCAATCTTCGGTCCCTCGGCCCGGATCTCGTAGGTGTTCCATTTACCGGGCTTGATGACCTTTTGCAGTTCTTCCGGCGACGCGAACTCCTCTTCCTGCTTCGTACCATCCGGCGCGATGATTGCCTTGTAACCGCGCATCACCACGCCGCCCCGGTCGTGCTGGAACAAGCAGCCCGACCACTGTTCGCCCCCCTCCATGTCCGCCTGATAGCCCCACACGTCGTATTCGGGCCGCCGCTCACTCCGGAACTGCACGCCCGAATTGCCGCCCACCAGACGGTACTTGAACCGCAAGACGAAATCCGCCGGTTTTGCGGACGTCCAGAAAATGTAGTGATGTTTGATGCAGGGATTCTCTTCCGTGCTCTCCGATGTGATCGCCCCATCCTCGACCCACCAGCCGTCCGGTTTGCAGTCCCAGCCCGTCAGGTCCTTCCCGTTGAACATGGAGATAAAGCCGTCCTTGTCCGGCTCGGGCAATTCGGCCTCCGCGCAACACGCCCCTGCCGCCGCACCTTCTCCCGCAAACGCCAGAAATGCCCCCGAACACGCCATCAACACCGCTACCGCTGCTTTCGCAATCATTGTCTTTCTCCTGCTGCTCAACAAGAACAGCCTTCTACCTGCCGGAACTGAATTCAAAGCGCCCGCAAACGGCTCCGAAGGAGTCGAGTCTGAACAGCCGGGGCAAGTTACGCGGATACGCGTGACGCAGCCCCGGATCACGGGCTCTACCTATGTCCATTCAAATCGAAATCGCCACGCCGAATTGACCGGCTCCGTCCGCAGTGTCACGCAGATCACGTTGGCCGTAGACCGCGGTCAGCTCTGTTCATCCGCGAGACGGAGCACAATCTGCCTTGTGCCGCCATCGAGACGGAATCCCAAGGCATCGAGCCGGTCGGGCACCGGCCCTACCGCATCAAGATTGCCCCGTTCTTTGGCCAGGAGCAGGACGCCCAGTGTGCCGGAAACGTTGAGACCGAGAGCTTCTGCATGGCGCCGTGCATTGCGGTCGTCAAGAAGCAACAGCGACCCGGGCAGCTCCAAGCCCAGGGCCAAAACTTCCTTTTCGCCTTCCCCAAGATGCGTAACCAGTGGCAGCGGTGCGCGTTGTTGTACGGGATGGACGATGAGCCATGGGAGCGCACCGAGATCAGGAAGAGAAACATTGCGGTTGTGGCCAGCATGAATCTCCGCGACGACAGCCTCAGGCACCCATATTTCGCCAAACAGTTGGGGAAGCAGAAAAAGTGTCCCGACTTGGTGAAGGTACTGGAGCGGCGACGTGTTACTGATGACTGCGGGCATTGGCCACATCCTGGCGCAGTTCTTCCTCGGTCAAGCGAAACGTGTTCACACCGTACTCGGCAAGTTTGGTAAGGAACAGCGGCTTGGGTATTTCGGCCAGGTTTGCCGCCGCCCCCGAGGAGAGGCGTCCCAGCTCATAAAGCTTGACAGCGGTAAGCAACTTCAGTTCTTCGCCGAACTGCTCAGGAGACACACCCAGCGCGATCAGCACTTCATCGCCGTACTCGAGAGTAAGTGTTCTTCGCATTGTATCGTTCCTCTGCGCGCATTCGCCTAGTCGCCGCATCTCACCACACGTCAACGCCGATATGCGCAACACGTACTGACCTCTGCCTTAAGTGTACCAGACACCGAGGCAGGCGCACCACGAGGGCTTACCCGGGTTCGGGAGAGGATTCGCTTACACTCACTCGAAGCGCAGTACCCAGGCAACAGAGCGCGATACGTCGGCCGACAACTTCACTTCGAGCAGCCCGCTCTCCCTTGTCCGCTGGCTGGCGGTAGCCCCATCGGCGGTCACTTCGGCCAATGAGAATCCCTCGGGAACGCGAAACACGAGCGCGCTCGGGAATCCGCCGACCACTTGCGTCGTTCCGGACAGTGTTTTCGACGCGTCGTTCCATGCGAGGGCTTCGAGGCAGGTCCCGCCCTGCGTGACGTGGCGATCCGTGCTGAGAAACTGGGGGTGCGGGGTTTTGCGGTGGAGCGCCAGCAATGCGTTGCTGTGCGGTGGCAACTCGCGGCTGAGTTGTTTAGACGTCTCGCCCCAATCCCGAGTCCAGAATTCACAGTAAACGTATTCGCCTTCGGGAAGCCCCAGCGTCTCAATGGTCGTCTCGACTGTTTGCGCCTCGTCGCTGAAATTGAAGAGTGACACCACGTCCCACTCCGCGAAGGGCCGTTTGATCTTGAGGTCCCAGACTGGGGTCAATTCAAAGATGGGGTACAAATCGAGGGGTTTCACGTCGCACACCGGCAGTGCCTGCTGCAAGAGCCGCATGCGCTCGGGCGTGAGTTCGGCAAGCTTATCGCCCGCGAACATCATCTGCCCGGGCAATGCCACAACGGCGGTTGCCAGCCGTGCCGTTTCGATGGGCGCTTCCCCCACCAGCAACGTGTCGGGGTCGCACCACCAGAGGATGTTGTTCACGAAGATCTGATTCAGTGTGATGCGCGCCTGGTTGAGGTAATTGCCCCACTCGGGCGGCTTCCCGGGATGGACGATGTCCGAACCGGTCCGTCCCGCGTCGGCATACGCCGCTTCAGGTCCCGTGAAATGGCCCTGGCATGCGAGCCAGATCGCGTCCTCGCCAATGCCGCGGCGGATGGCCTCGACACACAATTGAAACGGCGTCTCGATGCCAGGATTCTTGAACGCGGCCCACACGTCGGGCATC
This sequence comes from uncultured Nitrospiraceae bacterium, assembly GCA_964520685.1. Lineage (GTDB taxonomy): Bacteria > Hydrogenedentota > Hydrogenedentia > Hydrogenedentales > SLHB01 > UBA2224. Next base: position 332 of record CAZFOG010000541.1, on the reverse strand, counting down.
TCGTAAAAATGGGCGGAATAGCCCCGGTTTGCGCCCGACATGCCGTCGATCTTGAAGTAATCGTAGCCCCATTCTTGGGCCATCACCCGGTGCATCTCTTCCATGTGGGCGCGCACCGCTTCCTGGGACGGATCGAGCACGTACCGCCCCGACCAGTTGGACATGGGCGTGCCGTCGGGATTGTGCAGGAACCATTCTTTATGCGCCTCGTAAAATTCGGCGTTGCCGGTGCCGAAAGGAACCGTCCAGATGCCGGGCATGAACCCGAGCTTGCGGATTTCGTCGGCGAGCCACTTCATCCCGTGGGGAAACTGCGCCTCGTAGGGTTTCAG
>CAZFOG010000540.1:0-3267 GCA_964520685.1 uncultured Nitrospiraceae bacterium | reverse complement strand
CCGCGGCGATGGTGAGCATAATTCCAGCCAGAACAACCGCGCTGCCGATGACGCGCACCCCGGCCACGTACTCGCTGGCGCCCTGAAAGGTCTGGAGTCCTCGGAACACACGGAGTGGAAGCGCACAAACGGCAAACGTCACCACGACATACGCCTCGAGCTCAAGAGTAAGCGTGATACTGTGATACGTGTTCTGCGCCGCCATTCCCGTCCACAGGGGCGCCATGACGAATCCCACGAACGAGAAACTCAGCAGATTCTTGAATAATCCGGCGAAGGGAACAAGAAGCGACGGCACTACCGTGTACAGGCAGGTCCCCATCAGGTAGTTTTGATGGAGTGTTGCCAGCGTCGCCAGCGGGATGTTTCCCGATGCGTACGCGCGACCGATATAGCCCAGTTCGCCCTCCGAGAATATCGTCCCCGCAAAATGGAGTGCGTGCCAGTTCGCGTGCGGTTGCAGGTATCCCGCCGCCATCGCCGCAAACAGTGCTCCGTACAAAATGACATGAACAGCCAGAAGCAGGACCGTCCGGCTCTTGAGCTCCAGGAGACACGGCCCCAGAAGCTTTCCGGCCCGGGGCGCAAGAAGCAGGAGCAGCCGCATCTGGACTATGGCGCCCCCGGCCGCCACCAGTATCAGCCCTGCACATACCGCCGCCGTGATGCCCCACGGAAGGCGCCCCAGAGGGTTAATGAAACGCGGCGGTTCAGCGTCCTGTAAGGCCTCGGCGTCGGGAGAAGTGAAACGGGCCAGTCCCTCGGGGTCCATCCAGCCCCGCGTTGTGTCTTCTTCGCCGATGAACAATCCCTCGAACGTCGGATGCGCAGGCAGAAAATAGTGCCCTTGCGCCCCGGGCACCATCGGCGCCACGCGGCCCACCACGTGAAACGTACTATGGTCCACCTCGAAAACATCGAAACGCGCAAGACTCCCTGCCAGCACCTCGGGCTTGCCGGCTTCCGGAAGGCGGCCCGACGCCAGAGCCGGGGCAAAGAAATTGGCCTCGGCATCCACCATGAACAGCCGTTCCATCTTCGAGAGCCCGATGATTTCGAGGAGTTCTTCGCTGCCGGAGGCCTGTGCGCGCACCCGCTCGAGGAAGTGCTGGGTTTCGAGGGGCAGATTGGTCTCGGAAATCCGGCGTGAGCGCAGCGCAAGCGCCCCTTCCGGCACCGTCGACGCCTCGACGGCAATGACCAAGTCGCGCCACGCGAGTCCGGCAATCACCGATTGTTCAAGCTCTGCAGCCGCAACGATCATCGCCAACCCCCCAATCAGGAGGGCTGCCCCGAGCCAGAGGAGGCGGCGGCTTGCGTGCGGAGCGGTTGCTTCCATGGGCCGTTTACGAGCCGAGTGCGGCCGTTTGCGAAAGCGCGTTCACGGCTTCTTTGGTTAGACCGGTAAAAAACGCTTCCTGATTCGGCCCGCACCAGTTCATCAGATACATCTCGTACGCTTCTTTGCCGTCCCGCTGCGCAGTGGCATAGTATTCGTCGGGCGAGATGTACCCCAGGTAGTCCCCGTTGAAGCTGAGAACCCACAGCTCGGTTCCCGGCAGAGCCTCCTCCTTTAATCGACGGCTGATTTCGCCGCTGAAATCACACGGCATGCCCACAAAATACGCGTCGCCCACGCGCACACACTGCAGCCAGCCATCGGAGTCGATCCCCAGCAATCCGATAAGAAACGGCGACAACCGCCAGGATTGGCTGACGCGCAACTGGAGCGACGGCAACTCGAGCGGCACTCCCACCGAGGCGATTTCGGGTTCCTTATCGAGTTCCAGTGCCGCGGCGCCCTCGAGCACGTGGTTCGCCAGGCCCTCGCCTATCGACTCCGCTTTCTCGAAACCGCTTTCGTTTCCCGGATTGCGCACCGACATGCTCCCCACGGCCCCGCCGAGAAACATGGCGAACCCGCCCGTCTCGCGTTCAATGGCCCGTTCGAGATACCCGGGATAGTCCCCGCTGAACTCCATGTTGCTGCCGCCCAGGACCGTCGCGTGGGCCGAATAGCGCACCACGTAGCATCGTGACGCATCCTCGCGTTCAATCACCATATAATTCAGTTCCGTATCGCAGGGCGCTTCCCGCGTCCGGTTGCGTATGTAGGCATCCACCTGCACGCTGCCGCTTCCCAGAGCAGCCCCGCCACCGTTCTGTGCCGCCTCGACAATGGCCTCGGTGAACCGTTCCGCCAGAAACTCCAGTACCGAGGCGTCGTACGTGCCCGAGAATTGCTTTCCCACGAATCCCGGCGCCCATCCTCCCGGCCCCGAATGGGTATGCGAAGCGCTAAACAAAATGCCATCGGCGGTGAGGTCCGTCTGACCCGTCACCCGGTCCCGCACCATCTCGGCCAGGTTTTCGGGAATGATCAGCATATCCGTGGCGACAAGCACGACCTTGTCCTGACCGTCCGAAAGATAAAGCACTTTCACGAAGATCTCGTCATGAACCCCCGTAGACGGCTTGCCCTTGCGGTCGCCGAATCCAGCCAGTGGGCTGCCAATTGGGGGGGTAATCGAACGTTTCGCCCAGCCCGCCCGAAGAGCGCCCTTATGCCCCGCCACTGAGGACCGGCCCGCACTCGCCTGGATAGCCTCCACGTTGCGCCTGTAAAAGCCCTTCTGCGTCACGTCGCCGGCCGAATACGCCGGCCATGGCCCCACAACCAGCACGAACAGCACCAGAAGCGCCGCAATCACGGCTCCAGCAATGAGAAGTTTCTTTTTCATCGGTGTCGTTCTCCGCTACACGACCGAACCCCGGCTGGCGCGCATCACTGGTCGATCGACGCCTTCAAAACATTGTCCCGGCACTCGAGCACCAGTTCAAATGCCTCACGGGACTGCTCCAACGGGTAGGAATGGGTGATCAGCGACGCCACGTCCACCCGCTTCGACATGAGCAACGCTACCGAGCGGGGATAATCGAAGCGAAACCGACGGCACCATTGCAGGGTGAGCTCCTTGCGCCGGGCAATGTTCACTGGAAACGGGTCCGCTTCCGCTCCGGAAATGCCCGTGAGCACGCACCGGCCGGCCGGCCGCACCACCCGGCACGCCAGCGATGGCGTGGCCGACGAACGCGCGCAATCAAATGCCACATCAACACCGCGACTGTTCGTCCTCGACAAGATGGTCTCGACCGTGTCTTCGCGGGAAGCATTAAATGCTTCATCGACTCCGTACTTGGCGCCCGCAGCCACGCGGTAATCGAGCAAATCCGTGCCGAAAAGCAGTCCCACGCCCGCCGCCCGGG
>CAZFOG010000539.1:0-3267 GCA_964520685.1 uncultured Nitrospiraceae bacterium | reverse complement strand
TCCCCCTTCGGAGGGGGTGGAACGCCGGAAGGCGTTCCGGGGGAGGATTCTTGGCGTGCAGAAACCGAATTTTCGAGGCAGACGCTTTCGGGGTCCGGTTTTGGCGGGGCTACCGGGTGCCCCCGATGGTGAGTTCGCGGATTCGCAGGGTGGGCTGGGCATGGCTGACCGGCGCGCCCTGGCCGTCTTTTCCACAGGTCCCAATGGCGAAGCCGAGGTCGTTTCCGACCGCTTCGATCTGCATCAGCGTATCGGGACCGTTTCCGATGAGGGTTGCGCCGCGCACGGGCGTTTCGGCTTTTCCATTCCGGATGAGATAACCCTCGATTACCTCGAACACGTAGTCGCCGTTGAGGGGATTGACCTGACCTCCGCCCATTTTTCTGACGAAAAGGCCGCTTTCGGTTTCGGCCAGGATAGCCCCGGGGCTGCCGGTCCCCGGCGCTATCAGGGTATTGGTCATGCGCGGGACGGGTTTGCACCGGTAGGACTCGCGCCGCCCGTTGCCCGTTAGCGCCACGGCCATTTTGGCGGCGGTTCTCCGGTCGTTCATGAACCGGACCAGGATGCCCTGGTCGACACGCACCGTGCGGCCCGTGGGCGTTCCTTCGTCGTCAACGCTGGCGGTGCCGCGTTTGCCGGGAAGCGTGCCGTCGTCTACCACGGTCACCTCGGGCACGGCGATTTGCTCGTTGAGACGCCCGCAATACTTAGAGACACCCTTGTCGATATGGTCCGCTTCAAGTCCGTGTCCGACGGCCTCGTGGACCATGGTGCCGCCGGCTTCGCTGCTGAGCACCACCGGCATGCGGCCCGTGGGCGCGGGGTCGGCGTCAAGCATGAGACAGGCGCGTCTCGCCGCCCGTAACGCGATGGTCTCGGGGTCTATTTCGTCGAACAGCTCGAAGCCCACAGTGCCGCCGGCGACTTCGTATGCTGATTGCAGCACGTCGCCATAGCGCGCGACAACCCGAACGTGGAACAACATCTGAGGACGGCTCTCTTCGACAAAACGCCCCTCGGAGGTCACGATGAGCACGCGGCGGATAGAATCGCCGTAGGTGACCCCCACCTGGACAATGCGCGGGTCATGGCCACGGGCCGCGGCGTTGGCCATTCGAACCAACTCGAGTTTTCGGGCCGTGGGAATGTCCGCCGGCGGCTGTTTGGGGGCGAGGCGGAACAGTTCGGGCTTAAACGCGAAGTTCGGGGCGGCCTTGGCGTCGCGCGCGCCACCGGCGACCTCCTTGGCGAGGCGGACCAGGCTTTGCCTGGAGACGTCGTTCGTGTAGCCGTAGAGGGTGCGGTCGCCGCTGAGATGGCGAATCCCGGCCCCCGCATCCGTCCCGGTGAGGACCTTTTCGACCTTGCTGTTCTCAAAGGCGATGGTGGTTCGGACGGTTTCTTCCAGGAAGATTTCAGCCAATTGCCCGCCATTTCGAAGGGTCGTTTCGAGGACCGCCCCGGCGTGTTTTTCGAGATCAATCACGGCATCGCCTTTCTCAATCCGCAGCTATCGACCCAAGGGAGACGCGAGGCAGTATTGTTGATGGCCGATTCAAATCGCAACCTTGGGGGGAATCAGGGATCCTGCGGTTCTGGTTTTGGCTCGGCGGGGCTTGTGGAATGCGTAACCTGGAGGAACGCCACCGCGCCAACAGCAAACAGGACCACCGCGAGGGCATCGAGCCAGGCCGGATGGAATGCTCCTGCCTCGGGCGGGGTTGTCAGGCCCTGGATTTCGCTCGAGAACAGGCCGAATGCCCCCAGCGGCACGCAGTTTATCACGGCATGAAGCCCCACGCAGGGCCACAGCGACTTGGTACGAAGGTAGACACCCGCCAGGAGCAATCCGAGCAGAAATGCCGGCAGGAGCTGCGGAGGGTTCAAATGAATCAGGGCGAACAGGAGCGCGCTCACAACGCACGAGGCGCCCGCCCCATGGCGCCGGAGGAGTCCGCGCAGTACGATTCCGCGAAACAGGGGTTCTTCGGTAAGCGGCGCCATCACCACTACCAAGAGGAATCCCAGCAGCGGGGCGGAAAACAGCGAATCGAACAGCTCGGGAAAGAAACTGGGCAGGGGGATGACCGAGCGCGTGAGGTTGTCGAGTTCGGACATCAGCAACGCGGCCCCGATCCCCAAGGGCAGAATAGCCAGCAGCGCCCCCTTCGGGAAAGGCTTGAGTCCAAACGCGTCGGGCAAGGATTCGCCGCTGCGCACCCAGCCCCACACGAAGAGGGGCAAGACCGCCCAGATGTTCGCGAGCATAAACACGCCGGGATGGGTCAGGGCAGGGTTTTCCGCGGCTGGGTATCCGAGGGCGAGTCCAATCACAACCACAGCAATGGCCAGAATGACGCCAATGACCACCTGCAGAAACAGGAACGCGACGCTTAGCAGAATGGCTTCCAGATAGGACATGTAAGGCCATTTGGGCGGTTTGGAAGGAGGAAACGGCGCTGGCGGCACAGCCGGAGGGATTTCGTCATTTGTCGTCAGGTTTAGTTTGGTGTCTTCCATGAGAACTGGCGAATCGCGTCCTTACAGTCATGGAGCGCAGTCTTGCCCCTGCCCAAGGTTCTCCGGCACGCTACCGGAAGGCGCGGCCGGCTCGCAGCACGTCTACAGACCGGTCTGGCCTGCGATATCGTTCAGTATGGGGATATTCCACCGTGTGCTCGCTGTCAATCACCATCGACGAGGGCCTGCGATATCGTTCAGTATGGGGATATTCCACCCGAGCACCCGTGCCGCGATGGCGACGAATACAATCAGCACGATAATGGCGAACACCGCTCCCAGAAAAGCCCGCACCTTGGTCATGCGTGCCATACGAAGTACCTCCTTGAAAGATGACAAACCACGCGTCGTTGCCTGGCCCTACGATATCGCACCGCGAAGAAAATGCCAAGATGTCTGCCTCGGAAATTCCAAAAACCGGGACTGACCCAACCGAGCGACGCAGGAGCGAGACGGGTCTGTCCCTGGGTTTTTGCTCCATCCCATTTCCATCGTCTACGGGTGAGCCGAACGGCTCATGGTTCGCTACCCCTTTCATTTTTTTGGTGGCGGCGATACCCGTCTTCCCATTCCCACATTGCTTGTTGCGCCCGGTGGTTCTCAGTGCCTACGGCACTTTAAAGCGAAGGGGGAGATGCGCGACGGCATTGGGGCGCCATGTGCATCTTGCGCATGATTAACTCCGGTAACGGAGGACGGGTTTTCCAACCCGTCCAGTAGAGCACCGCGGGCGGACACGCCCGC
>CAZFOG010000538.1:0-3292 GCA_964520685.1 uncultured Nitrospiraceae bacterium | reverse complement strand
AGGGGGCGAATGCATGGCGAAACTACCACGCGACGATCGCTGGGCCAGCCGGTTCGGTTTGATCATGGCCATGGCGGGGAACGCAGTGGGCCTGGGCAATTTCCTGCGGTTTCCGGGGAAGGCGGCGCCGTATGGCGGCGCGTTCATGGTGCCCTATTTCGTGTCGCTGCTGCTGTTGGGCATCCCGCTGATGTGGATCGAGTGGACCATCGGGCGTCACGGGGGCGGCTATGGCCACGGCAGCACCCCCGGCATGTTCCACCGCCTCTGGAAACATCCCGCCTCGAAGTACCTCGGCATTTTCGGCGTTCTCCTGCCCGCCATGATCGGCATCTACTACATCTACATCGAGTCGTGGTCGCTGGGCTATGCGTTCGAGACCATCGTTGGTTCGTATTGGGGCGAAACCACCGACGAAGGCATGTCGGGAGTATTCAACAGCTATCTTGGACTCGGGGGAGGAACATTTTCCTTTGGGCCGAAATCGTATCTCTTCTTTCTAATCACCCTGGGTATCAACGTGCTGGTCTGCGCCCGGGGCATCGAAAAAGGCATCGAGATTGTCGCGAAATACGCCATGCCCACCCTCCTCGTTCTGGGAATCATCCTCGCCGTGCGCGTGCTGACTCTCTCGCCTGTCGAGGGCCGTACGGTCAGCGATGGCCTCGCGCGCATGTGGGTGATCGACTGGGGCACCCTCAAGAACCCTTCGATGTGGATTGACGCCGCAGGCCAAGTCTTCTTCACGTTGAGCCTGGGTTTCGGCATGATCCACACCTACGCGAGCTACGTCCAGAAAAAGGAGGATATCACCCTCAACGCGTTGGCGACCTGCGGCACCAACGAGTTTGTCGAGGTCATTCTGGGAAGCACCATCGCCGTGCCTGCCGCGCTCATCTTTTTCGGCCCTGCCCAGACCGACAAGATCGTCGCGGGCGGCACCTTCCACATCGCGTTCCACTCCCTTCCCGTCATTTTTCAGCAGCTTCCCGCGGGACGGCTCTTCGGCACGCTGTGGTTCATTCTGCTATTTCTGGCGGGGCTCACATCGAGCATGGCCATGTTCACGCCCCTACTGTTGTTTCTCAAGGACGAGCTCCGGCTGGACAAGCGGAAGGTCGTGTTGGCCATCGCCATCGGCACGTTTATTCTGATGCAGCCGGTCGTGCTGTTCATGAACCACGGCGTGATGGATGAGCTGGATTTCTGGGCCGGCACCTTCTTCCTCGTGCTGTTCGCGGCCATCGAGTCCGTGGTGTTTGCCTGGATCTTCGGGATGAAGAAAGGCTGGGAGGAGATGCACCTCGGCGCCGACCTTCGGGTGCCGCGCATCTTCTACTACATCATGGGATACGTTACCCCGGTTTTTGCCGTCGCTTTGCTTGGATGGTGGGTTTACGACGGGATGTGGCCCAAGTTGATGATGGAAGGCGTGAAACCGGAGAGCGTGCCCTACCTCTGGCTGGCCCGCGGGATCATCATCGCCGGCTGGCTGTTTCTCGCCTGGGGGGTCTGGTACGCCTGGCGCACCCACCCCAAGTTCTTTGAGGACGTCGAGGACGAAGATCCCGAGGAGATGCTGTCATGACGATGACGTTGGGTTCATGGATATACATGCTCCTTGTCTGGGCAGCCATCATCGCCGTCAACATTTTCTGCTTCACGCGCATCTTCACCAAGAAGTAGCGCCCCAGGCTGCGTTTCACGGACCGTAACGGCCGACAGGCCACCGGAAGGGAGTGCCGCAATGCCCAGAAGTCTGCTGGTGGTTCTTGTATCGTGTGGTCTCGTGGCGTTCGGCGCGGCGGGCGTCGAGAAACTTCCCGACGGGGTGCGGGCGCAGCAGATTAAGGACATGAAGTTCGGCATGTTTATCTGCTGGTCGTTCAGCACGTTCTCGGGCTATGAGTGGACGCGCGGTGTCGAGGACGCGAGTTTCTTCAACGCCACCGGGTGCGACACGGACCAATGGTGCCAGGTTGCCAAAGACGCGGGCATGAACTACATCCTCTTCCTCACCAAACACCACGACGGGTACTGTCTGTGGGACACGGCCACCACGGAGTGGAAAGTCACCAACGCGCCGCTGGGCATCGATGTCCTCGCCAGGCTCCGCGAGTCCTGCGACAAGTACGGATTGAAGCTTGCCCTGTATTTCTCGGAAGGGGACTGGACCTGGATCAAGGGCGAAGTGCCGCCTGATGGCATCATCCCCGGCAGTCCGAAATTCGGCGACCCGATCTGGCGGCAGGGCGAAAACGCCGAACTCAAGAAGGCGCAACTCGAGGAGCTCTGCACGCAGTACGGCCCCATCGAGTTCTTCTGGATGGACCACGCCCAGGGCACCGGCGGTCTTGACCATGCCGCAACCACGGAATGGGTGCACCGGTTTCAGCCCAACTGCTTCGTAGGCTATAACCACGGCGAGCCGTCCGGGCGCCTGGCATTGCGCGAGCGCGGCACACCGGGGCCCATCGGCGACGCAGCCGCCAGCCGATACAACAAGGACGGCGAGGCGAGCTACAAAGGATACCTCGCTGCGGAATTCACCTATCCCATCCTGCCGGAGCACCAGGGCGGCGCCCAATGGTTCTACTCGCTGCCCGAACACGACGCCCTCTGTCACCCTCCCGAGAAGCTCTACCGCGATTATCTCGGTGCGGTGCAATTCGGTAACATCTTCTCCGTCAATGTCGGCCCTGACTACGCAGGCCGAATCCGCGACATCGACGCGAAGACCCTCAAACAGGTGGGTGACTGGATCCGGTCCGGCCACGAATTGCCGCCAGAGCCCGAGGGCAAGAGCGCTAACTGAGGACGAATGCCGAGCTGGCGCTCGGTGCTCCCAGGGGGTCACGGATTGTCGGCGATTGGCAGCATGCGTATGCGCAGCCGCGCTTCGTCGAATACCACGACGCATTCCGATTCCAATGAATCCTCGATCGTAGGCAGGTTAGCAAGTATCAGAGCCACTTGTTCGGCCGGACGCCTCCCCGCGCCCCGGCGAAAGAGGATTATGGACGGTTTCTTTGTTCTCCAGAGCGCCAGCAATGTGGCGAAATCTGTGTCTGCGGACACGATGACGCGCTCATCGGTAGCAGCCTCCGCGAAGATGACTTCATCTTCCGCCGCGGCCAAGCCCATAGCCCTCACATGCATGGCATCGTGTCCATTCTTCCGCAACCGCTCCGCCAAGACGGGAGACAGGGCGTTGTCAATGAGAAACCTCATGGGATGGTCAGGGGAAGCTCTCGTTCGCGTAGCGCTTCGGCCGCATACCGGAGGGCCTCAC
>CAZFOG010000537.1:0-3313 GCA_964520685.1 uncultured Nitrospiraceae bacterium | reverse complement strand
TGATGCGTATCGGACAAGGCTATGACTTGCACCGTCTTGTGGCAGGGAGGCCGCTCATTCTCGGCGGTGTAGAAGTTCCTCATGATAAAGGACTTGCGGGGCATTCCGACGCGGATGCTCTGGCTCACGCGATTACGGATGCGCTGCTGGGCGCAGCGGCTCTGGGGAACATCGGCGAACATTTTCCGGACACCGACCCTGCGTACAATGGCGCTGATAGTTTGCAACTCCTTCAAACGGCCTACGATATGGTTAAGCAGGCAGGGTTTCGGCTGGGAAACGTGGACGCGACCATCATTGCCCAGGCGCCGAAGCTCAATCCCCACATCCCCGCCATGAGGCGCGCTCTCGCGGAGTGCCTAAGTGTTGGCATTGAAACCATTTCTGTAAAGGCCAAGACCAACGAAGGCATGGGGCCGGAAGGAAGGGGCGAAGCCATCAGCGTTCACGCGAGCGTACTACTAGTCGCTTCCGACTGACCAGCCCCGGTTCCCGCCGAATTTCTTACCAATCGCGCACTCCGTACTGGGCTTTTAATTGTTTTGATGATTTATCTGCGCGCATACGCAAATACGTTGTTGATTATTGTTAGTCAGAATTGAATAATAAACACTGCTATTTGCCCGGCAAGGAGAGTGTCTCATCCTGCCTTTGGTTTGTAAGATGCCGTAATATAAGCATTTATGGATTTTACGAAGTTGGTATGCCCCTTGCGTATCCCTTTGGGGGAATGGAATGGAGGGAAACAACAGCCATGACAGCATACTCACGTGCCCTTATTGCGACGTTAATTATTGCGGGTAATGCACTTATGTCTGGTTCGGCGGCCCGGGCCGACAGCGCAGACGTGGTCCGCTGGATATTCAATATTGACGGAACCATCTATGATTCGTTTACGGGTGCGATGGATGCCACCCCCGTCGAGGGAGATTTGATAGGCGGGCTTGGTAGTCTGACGTGGGGGACTACCGAAGTGGGGGCGCATTCGTTTATCGGGTACTTCGACTGCGATCTGGTCGTTCCCGCAGATACATTTCCATACTGGGAAAACGAGTTCGGCTGGGGTGTGGGCACGCCGGTCGAGGGGCAGGCCTGGGAGGTGGACGAGCCCTATTTGACGGGGGACATCGTTGATAACGTCCTGTCGGGGCAGCTGGACAATTCTGTACGCAACGCCTTCAGCATTGGCGACGACCCGTTCGACGTGGCAGTGGCTCTTGGTTGGGAGTTCGAGCTCGAGGCAGGCGAGGAGGCCCTTGTGACGCTGCATCTTGTCGAGAGTTGGCCCGATAACGCGCCGGGCATGGGTTTTTATTTGGTTCAAACGGACCCGTTCGGCTTGTCGCCGGGTTTTTCGATGTATTTCTACAGCACGCTCGAGGTGATACAGGCGCAGACTTTCGCGTTGGGCGGCGGTGTGGTGCCCGAGCCAGCCACCGTTGTACTAATTGGGCTTGGCATTGCGGGGTTTGCTGTTTCGAGCAGGTTCCGCCGGCTTGAATAAATAACGAGGCCGGATGTTCCTGCAAAGGTGCACCGGGGAAAGCAGGATGAGGGGTCCTGCTTTCCCCGTTTCAGTCAGATTTCAGGCTCCCGTCGTGCGGCCGTTGAGGTTTCTCCAGGTCTTGCCGGGTGGGTGCGGCAGGCGGGACCGCTATTTCTTCAAGATGCCGCGTACGCGCAGCCAATCGATGCAAAGGCCGGGCCACGTTGCGAGTTCGGGCATATCGGGGGCCAGGCCCACGCCGTGCCGGCCATGTTCGTAGACGTGCAGCTCGGCGGGCACGTTGTGTTCGCGTAACGCGCCGAAATAGAGCAGGCTGTTTTGTACCGGAACGCCGGGGTCGTCGGCCGTATGGAAAAGGAAGGTCGGCGGTGTCTGATCGGTCACCTGGGTGTGGTTGGACAGGTTTTTGACGAGTTCTTCGGGCTGGGTATCGCCGAGGAGGTTGTTTCTGGAGCCCATGTGCGCGTAGGGCGGCTCGAAGGTGATCACCGGATAGCACAGGATCGCGAAATCAGGCCGGGCGCTCTGGCGGCCGGTCGTGTCCGCCGCCGAAGCGTCACCCAAATCGAAATGGGTGGAGACGGTCGAGGCCAGGTGTCCGCCGGCGGAAAAGCCCATGATGCCCAGACGGCCGGGATCGACGTTCCAGGCTGGCGCGTTGGCGCGGATGAGGCGCATGGCCCGTTTGGCGTCGTTGAGCGGCACGGGGTGACGGTAGGGGGAAAGGCGGTACTTCAGCACGAAGGCCGCGATGCCATTCTTGTTAAACCATTGGGCAATCTGCTCACCTTCGTGGTCCATGGCGTGGCCGCTGTATCCTCCGCCCGGACATACCAGCACCGCGGGGACGGGTTCGGGTGTGTCAAGAGGGTAGAGTCCGAGAGTGGGGATGTCGGCGTCCTCCGCGCCTTTGGCATCGGGCGGGGTGCCGTCCCAGATCGGGATAACCTCTTTGGGCTCCGCTGATGCAATTCGCGGAGTTCCCAGGGCGAAGATGATGACGGCCAAGACCAGAATCGCTGCAAAACGGGCATCCATCGGTGTTCTCCCTCGATTGATTTGCGGGTTACGAGACATTGGGGAACTATACTCGGCGTCGGGGGGTTGTTCAACGGGGTTGAGTGGTGGTGATTGCCACAGAGCGCACAGAGGCATTCCCTGGGAGTAATGGGAGTAACAGGAGGAATGGGACCTATAGGTCGCATAGGTCGTATAGGTCCCATTGCATGCCGAAGCCGGAGCCGATTGGGGAATCAGCTCCGGCGGAGTTTTCTGGGTGTGTGGGCTCAGTCTTTGATAACCAGCTGCTCCTTTTCGGGGAGCTTGGGGAAGGGGTTGTGAGGTTCGAGCTGGTACCAGTAGGCGACGGAGGCGAGGTCGTCCTGGAGGGGGAGGTAGCGGCCTTCGCTTTGCCATCCGAGACTCTGGATGGTAATGCGCAGGTCCTGTTTGAAGCGCACGGGGTCAGTGATGTGCCAGCGGTACTGGCCGAACCGGCGCTGGGGACCGTCGTGGGGGATGTGGTGGAAGCCGGTGTATGGGCTGGTGAAGCTCTCGTAGGTGTAGACGTCGCCCTCGCGGTGTTGGGAATAGCCATAGGACCCGCAGAAGTAGTCCTCCTCGCCGGTGCCGCAGATGGTGGGAAACTCGGTGTCGCCGTCGATGAAGAACTTGATTTCACCTTCACCCCACCACCCGGGGCTGTTGGCGCCGTGGGCGAGATAGGTGCCGGCAAAGTGGCCGCGGCCGCGGATGCCGTCGACGATGGTGTACACTTCTTTCTCCGGGAGGGGGTTGACCCGGCGG
>CAZFOG010000536.1:0-3327 GCA_964520685.1 uncultured Nitrospiraceae bacterium | reverse complement strand
ACCCGAGGTGCGGGATGCCCTTCGAGGGCATGGGTATCTGGCCGATTAAGACGGTTCGAGCTGGGAGGAGAGACCGGACGAGAGACGGCTGTCCCGCTCACCGCATTTTCGTGAAGTAATGCGCTTCGATGAGAGCGCAGAAGGTGTGGTACAGCACAATATGCCCCTCTTGAATTACCTTGGTGGATTCGCCGGGGGCTCTCAGTGCGATGTCCGCGGCGGCGGCCATGGCACCCCCTTTGGGGCCGGTCAGCGAAGCGGCAACCGCCCCGAGGGCTTTTACTGCCGACATGGCCATCAAGCAGTTGGCGGCGTTTCCCGACGTCGAGATGCCGAGTAGTACGTCGGCAGGCTTTGCAAGCGCAAACGCCTCCTGGGCGAAAGCGATATCGCGCAAGGGCGAATCGTTTTCCACAGCTGTCTTCAGCGCACCGTTGAATCCCAATGCGATGGCGGGGAGCCCAGCCTCGAGATTCTCCGCGAGGCCGGTGCCCATCGGCAGTTTGCGCAACCGTTCTGCCATGTCTGAGGGGATGGGCCGCTGACGCTCGAAACTTTTGCAGAGTTCGCCCGCGATGTGCATGGCATCGGCATTGCTGCCGCCGTTCCCGCACAGGAGCAGTTTTCCGCCATTGTCATAGCAGGCAACGAGGGCTTTATGCAGTTTCAGGAGATCGGCCACACACGGTTCGAGGTCCGGCCGCCGGGCCAGCATCTGGTCGAGAATTTCCTGTTCAACGTTCGATAGGGTCGTCATGAGCCGATACTCCGTTGTTCGAGGTTGCGGAGAAGCGCCAGGAGAAAATCGCGGTTGTCGGCAGAGAGATACCGCATCATGCCGCCCATGCGCGAGAAGGACTTGCTGTAGCGCAGGTAGTAATCGGGATTGTCCTCCGGAGGTTCGCCCTGCTGCCAGTCCCAATGGGATTCGGCCAGGTCAACCACCAAGATGAAATGGTTTTCGATGCGATTGCCCTCCTGCTGGGCCACGTTCTGCGACAGCGACATGGATTTCTCGAAGACCATGGGCGACATGACCGCCGAGCCGATGCTCATATACACCCCGTTTGTCAGGTTACTGACTCCTTGGGCAAAGGTGAGAAAATCCCGCTGGGCCACGCGCCCCAGGGCGGCACAGTGGTTCATGGGGTGGAGGTAGATGATGTCGTGGCCGATCATGGGATGGCCGGTCAGCGGAATGCCGAGCCGGTAGGCGGCTGCCTGCAGACCGAACTGCTTGAACGGATGGGGCACGTCCAGCCATCCCGGCTTAAGCTCGAAGTGGCGCACGAGATAGAGCAAATCGGCTGCTGCGGCGGACTGCCGAGGATCTTTGGCAAGTCCGCCTGTGACCGAAGTAATCAGCGTTTCCTCGCCCGGGATTTCGAGTCCTTCCTTTTCGACCAGCGCACCCACGGACTCGCCGTAACCCAAGCCTTTCCAAGCCCCGATTGCCAGCGCCAGATTCAGATAAAAGCCGGTTTCCTCCCACATGCCGAACCGGCCTTGGGCAACGTTGGCCGCGACATGCTCGCTGCTCTCGCCGATGAACGCGAATTCCCAGTCGTGGATGATCCCCGCGCCGTTCGTCGCGAGATGGGTGATCCATTTGTCTTCGATGAGTCTCGTCATCACGGGAGCGAGGCCGTTTTTGATGGCGTGCGCACCGAACGTCAGCATTCGGGACGCCCCACGCTTCCGCGCTTCGACGACGCGGTCTGCCGTTTCCTCAATGAGGCGCTGCTGTTGGGCCGTAAGGCCATGTGGGGCATCATCGGGACTGATGTGGTCCTGTTCGATGAATACGCGATTCTCGCGCTCCCGTAACGGGAAGAACATCACGCTTTCTCTGTCGAACTCGGCAAAAGGCATGGCTGAACTCCAGGTGTCAAAGCTGAAATTCGATGCTTACAATCCTCTTCTTCGCAATCTTGAGTTTGAGGCTGTTCCCTGAAGGCGAAATGACCTCCTGCCGTTCCTCGTCGAGGTTGGTCAGCCACGCCCGGCGGATTTTTTTGAAACACGAAACGGTTGCCGTGGCGCTCCGCTCGCCGGGGTTGAACAGCCGCAGTATGTAGCTGTTGTCGTGGTCCTCGGCGAGTTTGAGGGCCGTCATCTGCACGTTGCCCCCGGCGATCTCGAGGAAGCTCTGGTGTTTGGGAAGGGTACCGGCGTGTGCGCCGGCCTGGGCGATCTCGAGGGGGAGGGTGAGCGCCTCGGCAGCTTCGAACACGCCGTTTGACCAGTCGCCGGCATGTGGGAACAGGGCGTAGGTCCACTCATGCTGCCCGAGGCATTGGCTTAGCTCCATCTCGGGATGCACCTCCCACCGATCGATCACGGGGGATTGGCGGAACGTGAATGCCCGGAGCAGCGTAATCGCCAGGGGACGCTCGGCGGTATCCATGGCCTCGTATTCGCGGATGCCCGTGTTGAGCACGGCAAACCCCGCGCTGCCATCGGTCATATCGACAAACCGGTGCATGGGATACTGGGGATTGGGCTTCCCGAAATAGGGCGAGCCTTCCTTGACGCGAATGTCGCGCGCGATCACGTCGAATCCCGCCTCGGAATGGGTGGCGTCGGTCTGCAGCCGTGTCGGGAACACGACGCGCAGGCGGTGGTTCCGGCACTGGTTGTCCATCGATGTCGTTACTTCGAGCAGGGGAGAGCCCGCCCGGAGCGTGAACCGCGAGGTTACCACCATATCCTTGCACTCCTCGCTTCGTCCGGTGTGGTTGTCGATGGGTTCCCGCAAGGTTGCGTCCATGGTGTCGCGAAGCCCAGCCGGAACGCGCATGTGATAATCGAGGCGCATACGCGCGAAGAGGGGACCGGCCTCCTCGAGAGCAATCGAAACGGGAAACCCGTGAGAAGTGATGGTCTGGTTTTCGTCGGGTTCCATGTGGACCCATGAATGGCCGGTTTCTCCGGTGTCCTCGAGGTAGTGAAGCCCCGTGTAGGTGTGCCGGGTGGGTTTGTGCAGGAACTCCAGGGTGCCATCGGAGTTGAACGTAATGCGAAGATACTCGTTTTCGAGGACGTTTCGCTCGGGGGCGAGCGTGCCGGCCTCATACGGGGTAGTTTCTTCCCGCACAAGGTGATAGGTGCGGTAGCCGAGAGCGGGGATCTCGCCGGTCTCGATGTGACAGCGCACCCGCTCGGACCGCAGTTCGAGCGAAATGTCCTGGAGATTGCGGACCAGCGTGCCGAAGGGGAAGCGCTCAGCGTACTGCACGCGAAGGCGGCCGCCTTCCGGGGCTTGCACGCTGAAATGCTCGTAGCCCGTCTTGTCGGGCAAATCGACCAGGCACGACACCACGCCGC
>CAZFOG010000535.1:0-3338 GCA_964520685.1 uncultured Nitrospiraceae bacterium | reverse complement strand
AAGAAGAACTTTCGATCGGGATGCCACAGCACAAAGTTACCGTTGCGGTTGGTGACACTCGGGTACACCCCGCAGTCGATGCGCGTCAGCGGCCCGATGCCCGCGCCATCGTTGTCGAAAATCACCTTCGACTCGCTGAACCAGATGGGCTGCTCCGCATCAGCGCGGTATTCTCCCATGGCGACGAATGCTGGCCGCCGGTTCTTGCTGGTTTCCTCGCGCTTCGAGCCCTCGAAGTGCCCGTCGTTGTTGTGGTGAAGCAGCACGTAGCGCCCTTCCGCGTATTCGTAGATCGGGCAGCAGCACAGCGGTTCAAGGAGGGGCAGGCCGTGATCGCGCCGCAACAGCGGGCGCGGGTTGCACCAGGTGCGGCCGTCATCATCGGACACGCTGTACCAGATGTAGCCCGACATCGTCCGCATCGTGCAGAACAGCCGCTTATCCGGCAAGCGCACCAAGCTGGGTTCCTGCGCAATACTCAGCACGGGGTTGTCGTAATGCGGCACCCGCAGGGCTTCATCCCCCCAGCCCGAGTACGTGATCCGGATATCTCTCGGTTCGGGGTCCTCATCGATGTTCTCGAAACGCATGAACTCGACCACAGTCTCCCACGCGGTCCATGAATTGATGTGGGGCGCCGTGCGCACAGCCTTGCTTACCCACCGCGAAAAGCCCGTGAACCACTTGCCTTCCAAATCGCGGATGGGCTTCTGCCACACAATCCAGTTCGAAGGTACGTTCGAGTCCGTGTGGTCGTACGGACTGCGCTTCATGGGAATCGTCTGAGGAGCCGACCACGTCTCACCCATGTCATCGGAATAGCATCCGTCCATAGTCCCCGTATGCTGGTGAACCACGTCGTCAATGCCCTGATACTGGTTCCAGATCACGTAAATCCGGCCGGATTTCGAGAGCATTGGAAACCCCCAGCTTGACATGAAACCATCCCCCGGACGCGCCGGGCCCACAATCCGTAGCGGCGTGGACCACGTCACACCCTCGTCCTCAGAACGGGACAACATGATCCGGTGGTCCCCCTTGCCCTCGTAGCTGCTCTGGGTCCACACTGCCATCAGCGAACCATCCGGGCCGTCAAACACGAGAAAATGCTCGTTGCCCGTGTCGAACGTCGACCCGTCCACGCTGCCGGGGCGGTAGACGATATAGTCTGGCTGCGTGCGTGCCATCTCGCGGTCGAGAATCTGGTCCACCGTCAAGTCTCCTTCCAGCGATTCGCCCGCGCGCGCCGGCGCCAGTCCGCCCAGCCACAGCGCGATCAGTACCGCGGCCAACGCGCGCACCTCTCGCACGGGTACGTAAAACCGGGTCCTCTTTAACATCGTATACCGAGCCTCCCCATTGCGTTTCCACGAATGTAGTCTCTCAATGAACTATACTCTCTCAAGTCGCACCTCTTCACCCTCGCTACGCCCATCAGTTCCCCCGGGCCTGTCCACTCTCTCCCTCCGGTGTGGGACCGGCGCCCTCGCCGGTCATTTTCTTCGTCCACCCCGTCCGTGTCCGTCCATGTTTGTCCGTGCAAGTCCGTGTCGTCAGTTCCCTGGCCCCCTCCCGTCCGTTTGACTCCATCCGGCGGCCTTGTTATCCTCACTCCGAAGTATTCGGTTCCGCGTTTTATTCTTGGGCTTACTCTGCAACCGGGCAGCTTCTCTATGGCAGTGGTGCATGACATATCCAGGAGCCGTGTCCCGATTCCCGATCGGGTTCTAATTCCCATGCAGTACCTGCCGCAGCGCCCCAAGTACCCGAGCTCGACAAGCGGACCCGACGGCGCGCTTTCGGGGACTGCGGCATTAACCGCATTTCTCCGGCTCGGCTCGAGAGGGTCCGCGTGTATTGCGGCCGGGGCGCGCGCCGTTTCGCCGTACCGCGGCGGCCCGGAGACGGATTGGGATAGAGGCCCGCGGCGCTCGCGGGTGTTACTTCATTGTAAAGGAGGACACGAACGATGGCAGAGGCTACATTTCATCACTTCGGCGTACCCACGAAGAAGCAGGCCGAAAAAGAAGATTACATCGAAGGCGCAAAGGTCTATGTGACCAACGCCGACGAGCATCCATTCCGCATCGAGTTTCTGCGCTTTGAAGAAGGCAGCCCAATGCACGAGGCTGTCCAGAGCAACTGCCACGCCGCCTTCATGGTCGATAACCTCGACGCGGCCATCAAAGGGCACAATGTCATCGTCGAGCCGTTCGACGCAACGGATACCTTGCGCGTAGCCTTTATTATGGACGGCGACGCGGTCCTCGAATTGATGGAAACCAGATAACGGGTCCGGCGAGTCGTGCAGACCGAAAGGGGTAAGACCAGTCATGGCAATGAAGAAGTTCATTAACGATCCCGGAAACCTCGTCAACGAGCTGTTGGCGGGTTTTGTGCTGGCCAACGCCGGCAAAGTGAAGCTGGCGGGCAACAACCTCGTCGTGCGGGCCAATCCGAAGCCCGAGAACAAGGTAGCCGTCGTTACCCTTGGCGGGAGCGGCCACGAACCGGCCCTCAGCGGATACGTCGGCGAAGGCATGCTCGATATCAGCGTGCCCGGCGAGATCTTCGCCGCGCCCGGACCGCCACGTGTCCTCGAGGCGCTCAAGGTGGCCAACCGCGATGCCGGTGTCCTCTTGGTGGTTCTCAACCACGAAGGCGACGTCATGACCGCCAATATCGTCATGGAGATGGCCGAGAAAGAGGGTCTCAAGGTCAAGCAGATCCTCACTCACGAGGACATCTCGGCGCCGTCGCGCCAGGACCCCAAGGACCGCCGCGGGCTCGTGGGCTGCTTCCCGGTGATTAAAGTCGCCGGTGCTGCCGCCGAACAGGGCAAATCCCTCGACGAATGCCTCGCCATCGCCGAGCGCATGGAACGCAACATGGCCACACTCGCCGTGGCCGTCACCGGCGCGACCCATCCCTCGACGGGCGGTGTCATTGCCGAAGTGCCCGAGGCCGACATGATCGTCGGCATGGGCCAGCACGGCGAAGCTGGCGGCGGACAACAGCCCCTTAAGTCCGCCGATGAAACCGGCAGGATCATGATCGAAGCTCTCTGCGATGACCTCGGCGTCAAATCCGGCGACAACCTTCTCGTGATGATCAACGGCGTAGGTTCGACCACCCTCATGGAACAGTATGTCGTGCTCCATGGCGTGAAAAAGGCCCTCGAAGCGAAAGGCATAAGCCTCGCCCGTGCAATCGCCGGCGAGTTCCTCACCGTCCAGGAAATGGGCGGGTTCCAGATGTTTGCAGCCAAAATGGATGACGAGTTGCTGGCCTTGTGGGACGCCCCCTGCAATACCCCGGCGCTGGTCGTGAAATAGGTC
>CAZFOG010000534.1:0-3356 GCA_964520685.1 uncultured Nitrospiraceae bacterium | reverse complement strand
TTCGAGGAAGCGCGCGCGGTGCAGGAGCCGCAGGCCGGACAGGCAGTCGCTGTTGGCGGCTGGATTACGCGAGGGGAGGAATTCCAATGCTTCACGATCCCAGTCACTACGCCCCGCCTGCGGTTGTCGAGCGGTTCGTCTTGACGAATCGGGACAAATCGGTCCTGCGGGAGCAGGCATCGCGTCTGGCCGAGGTCGCCGCCTTGCCCGTGCATGCGAAGAAGGCGGAACTCTGGCAGAGACTCAACGATCTGGACAGCGTACGGCCGATGGTCTGGATCAACGAGATCTGCTGGAACGAAATGAACGTCGACGGGGAACTCACACTCGAAACGGAACATCCCTGGGCGCGCGACCAGGAACGGGAACTTCGACAGACGTTGTACCAGTGGCAGCACCTGCCCGCGGACATGGTCGTGAACGGCAACCTGGCCTGCCCGCTGGCCATTCACAGCACTGACTTCGGCATTATCGAAGACGTTGACACAATCAGAATGGACGAGACGAGCGACATTTGCTCGCGCCATTTCAACATCCAGATTCGCGAGGCGGCCGATCTCGAGAAGATCCGGATGCCGAAGGTTGCGCATGACGAAACCGCCACCGCGATCGGCTACGAAGCGATGTGCGAGGTCTATGAGGGTATCCTTCCCGTCCGCAAAGTGGGGCAGACCCATATCTGGTTCACCCCGTGGGATTACCTGATTCGGTGGTGGGGCGTCGAGGAGGCGATGCTGGATCTTGTGGCGCGTCCTGAATTGGTGCATGACGCGGTAGACCGCATGGTGGATGCGTGGTTGGTGGAGCTTGACCAGTTCGTCGAACAGAACCTTTTGTCGCTGGATTGCACCAACACGCGGGTGGGTTCCGGAGGGTACGGGTACACGAGAGAGCTGCCGGGCGACGATTACGAGCCCGGCCACGTCAGACCGCACAACATGTGGGGTTGTTCCAATGCGCAGATCTTTTCGTCTGTTTCGCCCGAGATGCACTGGGATTTCGCTCTCGCTCATGATATGCGCTGGCTGGAACGCTGGGGGCTCACGTACTATGGCTGTTGTGAACCCCTGGATGGCAAGCTCGATATTCTCCGGCGCATACCCAATCTTCGCAAGATCTCGGTGAGTCCGTGGTGCGAACCCGAACGGGCAATCGGCGGAATCGGCGGCGACTACGTCATCAGTCACAAACCCAATCCGGCGATACTGGCCGAGAGCCGCTGGGACCCTGACGAGGCCCGCCGGCGCATTCGCCAGTTTCTTGAAACGACCGAGGGTGCGTGCCACGTCGAACTTATCATGAAGGACATCTCGACCGTGCGGTACGAGCCGCGCCGTTTATGGGAATGGGCCTCGATAGCCATGGAGGAGGCCGAACGCGCGGCGGTTTGATGCCGGACGGCGCCGCAGGTATGATGACAGCGCTTCTGGAAGTCTCTCGGAAGCATCCTGTTTTCTGCAGTGCGTGAAGTAACTCCACCGGACCCCGCATGTGGAAACTGCCGCATGCCAGGCATGGGAATGATTGAATGAAGATGTGCCCGTTCTTGCTTCGCTTTTTCCTTGCCGGGGCTGCGGCAGGGTTTTCGCTGTGCGCTGCCGCGGAGGACCGGCCGCAGTGGGGTGAACGGCATTCGCGCAACATGGTGTCGAGTGAGGCGGGGCTTCCGCGGCATTTCGATCTCGCGACGGGCGAGAATATCAAATGGTCGGTGCCGCTGGGAACCGACGCCTACGCCTCGCCGGTCATCGCATCGGGAAAAGTGCTGATCGGTGCAAACAACGCAGAGCCGCGCGATCCCAGGCATCAGGGGGATCGTGCCGTGTTGCTCTGCCTGAATGAACCCGACGGCAGCCTCGTGTGGCAACTCGTAGTGCCGCGTCTTGAAGATGACCCCTATCTCGATTGGCCCAACATTGGCTGGTGTTCTCCGCCGACGGTGGAGGGGGAGCGTGTCTATTCGGTCACGAACCGCTGCGAGGTGGTCTGTCTCGATTTGAACGGTCAGGCGAACGGAAACGACGGGCCGTACGTTGATGAAGGGCAGCACATGGCCCCGCGGGGCGAGCCGGCCATGGAGGTGACGGCCCTCGACGCGGACATAGTATGGCTGACGGACATGCAACAGGCCGTGGGCATGTATCCCCACGATTCCGCCCATTGTTCTCTCCTGCTCGATGGACCCTATTTGTACGCCAATACCTGCAACGGCGTGGACAACACGCACCAGGTCATTCGCAAACCCGACGCCCCCAGCCTGATTGCCCTCGACAAGGACACGGGCCGGGTCGTGGCCCAGGATGCCGAGCAGATCGGTCCGATGATCTTCCATTCCACGTGGTCATCGCCGGCGATGGGGGACGTGAGCGGACGGAAGCTGGTGTTCTTCGGAGGCGGGGACGGCGTGTGTTATGCCTTCGCGGCGCTGAACCCGTCCGTCATGCCCGAGATGCGCATGCCGTTCGAGCGTGTGTGGCGGTTTGATTGCGACCCCACTGCTCCGAAGGAAGATGTGCGCAGTTATCAGCGGAATCTGCAGGAGAGTCCCAGCAACATCAAGGGCATGCCCGTATTCTTCAACAACCGAATCTACGTCACGGTGGGCGGCGACATCTGGTGGGGCAAGAAGAAGGCCTGGCTCAAATGTTTCGACGCAACGCAGACGGGCGACACCACGGCCACCGCGGAGCTGTGGTCTTATCCCCTCGAGCTGCACGCGTGTTCGACGCCTGCCATCGCGGACGGACTTGTTTTTGTGACGGATTGCCGGGGTCTTGTCCATTGTGTCGATGCCGAGACGGGCGAGCCGTACTGGACCCACAAGCTCCGGCGGGATATCTGGGGTTCGGTTCTGGTGGCGGACGGGAAGGCGTTTGTGGGTTCGCAGGGGCGTGATTTCTGCATTTTCGCCGCATCGAAAGAGAAAGAGGTGCTTCTTTCGACGGAGTTCGAGTCCCCAATCAACAGTACCCCCGTGGCCGCCAACGGCGTGCTCTACGTGGCCACGATGCAGCGCCTGTACGCCATCGCGGAGACGAATTCGGAGTGATTCCTGCCTGTAGTTGTGCAAGAGGAGGCCGTATGCGCGGATCGAGATTTCAAGTGGCTTTGTGGATGGCGGTGTTCGTGCTGGCCGGTGTCGCCGGTGCCGAAGAGAACTGGCCGCAATGGCGCGGACCCTCCCAGAACAATGTGAGTGACGCAACAGGCCTCCCGGTATCCTGGAGTGAAGCCGAGAACTTAGTCTGGAAGACCCCACTGCCCTGGTGGAGCGGCGGTAGCCCGGTCATCTGGGGCGAACGCGTGTTCGTGACGTCTCCGTCAAAACCCGAAACCGCCCAGGACGGCGCGGTGGA
>CAZFOG010000533.1:0-3370 GCA_964520685.1 uncultured Nitrospiraceae bacterium | reverse complement strand
CGTTTGGCCTACCTTGCTGGGGAAGACCCCCTCTCCCTGTCACATTCCCGGCGCGGGGAGAGACTATAAGGCAGACGAAGGAGTTCGGCTGTGTTGTTTGCCCTGAAACAAAACGATGCGCAACTGGTGACGCGGGTCCTGGCGGGGGAACGCGACGCCTACGGACTTCTCGTGCGGCGCTACCTGCCTGCGGTGCACGCCGTGGGCCGGGCGCGGTCCGGGAGTTTCGCCGACGCCGAGGATATCGCCCAGGAGGCGTTCCTGGGGGCCTACAACGCCCTCGACACGCTCCAGGAACCCGCCAAGTTCGGTGCGTGGCTGTTGCGCATCGCCCGAAACAAGGCCAACGACTGGCTCGCGAAGCGCACGCGCGAAAGACGGCTGAACGCGTGCATCGAGGAGACCGCCGAACCCTTCAAGGATGCCGCCCGCGAACTGGAAGCCCGGGAGATGCGCGCCCTCCTGCGCCGGCGCGTCGAGGAATTGGACGAAGACTTCCGCGAGGTCCTCTACATGCACTATTTCGCGGGCGTCAAAACGCGGGAGATGGCCCAATTGCTCGAACTATCCCACGCGGCGGTACGAAAACGCCTTCAACGCGCCCGCGAAGCCCTCGGCAAACAGTTGCTCGATGAATTCGGCCGCGATCGCGAGTCCGACAAGGCGCTCGAGAAACGCGCCCTGTCGATCATCGGGGCCGTAGCGGGGGCCTCCGCAAGCTGGGAGCGCGCGAGCGCGGAAACCGGGACCGCGGCGACGGCGGGCGCAGGGTCGTCCGCCGGCACGACGGCCGCGGCAACGTCAGGCATGACGATAGGGGGTCTGCAGATGCTCATGGGACTATTGACGTCAAAGGCAGGGATTGCGCTGGTGGCCGCGGTGGCGGTCATCGGCGGTGTGGTAGGGGTTGTAAGCCTCCAGAATGGAGAAGAGGCGGTACCGGCGGCGAATCATCTCAGCGCAACGGCAGCTCCGGCCGCGTCGGGCGAACCGGCGGAACCCGGCGCGCCGCTCCCCCAACGCCAGCGCATGGCGTCGGTCCTCGGCGCGCCCGAGGGGAGAGCCGACGTTGCGAGCGCCGAAACGACCCGGCCGACCGGCATCTACGGCATCTCGGGGAAAGTCGACCAACCCGGCGCGACGGTCCGGCTGGAACGCGTCACCAGCGCCGGGTTCGAGTGCGAGCCGGAGGACGCGGTGGCGATGTCCATGAAAACCGGCGACGACGGGGCGTTTCTGTTTGAGGACCTGCCCCGCGGTGACTACGTGGTGCTCGCGTCCACGGAGCATGCGGCCGCCACCGAGGAAGCGACTGCTGATGCCTACGACCCCGAACCCTTCCTCGACATGACCCTCCTCCCGGCGGCGCCGATTCGCGGGCGGGTCGTCGATGCCTCGGGCCGCGCCATCGCCGGCGCGGTACTCTATCCCCACAGGTGCGACCTGGAAGATGGCGATCTTCCACTGGCGGAAACCACCGCCGCGCGGGCGACCACGGATGGCGAAGGCCGTTTCGAAACGATTCCCGTGTTTGTGGGTAAATGGCAGTTCCTTATTCGCGCGGAAGGCCATGAGTCATTGCTTACGGACTTCATCCAGGCCGGGAGCGAAAACGTCGAACTCGTGCTCGGCACGGGACAGGCCCTTGCGGGCAAGGCTGTGGACAGCGCCTCCGGCACGCCGTTGGCCGGAATCCCCGTGCTCGTCCAATCCTCCACCTTGAAGCGCGAACGCTTTCAAACCACGAGCGGCGAGAATGGCGCGTTCGCGGTAGGAGGGCTTCGTGAAGGCGATTACACTATCATCGCCGATGATCCGGAGTGGATTTCGTCGGGCGAACCCGTTGCATTCAAGGTAGAGGATGGCAAAGAGACTCCACGCGTCCAAGTCCCCGTCGAACCCGGCGGGCTGGTCATGGGGCGCGTCACCGATGCGGACTCGGGCGAACTCCTGGCGGGGGTCAAGATCTTTACCTACCCGCAGCCAAGAGAGATCGTGCGTTACCGGACCATGGACACCGATGCTGACGGTACCTATATTCTTACGGGCCTGCCTTCGGGCAATTACAACATCTGCTGGTCCCCGCCCGAAGGGTATCCCCGGCTGTTTGACGGCAAGAACGCCAAAGAAATACGCGTCGTTGCGGGCGAGACGGTGTCCGGCGTCGATTTCGCCCTCTCCCACGGCATCCGGCTCACCGGCAAGGTGGTCGACGCCGAGGGGAACCCGGTGCCGCGGGCCAAGGTGAACTGCGTCATCGGCCAGGATCGGCATGACCACGTGGCGTGCGACAAAAGCGGCCGCTTCCTGCTACCCGGCTTGCCCCCCACGACGGGGCTGGAACTCATCGCCCGCAAACACGACCGGATCAGCGCCCCGGTCGGCCCTTTGACCATCGGCCTGGAAGGCAACGCTCCCCTCACGATCGAATTGGGTTCTGCCGGAGCGATCAAGGGCACAGCGACGGATGAAGCCGGCCGGCCCCTGCCGAAAGCAGAAATCTATGTTCACCATCGGGATGCCCGCCAACTGGGGTGGGACAAAGTACGAACCGACGAAAACGGTGAGTTCTCGGTGACGGGGCTCCTGCCCGGACCCACCACGGTCCGCGTCACCCCCAATGAGATGAACATCAACGAAGGTACCAAGTATGAGGACATCGTCGTCCCTGCGGGCGGCACGCTCGAGGGTCTCACACTTGCCTACCGCCCTAAGCAAGAGCCGGGCGATACCGGTGTGATTGCGGGACGCGTGAAGGACAAAGCCGGAAAACCCATCGAGGGAGTAACTGCACGCATTCCGCATCTTAATAAGGTGGCCCGCACGTCATCGAACGGCACGTTCGAGCTTACGGGGCTGCCACAACGAAGGTTCGACATTTTATTCGGGCACCGTGACCACAGCGAAGCGAATCTTCTCGCCATACCGGTGGGTACGCGAAATGTCTCTGTGACCCTGCTGGATCTTACGGAAGTGCACGGCAAGGTCATCGACGCCGACACGAAGCAGCCAGTAGCGAGCTTCAACATGTACGAACGTGGCGACATGGAGCTTTCCCGCCTGAGCGACCAGATGCAGCAGCTTGCGAAACGATTCCACGATGATGAAGGCCGGTTCAACCTCACACGCGTCCATGTGCGAGACACCTTCCTTTATACGTGGGCGGATGGCTATGCGTGGAAGAAGACCCCCATAAGCGTCACGACTGACGAGCAGCCTGTAACCGGCGTGGTGGTCGAACTGAAACGCGGGGCGGTCATCGAGGGCGAAGTAGTGACGCCCGACGGGAAGCCCGCGCCTGGAGCGCTGTTGTTCAAGGGGGCGCTGCCGCACACGGTATACCGCGACGAGCGCAACGTGGGCCATACCA
>CAZFOG010000532.1:0-3376 GCA_964520685.1 uncultured Nitrospiraceae bacterium | reverse complement strand
GCGGCACCCGCATGGACATCCTCGCAACGAACAGCAGCCTGCGGATAGCGCTCAAAGACACTCCGCAAGATCCCCTGGCGGTCGAATTGCCGCCTCGCTGGCACAGCAAAAACGGCGTGCCCGGTCCCCCATTCAAACTCTCCGCCCCCGGCGTGTACACATTCATGAAGCAATAGAGGAACACGGGATGAGAATGCGCATCTACATGGTCGCGCTTGCCGTGCTGTGCGTTGCCTGCTCGTGCAACCGCGTTCCCGAGCCCGATGCCGCATCGATACCCTCCTTCCCATCGTACGTGGAAGCGGCCCCGAGAACCTTGTGTTCATACGGATTCGAACAAGACGAAAAGCACGAGTCCCGAATCCAACAGCGCATTTCCTCCTCCGGCGCCCTCAAGGGGGAAAAGTGCCTGGCGGCAGACCTGGAAGACCCGGGGAAATACCTTGCTATCCCCCTCAGCATTCCTCGAGCCTCGAATGCGCGCGTGTCGCTCGGGTTCTGGGCGCGCGCTTCAGGAACCGTCGAGGCAACTGCAAGACTCCGGTTCAGCGATGGCCAGCAGCGTGACATCGCACTCGGATACCTGTCGCCCGAGTGGTCTTTTCAGGATCGCGGCATTCACGTCGGAGACGCAGGCATCATCGAGATTGTGCTGCGGTTCCAGAATCGAGACGAGCACAATGCCGCCACCCTCTGGCTGGATGATGTTGCGGTCAAAGCCCACCGCTTTCCCCCCGCGACTGCGGAATGGCTTGAAATGGACCCCGCCATGGATAGCGAGCCGCACGGCGTCCTGTGGCTTGCTACCGTAGCACGTTCGGGGCCGCGCGCCGAAATCCGCTTGCGCACCATCTCGGAGACGGGCACGCAGCTTGTGTGGCGCTACCCGGCGGAACCCGGCGCGGGACTCGAACGGCCCGCCCTCGACGTCTCGCCTTCGGGCTGTCTGCTCGCGTTTGCCGCCGAACGCGAGGGGAAGTGGCGCGTTCACTATGCCCTGTTCCCTGACGATTCCACCGATCCTGCCGCCATCCCCTTGCATAGTCCCGATGGATGGGAAGGAATCCTTCCAAATGTGGCGTGGGCCGGAGGAACCGCCTGCCTCGTGTGGGAGAGCCGCCAGGGACCACACCGCGTAGTCCGCTCTGCCTGGCTCAGCCCCGATAGACCTTCGCAGCCCACGGTGCTCTCTTCCCGGGAGCACAGTTCCCGCTCGCCCAGTGTGTGTGTCTTGTCCGATGGCCGCGCCTTCGCCGTTTGGGATTCCTGCCGCACGGACAGCTACCCGCCGTCGTGGGACCTCTACGGGGCGTGGTATGAAGGAGGAAAATGGCAAAACGAAGTGCACATTACGCGTGACCCCCGCATCGAACGCCACGCGCACGCCTTCGCCCACCACGACACCGTGTGGCTGGCATGGGAGGCATGCGCCTTCAAGGAACACAAGGTCCATTGGCTCGAGGACGAGCGCATCGTTATCGCCCGGTACATTAACGGCACCCTCGAAATGCCGCTCGGGCTGAATGAAAGCCCCCTCGCGACGGCCGGCAGCGTACGATCTCCGCGGATTCTCGTTGACGGCCACAACACCCTCTGGGTGAGTTTCCGAAGGTGGTCGGATGGGTGGGAGCCTGTGCTGGCACGCTACTCCGGCTCGCAATGGCACGGTGCCCGGGTACTGAAACACAGTGCCGCGTTCTCGATTCCTGTACCCCTGGCCCTTTCCAACGCCGGGTGCGTCGCGGCGCTAAGTCACGAAGACTTGGCGTATGCTCGGACCAGCACCAGGCTCGATGTCCCCCGGTTTGCAGGCATATGCGTTGTCCAGGGAACGGAATCCGCATCGTCTCCGGCCAGCGCGCCTGAAACAACCACACTGGACCTCCCCCATACGGATTTCACGCTGTCAGAGCGCCTCCGCCGGAATGCGCCACTGCCCGCGAGACCCGTGAAACGCGCAGACGAGCGGTCGTTTACGCTGTTTTTCGGAGACTTGCACGAACATTCGGATATCTCGATATGCCTCCGGAAGGTCAGTCCCCGCCTCGATGACCTATATGTTGTTCAGAAAGACCTCGAGGGTCTGGACTTCACGGCGGTCACCGATCACGGCTTTGATTTTGACCCGCTGCGCTGGAAAAGCGCGGCGGAGCGCGCGCGCACACACCATGACCCCAATGCATTCGTCACGTTTCTAGGCCAGGAATGGACCAAAGACACGGGATTGCCGGCCACGGGGCTGGGACATCGTACCATCATTCACCGCGATTTGAGCTTCCCCGACTTCTTTGTTGCGACGGCTGAAAGTTCCGTCGAATCCCTCTGGAGCCGATTGGACCCGGAGACAAGCATCGTGATTCCCCATCAACTGGCCGATACCATGAACTGCCCCGTGGGTTGGGCGCACCACAACCCCCGGCTCGAACCATTGGCGGAAATCTGGCAACACCGGGGCTCGTACGAGTGTCTCGGCTGCCCACGCCAGGCTGAGCATTCACTGCAGCAAACCGGGCATTTCCTCCAGGACGCCTGGGCGCGCGGAATCATGACCGGCGTGGCCGCCAGCCCCGATCACGGCGGAGGCTACGGCAAGACCGGAGTATGGGCCGAGGCCCTGACCCGCGCAGCCATCTTCGAGAGCCTCAGGGCCCGGCGCACGTTCGCGACGACCGATGGGCGGTTCTCGCTGTTTGTCACGGCCAACGGCCATGTCCTCGGAGAGATTGTCGAGGGCGGCCTGCCCGAAACCGTCACAATTCGAATCGAGGCACTGACAGTCGGGCGAATCACAGAAGCGGTGATTCTGCGCAATAATCAGCCAGTCCTCACGGCCCAGGGAAATGGACCCGAGTTGGCGTTGGACTGGCAAGACCCCGAACCGCCCCGCTCGCTGCCCGTGTGGTATTACGCGCGCGTGACCCGCGACGACGGCGAAATGGCGTGGTCGAGCCCCATCTGGTTCACGGCGGGACTGCAGGCCATCGCCGCAAACGGGCCATAGGTGGAGTCGGGGGTTACCTCAAGTAACCCATGTCTTCCAAAGCCCGTTTTGTCTCTTCGTCGAGTTCCCTTGGCGCGGTCTCCGTTCCGCGCACCCACCCGTTTCGCTCTGCCCAGTCGTCCAACCTATCACGCAAACGGCGGGCCTCCTTTCTCCTCGAGTCAACGATATTGACCTGCTCGGCCGGGTCGGCTGCGATGTCGTAGAGCTCGGCCTCGGCAATCTCGAAGACCGCGTCCCGGTATTCGGGCTGGAGTTTCGCGTGCCCAACTGTCGGGCTGAAGCGCAGCGGATTATCCACATACAGGTGCTCTGCCGTGGTGATCGTCAGGATTTTGTCCTCCCATTCGGCCACTGCAAACGCTTCCCCGTCCG
>CAZFOG010000531.1:0-3389 GCA_964520685.1 uncultured Nitrospiraceae bacterium | reverse complement strand
GGAATACTCCTATCTAAAGTATTCGGTCAGCCGGGGGATGGCGACAAAGTACGTGCATATTGACCCGGATTGGGGGAATCACAATTACGCGCTCCAGCACATGTCTTTTCACTGGACAGAACCGAAACAGCGCTACCTTCCCTGGCAATACGTTGACATAACCATCTCGCTGAGCCTGGACCAGTATTTGGACAACGGCAGGATGCCCACAGCCGGGGACTGGATGGCCGTCGGCAGGCTCGGTTTCAAGGATGAAAAAGGAAGGTCGATCGCCGACGTCCGCGGGCACGACGGGATCATTGACAAAGGCAGCGATACCCTTCATGTTTCGGCCCAGTTCCCCAATGGTGAGACTGGGCAGAAACGGTTCATCGATGTTCACAGCCAGAGTTTTGGACATGTAGTGTACCATTACCAAAGGCAGGAATATGAAGGACCGGATTGACCGGCGTTTCCGCAACCAGCAGGTATCTTTACAACGCATGCGCGGCACCGCGGTTCCTTGACGATTTTTCTGAACAATCACGCATCCGCATACAGACCCAAAAGCCAAGACAACCTGACAAAATGAACAGGGGGGTTGAACATGAAACGTTTGCTCCTTCTTCTTCTGACACTGGCCCTGCTGATAAGCGGCGCTGTTTGTTTGTCGCGCGCGGATGAGCAGGAATACTCAAGCGGCGGCTATCAGTATGTCATCAATGAGGATGGGTCCGTCACGATCACGGGGTATACGGGGTCCGGCACTGAACTCGTCATGCCGATGGAGCTGGATGGGCGTCAAGTCACCGACATTGGCGACAGGGCGTTCTTTGGCAGCGGCCTGGTTTCCCTTGTCCTTCCGGAAAGCCTCCTGGTCATTGGCGACAGCGCGTTTGCCGGCTGCCGTAATCTGACCTCACTGAACCTGCCGGAAAGCTTGTCCATTATCGGCATGTATGCGTTCCGCGGCAGCGACAGGCTTGAAGTGAAGGTGTTCAGGGGTTCGTACGCCGCCGTTTGGGCCTACGCTGCGGGGCTCAACATCCGGTACCTGGAGGACGGCGCCTCGCAGTCCGCGGTCTATTTCAACGATTACCCTCCGCCTTCACCCGCCGAACCGGTCGACTGGTATGTGGCAGACGAAAAGCAGGCGGCGCTGTTTGATGACGAGGTCGCTTCCATCACCTCAAGCGGCTGGGGCAATCTGGTGGACTTCGCCTGCGTCGGCGAAAGCACGGTCCACCGGGCCTTTTTCGAGGGCGAATTCTGCATCGCCAGCTGGACGCCGGAAGGGTGGGAGATGGTGATGATCGGGGAAGACAACCCAAACGGCTTCCTTCCCCTGGAGGACGGGATTGTTCGGCTTGACAGCGACGAGGGATGGCTGCTCAGTACATGGGATGCGTCCGCCTATTATGACCCTGACCCCGACGAGGGACCCCCGGAAGACACCGGCTATGGATGGCGTTCCACGCCGCTGCCCATTGACGCGGCGGACATGGTATTCTTCGCGGACAGCAAATACATCTACTATTTCACCTCTTCAAACGACGTGGGCCGCATGGACCGGGAAGGGAAGGGCAGGGAGATCCTGGGGTCTGTCTCCGGGCCCGTGATCGCCATGATGCCCGGCAACAAGGTGCTGCTGGCCAATTTTTCCCTGAATCAGCTGCTTTTATGGGACGGGAAGAGCGAAACCGTCTTCTACAGTCCGCAGGAGCCTATCCTGTCGGCCTTTTCCTTCGGCAGGACCGTATGGGTCCGGCACGATGGCTGGTTTGGTACTGTCGAGAACGGAACGGTCACCTTTGGGCTGACCGGAAGCTATGAGGTGCTGGCAGGTTCCCAGGATCAGCTGGTGCTGCTGGTGCTCCCTGAGGAAGAAGCCGATTCCTTTGACGTGATGCTCTTCAATGAGCCGTACCGCGCGTACACGCTCATGGGGCGCATCGCATACTCGGACATAGCGCACATCGAGATCCGTAAAGACAAGGTCATCGTCTGGGGCGATATGGACAGCCTGATATTCGAACTTCCCGCTCCCGAACGATGGCTGCCCTATTGAAAGAAACTCACGGGTTCCCTGTGTGTTGCCCTGGTCGTCTGGTCGTCCAGGGAAGGTTCCACGATGATGCAGGGCATATACAATAGCGCCTGGTCTGACTTGAGGATAAGGTCCCGCACCCGCCCCCTTTTTCGCCCTGGCCGGGCAACAAAAAACGCCCCGGAGGGCGCTGTGCGGAATTGTGGACGGACGGAAGGGAATCACCCCTGGGTCCGAGCGTTGATTTCATTCTCCAGCTGTTTTAAAGGTCCGCCCGGTCTTCAGCGTTCAGCCTGGCGATTTCTATCATTCCGGCTCCCTCCCTGTCACTTCCATGATCACGTCCCGGATCCATTCGGTGACCATGGGCGTTTCCTCCGCCAGCCTCTTTTTTTCTTCCGCGCTCAGGCGTCCGGACAGGTGCCTGATGACCGCGTCCGTCATTCCGATCTTTCCCAGTGCCTTGATTCCCTGAACGACCAGGCGGGAAGAGGGAGAAAGCCCCTTGAGGTTTTTACCGGTCGTTCTCTTGAACCTGATCCTGGTCCCATTGTACAGATACTCTTTGTACGGACCGTCGCTGAGATATGTCCATGCGGCAGGTATCTGGGGCGACAGTCCGATGCGGTTCAACGCCGTTTCCCCGCTGGGCGTAATGGTCCATCCGTTCGACCGGGCGATCGCCTCGGCAACCCTGTGGGGATCAGCCGGAATGGCCTCGTCAACCAGCCGGCTCCTTTTGGGGCGGACGTAAACGCCCGGAATGATCCTGCCCAGTTCTCCCCGCAGGACCATCAGGTTGATCAGACGCCTGACCGTATGCGCGTCTGTGATATCGGCAAAATCCTTCGCGATAAAGGGGGTGCCTTCCGGAAACGCGCTGATCCGTTCCTTCAGTTTTTCTGTGAATCCCTTGCTGTACATGGCTCCTCCGCACTGTTTCTCGAAAAGTGTACATTATATGAGAATTTCTGTCAACAAACCGTTACGAATCTCCCGCTTGTCCTTTCCCCGCCCCCTTTCGTCCCATCCCAGGCAACAAAAAAGCGCCCCGGAGGGCGCTGTGCGATAAAGTCCGGACGGGTAACATCCCGCGAAAGGGCTTTTCTTTGCCCGCGATGCGTTCAGCATCGTGAATGAATACGGGGAGATGAGGATATCGTCAGCGAACCGTCCCTTGACAAATCAGCGAACCGTCCCTTGGGAAACCTTCCCGGATTTCTCATCCGTTTCTTATCTTTTCCCATGGCCTTTTCATCCCGCCGCCTTATGATGCGCATGGATGGAAGCGGCGAGGCGGGACGGAGGCCCGCGGAAAAAATCTTCGCCGGGGTAAAACACTTCCCGCTTCCCGTTCGTTTCT
>CAZFOG010000530.1:0-3396 GCA_964520685.1 uncultured Nitrospiraceae bacterium | reverse complement strand
GGCTCCCAGTCCAGCCCGCAGCCAAATCCGCGAAGTTATCCGGCGATTTGGGGAACGAGTGCCCTGATAATTTCCGCTATCGTCTCTGGCTGGGTGACGCCTGCCGGCTTCTGGGTGATTACGATGAAGCGTTGGCCCACATGCAGAAAGCCCTGGAGTTGAGTCCGCCCGAAGCCCGCGCAGAAGCGCAGGAATACGTCATCTTCACCCAGAGATTGACCCTTACAGACAAGAGTTGGCATGCATTGAACAGCCACATCGCCCTTGCGGACCGGCACCGCGAGAAAAGCCGGCCTGACCGCGAGGCCGCTGAGTACGAAAGGGTCGTTGAAGTGTGTCCCGATGATCCCGGTGCCTACGGCACGCTCGGGTGGTCCTACCTGTGCCTCTCTCAATTCGCGTCGCATGTCGGAAATGTTGACGAATCCATCGAATACGCGAAGAAATCGATTGAGTTCTACACGAAATCCGGCAACAAGACGGACATGGCATTTGCATACCAGGCTCTCGGCAATATCTTCTGGGCAATGGCCGGCGATTCTCAGGATAAGGAACTCTACGCGAAAGCCTTGAATGCTTACGAGAGAGAGCACGAATGCGCCACGGATGCAGGCCATATTCTCATGATCATTTTTGCTCTGTCGGAGAAAGCGAATGCCATGCAAGAGGTTTATGGAATCGACGACCCGCGCACCCGAGAATGCCGCGAGCAACTTCAGAAGTTTCTCCCAAAGCGCGGCGAGAAAATCAACGAGGCGAAAGCCACCGCCGCCTACTCAGAAGTCCTGTTTCTTCTCGAAGAGGAGAACTTCGAGGGAGCCAGGGAACTGCTCGAAATGATCTTCGAATTCTACTGTCGTAACAACGATATTCGCGGCGTCAAAATGGGGCCCTTCGTTCTCAATATGCTCACGACAATCGCACTTCGTGAAGATGACTACGACACTGCCATTGCATACGGCCAACGAGCCGTCGACCGTCTTATCGCCATTCGGTCGCTTCTGGGCGCCGACGAGTTCCGGCGAAAGGTCGGTGGTGATATCTGGAAGCGGGCATTTGCCGAAAACCTCGTTCAATGCGCGTTGGCAAAGTCGGATCCCATCGCCGCCTTCAACTATTCAGAGCAATACAAGGGCCGCGCGTTGCTCGACCTTCTTGGCAGCCAGGCGTCCGATTCCCGGCGCGTGGTGGTTCGCGAAAAGCGCCGCGAGCAGCAGACGCTGGTTGCTCGTGTTGAGAATATCGAGCAACAGATTGAAGAAGTGAAGGTCACTAACGAACAGGCGGCCCTACGCAGCCTCGAACGTACACTCAGCATCGAAAAGACCAACTACGAGCGGCTAAAGGAGGACGTGGCTGTCGCCGAACAGGAAATACGCTGTTTCGAACAGGTGGATCCCATCTCTCTTGAGGAAGTTCAGGAACTTGCCGCCGCCCACAATTTCACCTTCGTCACCTATGTCGTGGGAAATTGGGGCACGGCGGCCACTGTCGTCACAAAGGACGGCGTCCACGCGGTGGCTCTCAAAGAGGCGACCCAGGCCGCGCTGGCCGAGGCCATGTTGGCCTGCCTGCCGGGTCTCGGACTCGAAATCTCGGATGCGGTCAGAGACCTCTCGCTTGAATCCGATGAAGGGACGCCGCAGCCCGATACCGCCCTGAGCGCCGAGGAAGCCCTGGACCAGAATTCCGAGCTGCTCTATTCCATGCTTATCGAGCCGGTTCTACCCTACATCGACACCGAAATCGTCTACATTTCCCCCGACGCGGCCCTCAACCGCGTTCCCTTCGAGGCGCTCAAAAAAAGTGGCACCTACTTCGCCGAGCAATTCGCCATTGCCTATGTGCCCAGCGCCAGCGTGCTTCGGATCTGCCTCGACAAAGCCCGCGAAGCCCGTGAAGCCGTGCTCGCCCTCGGCAATCCAAACCTCAAGAACCCCGCCTTCCGCCTCGTCCATGCCGAAAATGAGGTGCAGGGTCTAGAAGGGCTCTTCAGTGACGCCAAAATCCTCACCTTTGACGCCGCAACAGAAACCGCCGTGAAAGAGCTGGGCTATCAGTTCGATATCCTCCATTTCGCCTGCCACGGCGAACTGAACCACGACGAACCCATGCTCACCTCCCTCCGGCTCGCCCCGGACGACCATAACGACGGGTACCTCCACGCCGGCGAACTCTTCGACCTCGACCTTTCCGCCTCCCTCGTCGTGCTCAGCGCCTGCAACAGCGGTCTGGGCGAAATGAGCACCGGCAACGAACTCATGGGGCTGACCCGCGGCTTCCTCGCCGCCGGCACGCCCTCCATCATCGCCACCCTGTGGACCGTCGACGACCGTTCAACTGCGTTCCTGATGCAGCACTTCTATCAGAACTTGGGGAGCATGACCAAGGCAGAGGCGCTGCAAAAAGCCAGATTGGCCACCATGAAAGCCTATCCCAATCCATTTCACTGGGCGCCTTTCGTGCTCATCGGCGATGCACGCTGACACGCAGGAGGGAATCGGTGTTCCCGGCGTCTCCCGTGTGAGATCTCACGCCTCCAACGGATGAAATCATCGATGTCGTGGCCGGGAACATACGAACCGCCATGCCTCAATCCCTGCGCGATGATAGAGACAACCACCCGATATTGACCTCCCACAATCGTTCAGGGTAAGGTCAAGGCCGCGCAGGAGGAGTATGGGAGCCAAACCGAGGGAGCGATGCCTGTCATGAAAATGAGCCTTCTTGTCAGCCTGATCACCATGCTTGCTGCGGCGGGATTATCGCTGGCAGCCATGGCCCAGTCCACGGATATGAGCCAGCTGATGCACCTCAAAGACGCGGACACGCGGTCCATAAGTCCCGAGAATTTCACGGGCGAAAAGGGCAAAGGCGGCATGGCCACCCTCGAGGAAGGCACTGCTGCCCGGGCCGCCCGCGAACTCGGCCAGGGATGGAAAGTGAACCCCTACATCCACATCGAGCCCGGAACGACCTTCACCCTGGGCGAGATCAACGGCTCCGGGGTGATCAATCACATCTGGATGACCCCCGTGGGCGATTACCGCCTCATGATCTTCCGCTTCTACTGGGACGGCGAGACCGAACCCTCGGTCGAGGTTCCCGTGGGCGACTTCTTCGCCGCCGGATGGGGTATGGGCAAAGAGCCCCGTATCACGTCCCTCGCGCTGTGCGTAAACCCGAGGAGCGGATTCAATTCCTATTGGCAGATGCCCTTCCGGAAGGGATGCCGCATCACCATGGAGAACCGGGGAGACAAACGGGCAACGGTCTATTACCAAATAGACTATTCTCTGGAAGATATTCCGGAAGATACCCCCTATTTCCACGCCCAGTTCCGCCGGGTCAACCCCCTCCCGGAAAAAGAAGTCTACACCATCGTCGACGGCATCC
>CAZFOG010000529.1:2286-3442 GCA_964520685.1 uncultured Nitrospiraceae bacterium | reverse complement strand
TCGCCATCGGTGCGGCGCGGGTCATGGGCTATGACCTGATGGAGAACTTCCGGCGGCCCTTTTTTGCGATCTCGATTTCGGATTTCTGGCGCCGGTGGCACATTTCGCTTTCGACGTGGATGCGCGACTATCTCTACATCTCTCTGGGTGGAAACCGGGTGTCGAAGCTGAAATGGTACCGGAACCTGGTGTTGACCTTTGTACTGAGCGGCCTTTGGCATGGTGCTGACTGGACTTTTGTGCTATGGGGACTGCTTCATGGCGTCTACCTGGTGACCAGTATCCTGACGCTGCCTGCGAGGACCCGGCTTCACGAGTTCATGGGACTGGCCCGCATGCCTCGAGTACATCGTATCTGGCGGATGTTTGTTACGTTTCACCTCGTGCTGTTTTCGTGGGTGCTGTTCCGGGCAAACAGTCTGAGCGATGTTGGCATTCTGCTCCGGGCGATGTTCCGCGATTTCCGCCTGCTGGATCCCGCTTTGTTCCAGCCCATGAACGCGAAGGAGGTCATTGCGGGCGCCGTCGCGATTCTTGTCATGGAGTTCTTTCACGTGTGCCAGAGCCGGGGGTCCGTGGAACAGTGGTTATACCGGCGTCCGTTGCCCGTGCGGTGGGCCGCATACTGCGGGTTGCTGCTCTGTATCGTTGCGTTCGGCAAGTTCATTTCCGAGGCGTTTATCTATTTTCAATTCTGACGCGGGTGGTTCACATGCGTGGTACACACACCACCCGGAGGAGGCAGAAGACCAATGGCGCGGCCGGTGTTTCGCATCGTCCCATTTCTTTTGGTAGTGCTGCTGGTGCATCTCGGCACGCGTCATGCTTTCATGACGTGGATTGAGGGACAGGACCCGTCCCTGGCCCGGGAGACTGCGTTTGTACGCGACACGAGCGGAAGCCGCATCGTGATTCTCGGCGATTCACACTCGATGTGGGGCATTGACCCGGACGTGCTGGTGAACAGCGTGAACCTCAGTGCTCCCGGCGAAGGGTATCTGCGGTGTTATTTTCGCCTCGCTTACATTTTGAAGCGGCGCCCCGAGAGTGTTCGTGCGGTGATTCTGCCGCTCGAACTGTACAGCTTCTATGAGAATTACGGCATGTGGTTCCGCGAGCGCGGCCATGTGACCCGCGTCAACGCCGCCTCTTTCCT
>CAZFOG010000529.1:0-2186 GCA_964520685.1 uncultured Nitrospiraceae bacterium | reverse complement strand
CAGCAATTCTACGACGCCGCCTCGAAACGCATGCCGATAGATGCGTATGAGGACTGCGTGGCGGCTTTGTGCGCCCAGTACCCGGAGGCCTCAGTATTGGATTATCAAAAATCCCTTTTCGGCAGAGACGAGTATTTTTTCGACGCGCATCACATGAATTACGAGGGGATGAAGGAATTTACGCTCCGTCTGGCTCATGACATGGGAATTCGCTCATCCTCCGCGCAAGCGCAGAGAGTCCGCGAAACGTCCCAGCGCCCGGGCGGTCCCGCACTGGCGGCGGCGCGTCCGAAAGAATGGTCCTTTATTGAAAAGTACGGTACCAGTCCACCCGGCACATGAGGGTGTCACCTGATATCCGTGACACCCGGAGATACCGCCCATGATCAAGGGCACGAACAGCGGGAAGACGCGGGGGCGTCGGCGGGGTTCGGGCCGCCGTGTGTCAAATACCATTATCAACGCTCTCCTGCTCACAGGCTCGGTCATCTTCATGCTCGTGGCAACCATCGTAGCGGACCGACTTCTGGGCCTGGCGCAAGGGCCGGACGTGCTTGCGGAGGGACTGGTTTTCCGGCCGCACAGGACCGCGACATACGAGACGATCGAGTTCGCGTGCACTGTAGAGACAAATAACATCGGGATTCGCGACTATGAACTCGACGTTGGGGCTCGGGCCGCCACACGTGTTGTCGTTTTGGGAGATTCATTCACGTACGGATGGGGCGTCAATCTTGAGGACACGTGGGTGAAGCGATTAGAGGCCCGTTTCCGAGAAGAGGGCCGAGACATCGAGATCCTGAACCTTGGCCGGCCCGGCGCGTGCCCAAAAGACTATGCCATCCTTGCCGAAAAGGCCGTGCCGGTTTTGAAGCCGGATCTGGTGCTCGTGGCCGCGCTGCAGATGGATGACATCAACCAGTGCGTCGAGTCGAATGTCGGAAGTCACGAGCTGGCGGCGGAGCAGATTGCGCGTGCTGAATGGGGCAGGATGGCGCGTCCCGTGAGTGCCATTGCCAGGGGGATGGGTTTCCTCTACCCGAATTTCACAAGACGGTTTGCGTCGAAAGGAAGTGACGGGGAGGCGAACTCGGCCCAGGCGCAGCGGAGCGTTGATATGAATGACCTGTGGCGCAGGCAGGCCGCCGATTTCTTCCGCGAGCTTCGGGGGCCGGCGAAAGAGAGGTTCGAAGCACTCGAGCCACACATTCAACAGGCGTTCCGGGACGTGAAACTGAACCCCTATCTCATGATGGGCTTCTTCCTGGAGCCTGAAGAGGGGCCTCCCCTCTACCTGAATCCTCACAGTGAGGAAATGCAGGCGCGGATTGGCCGTTGCGGTGAGTACCTGAACCACGTGAGACGGGTAGCGGAGGCGCAGGGCGCCGCATGCGCCGTGGTTGTCATCCCTTTTCCCAGTGTGGTCTCTAAGGAAAATCTGAAAGCGCAAATCGAGCTGGGCGGGCATCGCGATGAGCAGGAATTGACTTCCAGTGCAGCCGACGAGGGCCTTGCCCAGGCGTGCGCGCTTGCAGGACTGCCCTTCTATACCGTGACAGAAGCGTTTCGCGAGAAGGCGCCGGCCGGCAGTTTCTATTTTAAGTATGACGGCCACTTCACCGCCGCGGGACACGCGTTTTTTGCGGAATGTGCGGCACCCATTCTGGAGCAGATTCTGACGGGAATCTGAGGCAGGGGATGTGCGGGTTTGAAGGCAATTCCACTGGCGGCGGGGGAATGACTTTTCTCTCGCGCGCCGCACAACCTTCTTGCACAAGCACGGACTGAAACAGACGCACACGGATAGTGCATAGAGCGGCTTGTGGTGTTTCAGCGTATTGACCAGAGCGCGGGTTACCCATTAGAATAAAACATGTGGAGCTAAGGATTGTCTAGTTTAGCTATTTAGATAGTAAACATCTCTGGCGGGGGTAACTCCCTGTTTCGGCGCCGGTTGCGGGTTATCGGAGGTGGCATGAGACAGGCAATGACGAATACGGTTTCGATAGTGGCGCTGTCCCTCTTGGTGATGACCTGCGAGAGCCCAAAGTCCGACGCGTCTCCGAATATCCTGTTGATTACGGTTGACACGCTGAGGGCGGATCATCTGTCGCTGTACGGGTATTCGCGGGAGACTTCACCCGCGATCGACGCGATTGGTGAAGAGGGGATGGTATTCGAGCGGA
>CAZFOG010000528.1:0-3443 GCA_964520685.1 uncultured Nitrospiraceae bacterium | reverse complement strand
GGCCAAGGTTTTGTGGATAAGACCGCCATGGTCCGCCACATTATGGACACCATCGGCCTGCGCCCTGCCGTCGTGGTCGGGGATCGCATCGGGGACATCGATGCGGCGAGAACCAATGGCGCGTACGCCATTGCCGCGGATTACGGCTACGGCACGGAAACGGAACTCGAACACGCCGACGCCCACGCCTGCACCCCGGGCGATATCGTGGGCATTGTCGAGCGAATGACGGCCAAGTCGCGGTAACACGGTGCATCACCTCGCGGTATCGCGTACGGGCCAGTAACTTTTCCTACAGATTCGCGAGCGGGTCGTACGGCTGGGGCTGCGCATTGGCAACCTTGGCCTGAGCCTCGCTAATTTCAAGACGCTCGCGTTCCGTCGAGATACTGAACGCGAATAGAATTAACGCAATGTGACGCAAGGGGATTGCGCCTAGGGTGTTGCCCAGGCCAAAGCGCAGATCGTGCACAAGAACGCGGCCGAACAAGATGTCCGAAATGTAAAAGGCTATGGCGCCCAGGAGGATAATGACGCTTGCACCCGCGCCGATAGTCGCGATGCCAAAAATGGTCATGGCCGTCAGTACCAGGCCATATCCAATCATGGCAATTTCTATTTCGACGGAGGCATCCTGGTGGAGCCAGAAATAGCTCGCTGCGCTCAGGCCCACCAGGGGAATGGCCGCCCCGATGCTCCATCCCAGCGAGAAGCCCCGCGTCCAGAACGCGATAAGGAACGCAGCATGCGCGGCAAGAAACGAGAGGGCTCCGATCAGGAACAGGCCGCTCCCCCGGAACAGGAACAGATCCCCAACGAAGGCCAGAATCGTGGCCACGAAGATGGTGCGTCCGTACGCACGGCCGAGGCCATTCCCCGTGTAGGCTACCCCTACGATGGCCGCTCCCGCCACAAACTGCACATACCCCGCAAGGTCAAATGCCCGGAAGAATCGCATGACCACCAACAGGGCCACAAGACCCAGCGCTACACCGGCCGCGACAAACTGGCGGTGATTGCGATTCAAGAATGCCGTGAAATCCTTAACGGGATGGCGCTTGACTTTTTCTCTGTAGAATCTCTCGCCGTCGGTGTAGGAGGGCCCTCCCTGCTTACCCAGGTTGTAACCGCACTGTTTGCACAGAATCTTGCCCTCAAAGGTCACGGCATCCGCCGCGGGCTTCATCGAGCCGCACGCCGCGCAAATGAATTCCTGCCCAACGACCGGACCAGCCGCCGGGCCGGCCGATGCTTCCAACGCTCCCAAACCGCTCAGGCCGGAGAGGTCCCCAAGGTCGTCCAGCAGGCTCCTCGCGCCGCTTATATCTGTGAGGGTGTCCCCCAGGTTGCTTTGAAGACCCAGGCCGCCTGTCAGGTCCAGGTTGATGCTCGACGTGGAACCGGCGGCCGGCTGCTGAACGGCCGGTTGCGCGGGCGTGGGGCCTTGGGACACATTCTGGAACAGGTGGGGTGCGACCTTCTTCGCTGCCACCCAGTTGGGAAGCCCCTCCCGCCACACCAGCGTGTCGGGCGTGATTTTGCCCTGCTGTGCCAGTTGTCCCATCTGACGGCCGTCCAAGGGCCCTATCTGTTTGTTTCCGTCTGCATAATACCAGTCCATATCGTCCTCTCGACCGATGGCTGTCGCACTGCAACTGCTTCCTGCCGCATCGGGCAGCCCTGGTTTTGGTGTGTTCGAGCGCTCGAGTCCTATCCGCGGGCGGCGAGTACGTCCACTTCATATTGTTTCACATCGTTGATCCACATGCTGCCAGCGGGGACCTCGAGTTTCCGGCAATAGTAGTCCCAGACAGCGCCAAAGGGGAGTGTTTTCAGCTCCTCGAGCAAGGCAAGCCGGCCGGTGTAATCCCCCGCGCGCTCCAATTCGGCCAGTCTGTCCGTCGGCTCCAGCAAGGCGAGCAGCAGAGCTTTGATCATGGCTCGGGTGCCCGTTACCCAGGCGGCAATGCGGTTGATGCTCGCGTCAAAGAAATCCAGCCCGATATGCACACGCCCGAGGAAGTCGTGCCGCACAAGCTCCTCGGCAATGGCGCGCAAGTCATCGGAAAGGATCACCACATGATCGCTGTCCCACCGGACACCACGGCTCACATGCAGCAGAATTTCATCGAGATAGAGCAGCACCGAGGATATTTTGTCGGCAATGCCCTCGGTGGGGTGAAAATGCCCTGCATCGAGGCAAAGCAGTTTCTGGTTCTTGATGGCGTATCC
Organism: uncultured Nitrospiraceae bacterium; assembly: GCA_964520685.1. Taxonomy (GTDB): domain Bacteria; phylum Hydrogenedentota; class Hydrogenedentia; order Hydrogenedentales; family SLHB01; genus UBA2224. Next base: position 1,211 of record CAZFOG010000528.1, on the reverse strand, counting down.
CATGTAGAACTCGTGGGATCCTGCCACGTAGCATTCGGAGCCGATTCCGAACAGTTTCGATTCGACCGCGTCCAGATTATGTCCGGGGTCGAGGGGCTCGCGAAACACAGCATCCAGGGATTCCTTGAGCAGGGCGCGAGGCGTCCGGCGATCGACTGGGATATCCTTGAACCCGTCGGGAATCCAGACGTTTGTGACACACGGCGTTCCCAACTCCCGGCCAATGTGCGCGCCGATCTTGCGGCAGGCAATGCAGTGCTCGATCCAGAATTGCCGGATGCCCTTGTCTTGGTGCGAAAGGGTAAATCCGTCATCGGCCTTCGGATGGGCGAAGCACGTGGGGTTAAAATCCATCCCCAGCCCGTTCGCCTTTGCCCAGTCGATCCATCCCTGGAAGTGCTCGGGTTGCAGTTCGTTTCGCTCGACCTTCTTCCCGCCGGTTTCAGCATACATGGCGTGAACATTGAAGCGGTGTTTGCCGGGTATGAGACTCAACGCCTTTTCCGCATCCTGCCGAAGTTCCTCGGGCGTACGCGCCTTGCCGGGATAGTTCCCCGTGGCCTGGATACCCCCGCCACTGACCGCCTCGACATGTTCGAAACCGGCAACATCGTCGCCTTGCCAGCAATGCAGCGAAACCGGTATAGCGGCCAGCCGCTCCAGGGCTTTCGCCGTGTCCACGCCGTATTGGGCATAGACTTCCTGTGCGTTGAAATAGGCTTGCTCGATCAGGGCTTCGTCCGCTCTTGGAAACATCGGTCATCCCTTCTGCACTGCTGGGTGTGGTTGAGTTCTGGCCTGCACCAGAGCCCCATTATACAGGAACGGCCCGCGTAAACGGCAACCCCTCAGGGCAATCGCACTAAAACCAGATGGAAACCGTCAGTTCGCGGGAAGAACAGGTGCTCTCTTCGTACCCCAAGTCAGCGCATCTCTTTCCAATTCAGGCACGCGTGAGCCGGCGAGAAATGCGCGCTAATTCGCCAGAAGAAGATGTTGATGTCCGCCGGAGACGGGGGACAGCGAGCCATGAGCAGCGGCTCACCCGAAGGCGATGAAAACGAGCTGGATCAAAAACCCAGGGACAGACCCGTCTCGCTCCTGCGTCGCTCGCTTGGGTCAGTCCCGGTTTTTGAATTTTCGAGGCAGCGGACCATGAGCCAGCGGCTCACCCGAAGGCGATGAAAACGAGCTGGATCAAAAACCCAGGG
>CAZFOG010000527.1:0-3472 GCA_964520685.1 uncultured Nitrospiraceae bacterium | reverse complement strand
GCAAAACGCATCAATATAAACTTTGAGTATGGGAATAGGGATACTTGGATTGATAATCCGTCTTTCCATGTAAATTCCTATGATATTGTGACTCGCTTCTTTGAACATTGGACTACATCAAGTTTATATGGATCAGCAGCAGTTCCTATTTCAAATGTGATGCCAAAAGAGGAGGAAGGGGTGGCATTGCGTAATGGAGTGATGGTGCAGCAGACTTTTGGGGAGTATGCAAGGATGTCTCCTGATACAGAGCAGTTTCGGCTTGAATTTGAATTTGGATTTTTTAATAGATATGCTCCATTACTGGATGACGTGGTTGCTTCTTTCGTAGTAGTGCAAGCCGTTACTATTCTTGGGGGAGGGAAATACTTATTAAAGAACTATGAAGAGAGTAATGAACTTACATGGGTTCCTACAGGATGGGGAGGGACAGTCAATTTCAGCAATACAACTCCGATGGATGATGTCGGATATGGATGGACTGGTTGGCAGAGCGCATCGTACACGTTTAAAGGACTCCCGTACTCTCACTCACTAAATATCTCTTTTATAAACCGATATTCGGATAGTGTGTACGTCTGCATTAGGAATGTGCGGTTTGCAGCAGCCTCAACAGAGTTATCCAAGATCACCTACCAACGTTCTATTTGGGAACGTATAAAAGCCGGAAGAGCTGCATCTCCAATGTTGACTGGTGGTGCATATATCCACACTGCTTGGATATTTGGAGCAAAATACACATTAAAAGATAAATATACCATAGTTGATAACGTAACTGAAGCAACGTATAATCCAATCAGTGATATTACCCACGGGGATGTCTTAGATTATAATTTCATACTTGGGGATATAGTAAAGGAGTCAATACCTGCTCGTAAAGGAGATTCAGGTATTACTAATAATATTGAACAATTTGCAGGATCATTTGCGGTGCAGGCAACGCAATCAGTGGAAGCAGCCATACAGGCTTTTATAGTAGCATGGTCTGATTATTGGTCGGACTTTGATGTTCTACTCGACTACGATGAAAATAGTGCTGGAGTTCCTATGTTGCTATTTAAAGCTGCTGATCCTGGAACTGACTTTGGAACTGCCGCAGCAATAGGCAGTATGACAGGAGATGTAGATGGCGTTGCTTATGTAATTACGGCGAATCAAGCAGGAGCAAGAAAATTAATTGAGTTGACAATCACTGGAAGCAGTGGATATGTTACTATTACAATTGAAGGGACCTCCAGAAATTTAGAATATCGCCTTGATGATATTTCAAAATCAATATACTATTTCATTATCCGGCACAACTTTGTTTATGCCGCCCTTGGTATTACTTTGGATATAGATTCTACCGGTCAGGCTTTATTGATACTTGGAGATGTTGATGGTAGTGATTTTTCATATAGTGTCGGTAGTGGAATGGGATTAACCGCTACTCAAACGTATAGTGTGGCTGCGTCTCCAATAGGACAACGTACTGATGGAGTTGAAATTACGGGGACAAATGGAACAGCAGTAATTAGTTGTAATGGTGGCAGTAAGACCTTTTCATTTGGTTTTGCCGTCACTACTCCATCTGCTGAATGGTGTGCTGGTGATGATAGCAGTGATGCTTTTCCACATAAACCATTACTACATATTATAGGAGATGAGATTATGGCACAATATAGTCGTGCTAAGTATATGGTTCAAATGCCCATCATTGAACGCATTACTGGAGTAAAGAGTGGATTAAACATTAATGGTTGTCTTATTGATACTAAATTTAAGGACAATGGTGTAAATCGTAAATTTGTAATAAATAGGGGGACATTTGATGCAAGGCATCGTACATGGGATTTGGACTTAATTGAGTTATTGCCGTATGATGGTGCACAACCAGAAATTGAAGAGTCTGGAGCCTCTTACGAATCTGATGAACAACCAGGATGGGATTCAGGTTATATCCCCGGTAATGAGGGTAACGTTCCTTCTTCTGAAGACTTTGGAGTTGTACTTAACCATATAGATACAATAGCAGATGGAAGATATGGTGCTCCTTTATCAGCTTCATTTGAGTACGTTGCAGCTTCTGCTAAAACGGCAAATATTAAATATTACTTTTCATCTGATGCTGCTGGAAATGTAGCAGTCGAGGCAGAGCAGACGGTATCTGTTGCATTTAGTGCAGGAACACATACCCAAACAATATTGCACTTATCTTATCCTGCAACGGCTGCAAAATATATGGTAATATATCTTGAGGATGATCCAGATGAAAAAATCATATCAAATCAATTTGATAGTGTCCGTGTTATCCTTATTTCTATATCACATATATCTTCCCAAACCGTTGGGGAAGCAATGACTCCACAACCTACATTTAATTTTATAGTAATAGGTGGAGATTTGGCAATACCAATATATTGGACTATAAGAGATGCTGGAGGAAATATATTGATTTCTGGAAGTCAATCATTCACTTTTGTTACAGGACAGACAGATAAGACTTTTTCAGGAGTAAATATGCCAGATGAAGAAGGGGAGGATTGTACATTCAGAGTTGGGTTCTCTGTTGGATATCAAACGATTATTAGTAATGCATTTGATATAAATTCATTTGCTATATAAATATATGAAAAAGATAGTAATGTTATCAGCAATGTTGTGCCTCTGCGGGATGCTTATGGCACAGGGAAAATTTGATCATTTCTTTGGTCGTGTTCCTTCCTTTGGTAAGGAAGGTGAAAAAGTTCTCACTGGGCAGTGGTTACCCCGTCCGGCATTTACAGCCAGTGCTTTACAATTACCTCTTGGTCCTGGGCAGACTGCCCGACTTGTAAGTTGTGTGGGAGCAGGGATTGGGTATGGTCTTTTTGAAATGCAAGATGGAGAACCTTATCAAACTGTGGCATTTACATTATCTGTATTTGTGGGTCCGTCAGAAGATAAAACATTTACAGAGATTACACCTGCGTTAGGTATTACTGGATGGGAGTTTATCAATGTTGGGTTTGGATACAACTTCGGTATTCAGAAACCCGTCCTTTTGCTTAACCTCACCTACTCTTTCAACTGAGCATATTCCCAATAGCGCCCGTCTTTGGTACGTGAACCTCTTTCTATTGCAGAGTAAATTCCGGTAACTCCAAATCCGGTTGCCTTTGCGGCATCCACCACACTTGGGAATGTTTCAATAAGAAGTCCGTTATGATCAAGTAATCGTACGGGCTTTTTATTATGAGCGGTAAGTTCAGCTCCTCGATGATCGTACCCAACCTGCCACATCAAATCAAACCTATTTTCTAAAATAGTAGCAAGGCTTTGTGGTAAACTTGGTACCTGATCTCGTATGTCCCGCATCATTGCTTCTACTGCCTTACTGCGTTCCATATCTTTAAAATACTTTTCAACACTATCTCAAGTCTATTAAGTGGTAACATTCTTCCTCCATCTGACTTTGCTATGCGTGGATCCGGGTGGTTTTCCAGGGAATCTT
>CAZFOG010000526.1:0-3519 GCA_964520685.1 uncultured Nitrospiraceae bacterium | reverse complement strand
CATTTGCGGCAGCACGCTTCCAAAGGTCTCGGCAATGCCGGTCAGGGCTCCTGCCCGATGCCCAGAATTCGGTCGGTCTCGGTGGTGGCGGGGAAAGCCTCGCCATACCGTACGAATTCGACGCTGCCGTCCATATACAGCACGTTTCGGCCGCCGGGAAGGCTCGAGCGCGTCTCGAACATGACCGGAATCTCGGACTGGGCGCTGGCGGATGCGGCGGGGTTGTTGATGTCGGTAATGTAGAACCGTTCAATGCCTTCACGGAGACGGTAGATCGAGGATTCCGCTTCGAAGTCCTGGGCGAGTTGGAGCCGCTCGGTGAACTGCTGCGGTTGGGCTTCTTTCAACTTCGCGAGGGCCTGGGCGTTCGTAGCGCTCCACCCGATGTAGGTGTAGCTCTCGGCTGCGAAGCGGTTAATGGCCGCCCAGTCAACAGGCACCGCGTCCATGGCCGCTTCCATTTCCTCGGCGAGCGCGCGGGCGCGCGGATGCCCGGGATCGATGAGGAGCTTCGGGTCTGTGAGGAACTTCGGATACAACGCGCGCACGTCGATGCCCCATACACCTTCCTGCGGGGCCAACGGCGGGTACAGCTCCCCTTTGCTCTCGTTGGCATACATTTTCATGATCAGGCCAATTTGCTTCAGGTTGTTGGCGGACGACGCGCGGCGCGCGGCCTCGCGCGACCGGGCAAGCGCGGGTAGCAGCGTTACGGAAACGAGCAGGATAGCCGTGATCGCTCCGCCATACACCAGAAACCGCCGGCCCCATTCGTGGCCCTCGAGGTGCTCTTTCGCCTGCAGAACGCCAACGTCCCCCATTACCTTTGCCGCAAGGTCGTGTTCGGGTTGCAGTTCTGGCAGTGCGTCAAGTTTTGCGAGGGCCGTGCGCTCCTGTTCCAACTGTGCACGCAGCTCTTCGGATGCGGCAAGCTGCGTTTCGAGGGCCGCGCGCCCGGCGGCTGGCAGGGTCTTGACGAGATACGCCCGAAGCCGTTCGCGCAGAGCCTTGTTGCCGCGCCTGGATTCGCTCATGTCTGTTCCTCCAGCGCGTCCATCAACGTGTTCACAGCCTTGTTCATACGCGATTTAACGGTGCCCACGGGGATCTTCAGGCTCTCGGATATTTCCTCGTAGTTCATGCCGTCATAGCGCGCCATGAGAAATACCGACCGGTGCTTGAGAGACAGGGCCTGCACCGCAGCCGTTAGACGTTCCGTCAATTCCGTTTCCGCGGCTTTCTCGGCGGGATTGGGGGCGTTGGACGCATAGCGCTCGCTCAACGGCACGCCGCCCGGCTCGTGCCCGGCATTTAACGAGAAGGCCCACCGCAGTTTCCGGCGGCGGAGGGCATCGCGGCACGTGTTTGTGGCGATGCGGTAGAGCCATCCGCGAAAACTTCCCTCGGGCCGAAACCCGTCCAGATGGTTGTACACCTTCATAAACGTGTCCTGAAACAAGTCTTCCGCCTCCGAGGCATTGCCGACCATCCGGCGAATGTAGTTGAATAACGGTGCCTGGTACCGCTTGACGAGCGTTTCGAAGGCATGGGCATCCCCGTCGCGGGCACGCCCCGCCAGCGCTTCGTCGGTCGGTTGTTCGAATGCTTGACTCATTCTCAACTACGCACGGGCTTCCGTGAAGTTCACACGCCTCGGAGTGGCCTGTCTGCCGTCGGTGCTTCCCGATTCTACGGGGTAGCGTTACCTTCACACAACATCAGGATGCGCGGATTTGTGCCGGCCCAGTTTCGAGTGCCCCATGTTACGAGCATTCCCAGCCCTGTGCTATTCTTGAGCCGTTCGCTTCGGATTCTCCCCAACGAAGGAGTCGGAATATGCGGTCTATCGCAGTCTTCGTTCTCGCCCTGGTCAGCGGGACGGTCAGCACAGGTCAGGCCCTGGAAGCGGAGCTGCCTTCGCAGGCCCCCTACATCAACACGTGGCTCGTGGCGGGAACGTTCGAGAATGCCCGCGACAACGCCGGTTTCGAGCACGACTGGATTGGCGAGACCAGCGTGGAGCCCCGGGAAAGTATGGGCTCGGCAGGTCAGCCCTGGCGCTATTTCGATGATCGGCTGTTCTCGCGCAATTACGACGATTACCAGGATTTCTTCAGCTATTTCCGCATCAAGCGCAACGAATCGGTCCGCGCAAAGGTCGCCTACGCGCATGTCTACGTCCATTCCCTGCAGGAGCAGCCTGTGGAGCTGCGCATCGGAGCGGACAACGAGTTCAAGGCCTGGCTCGACGGCGAGCCGGCCGCGTCAAGTGTCGAGAGCCTTCCCGAACGCGACCAGAGCATCACGAACGTGACCCTTCTGCAGGGCTGGAACCGGTTGCTCCTGAAAATCGGCAATCAGGAAGAGGGGCGTTTCGGGTTTTACACCCGGCTCACAGGACCGCACGGGCAGGCCGTGCATGGTATCACCTATGCTGTCAATCCTCCGGACAGCGACCTGGCCATCTCTACGAAGGCAATGATCGACGCTGGCACAGGTGCGCTCCCGACGGCCTGGCGCGAGTGGTCCTACGTGGGCGCCCGTCTCGCCGAGGCCTCTGGGTGGCCGCCGTTCGAGCCGAGCTGGCTGCGCAAACCCGAGATCGCCATGGGCGCATCGGATTTCACCTTCCTTGCCGAGGGCGGAACGCCTCCCTACCGCTGGACGATGACCGAGGGAGCATTGCCCGAGGGCCTTGTGTTGCGCGAGGACGGCGTGCTCGAGGGGACCCCGTCGAAAGCGGCGGCCCTTGGCGAATACACCTTCTCAGCGAGCGTTACGGATGCATCAGGCCGGAGCGCGGCGCGTGACTTCACAGTGGCGCTCAAGGAGCGCCCCAACAAGTGGTATGAGGAAGCCCGGCTTACGGCGCTGATTCACCGGCCCGAGGCCATGCCCGAAACCGGGTTCGATGAATTCGCCGACCTGATGCAGCGGCAGGGTTACGGTATCGGTATGACCATTTCGTACAACAATGGCCGCTACAAGTACCGCTGGCCGTCCATTTACGAGCCCGGCAATGAACACGGCATTCTTCTTGGGCGCTACAAAGCCGCTCTCGAGAAGCGCGGCATCAAGTTCGGCATGTACATCGGCAATCTGGATGGCGATAACCACGGCGGCTCGAATGGGGCGCTCCTGCTCGTCGAAGATGCCGTACGCCGGTTCCAGCCCGCCGCCTTCTGGTTTGACTGGGCCGGGTGGGACGGCGTTTCGCTCGATGCCATCTACAGCATGATCAAGACCTGCAACCCCGAGACCCTCGTCGTCCTCAACGGCATTCCAACCATGAGCAACGGCGATTGGGATATCATCTGTCTCGAAGGGTGGGGTTCCTGGGGCGACAGGATATGGGACAAATGGCCCTTCGATTTCGCCTGGCCCAAGGAGCACACGGTCGAGTCATGGAGGCTCGTTGCCGATCCCGCGTTCGAGTACTCGGAAGGCGTCGAGCCCGACTGGCAGTGACCTGCCCCCAATTTATGTACCACTCAGAGTGAGAGGGTTTACCTCGATTCG
>CAZFOG010000525.1:0-3559 GCA_964520685.1 uncultured Nitrospiraceae bacterium | reverse complement strand
CCTGCTCGGGCGTGGTGATGCCGGGGGGCAGTTCGAGAATGCGAATGTTGCGGAAGTGGATCTCCGCACCCTCGGATTCGAGGCACAGGTACCCCTTCTTCACCGACGAGCCGCTGATGCCGTTCACGAATTTCCCGTTGACCGCCAGCTTGATCACCCCATCCACGCAGACCACGTCGTAAACGTTCCACTCGCCTTTCCCTTTGCAGCGGTTCTCGATGGACATGCTGCGGCTGCCACGCGGGTTGTCGGGGATGGTAACGGCGCCATTTGCACCGAACAGTTCGCCGTGCACATAGGCGATGGGAGGGAGGGTTCCATCCGCGTTCTTGTGCTGGTTCACCCAGTCGAGTTCGAGCATCTGCACTTCGACACCCCTGGGCAGTTGCTTCCCTTCGGGGACGGTGCCCTCGCTCCACACGAATACGCCGGAGTTGCCGCCCGCCTCCATGTGCCGCCATTCAATATGCAGGATAAAATTCTCGTATTGTTTTTCGCTGCGCATCACACCGATCGGCTGGCCGGTGCACACCAGCAGCCCGTCACGAACGGACCAGGTTTCCGGGCTGGTGTTAACATCGACCCAGCCCGTCAGGTCCGTGCCGTTGAACAGGTCGATAAACTGCGGCGCCTCGGCGCTCTGGGCGGCGGCGTGGCCCGTCAGGATTGCGAGACAAGCTGCTGCGAGCAGAATTACACGGTATTTCATGGTTCGTTCCCCTATGAGCTGTTGCAAACGGGTTTCTGCCTGTCAGGGCGGTGCCCGCATCTTATCGCAAATGCACCTGCCCAATCGAGCGGTACTTCCTGGACCGGCCTCATCGTAACCCCGCTAGGAGGGCCGTTCGCCGGAGGTCGTCCATCCAGTTGCGCAACACAGGCGAGCGCGGGTATGTCCGGCCGCGCAGCCAATCGCCCTGGATGTGGTAACTCAAAGGCTCGCCCGTCTTGGCGGTGAGAATCACTTGATGCTCGACCTCGGAATCCGCCGCCCTCACGAATCGCGTTGGCGGAAAAACCACTCCGAGTCCGATCCACCCAATGTCGGTGCCCTGTACGCCCCAATTTCCCATGACTCCCGCCGCCGTATCCAGTGCGAAGGTCTCTTGAGGCAGCCGCGTGATGCCCAGGCCGATCTCGAGCGTGGCGCCGGCCGGCCCGCCTTCCACCAGCAGTTCGATCGGCGAATCGCGCCGCTCCGCCAAAGCGGAGCAGACGAACGTCACCGTGAAGGGCGCGTCAGGCGGCCCCGCGTTCTCGGCCTTGAGTTCCACGGTGACCCCAGTATTGTCGATGCTGACCAGCCGTTTCGACCAGACGATGTCTCCCTTGCCTTCTGGACTGTAGACGGGCCAGGCCTTCCCGTTCACGTAGAGGGTCACGGCCCCGAGCCCGCCCGTCTGCCCGACGTGCAGCGCGTCCATCCCCCAGGGTTGTTCCTCGTGGTAGCTGTACCCGCTGGAAAAGGTGTGCATTACCAAGGCTTTCTGCTGCTTGCCGAAAAAGTCGAACTGGCCCCAGTAAGCACGGTAGCCCATCAATTCCGATTCCCATCCGATATTGGGTGGAACCCAGTCTTCGGCCCAGGCTACCTGAGGCCTCGTGAACGCCGCCAACTTCCCTGCGCGCCAGTCCTCGAAATCCGGAGCAGGATTACTGAGCCCGAAGGCGTCCTCCACGAGCTTTCGCATGCCCTCGAGATCGCCTGCTCCGCGCAGCGCATTAAACTGTTCCCAGAACTTCGCATCCTCGTGCGCCTGCTTCAAGGCGAGAACCAGCCGGTCTTTGACTATATCCAGATAAAACCGGAGCGATTCGTTGCTTGTCAGATAGTCTTTCCGGAAATCCTCGCGGATGGTCTCGATGGCAAAACCGGAGTCCACCAGCCGCCATACGGGGACCTCTTCGCCGATCCCCTTCGCAGCCAATACTTCGCGAAGCCGCGACACGAGCACAAAGAGCTGTCCGGGCGCGGAATCGAGCACGGGGCTTATCATCGCGTTGACCGGTCCCCAGTCGTACGCGATATCCGTGCAGCCCACGGTGGATGTCCATCGGTCGTCTACCGCTCCATCGCCGTCAACGTCAAGCTCCCAGACGTCGATATACCCGTCGCCGTCCGAGTCGGAGTAGGTATAACGCATATCCGGGTTTCCGTCGTGGTCCGCATCCACGGTGAGCCACATGGTATCGGCTCCAACCAGATGGAGGCGCTGGTCCGTTGGGGCGTAATACAGCCGAATGAGTCCCGGAGACTTACTTAGCTCAAAACGGTTGTTGAGCGGCCCCGAACTTGGCCCACCCACCTGCTTGAACCACTCGTTACCCTTCGCGATCACGCCTTCCCACCGCTCCTCGGAGTCGGCGGCGCGGTCGCGGTCATAATTCCGGTCAATCTCGTCCCAGGTAAGCATGCGCGTGGCCCATTCGGTCTCGAGGGAGAAGGCCTGTACCGTCTGATATCCGAGAAACGGCCCTGTGGGAATTCCCCGGAGGGTTCGCCAGGTGCCGTAACGGGAGTCAAACGCCAAGCCTTCCGGGGCGTGTGCGGTTATGGAGATGTCGTAGTCGCGCGGATGTTCCCATGTGGCGTCGTTGTCGGCATCGAAACTGTACCGCAGGTTCTTGACGGTGTTGCCCAAGCCCTCGATGCGAAGCACCTCTTCGGTTACCCCATCGTGGTCGTGATCGTAAAACGCAAAGGGATTCTCCCATTGCGGCACCCATTCGGAGCCGTCTGGCTCGAGAATGAACGAACAAAACAGCTCGTCGCCGCCAAAATGGGTGCGTCCCTGGCAAAGCGTCTGGTTATAGGTATACGCCACGTCGTACCAGAGCAGGTTGTCGCCGCCCACGTCCTCGCCGTACCAGCACATCAGGCCCTCACCGCGAGGAAAGTAGAACGCCATCTCGTCGACTTCATTGTCGCCCGTTACGTCGGTGTAGTCGCACACGACGTCCACCGTTCCATCTGCATGCCAGTCAGCGACATAGAGGTCGCTGTCGTAGTCGGGCTCGTCGCCTGTTTCAAGGTCGCCGTCCTCGTCTATCACGCGCACCAGGACCGGCCGCTTATCCTCCGGGTGCCGGGTATCCGCGTCGATGAACCACACTTCGTCCGGACGCCCGTCTCCATCGAGGTCGAAGTAATGGCGCTCTCCCGGCTTGCCCTCACGCACCTGGCGGTGTATTTCCGGGTCCAGGCGCACCGCCTCTCCGAAGACCCGCTCAAAGAGTTCCCCTGCGGCGGCAGGTGCCTCGGCCGTCCAGCACACGAGCATGACTGCCACTAATCCTGTCGCGCCAATCGTGTTTCGCATTCTTGTTCCCCTAAAGCCCCGGCTCATTGGTTTTGTTCGGACCCAGTTCACGCTGGGATGCACGCCGCGCCTGCAAGGCCTCCACCATTGTAAAAAGACCGGCGCGCTGTCAAATCCGCCTCTCAGGATTCCGTTTCCCGCGGCGACCGCAGCGTGTGCAGCAAGCCCGTACCGAGCGAAAGTGAACGGGCGGGGGTGTCTCCCCGCCCGTGAACCGCAGCCGCATGCGAGCCGCCATG
>CAZFOG010000524.1:0-3563 GCA_964520685.1 uncultured Nitrospiraceae bacterium | reverse complement strand
GATTGGATGCACGAAGCCATCGACACCGCCGCGCGCGAGGCCCGGAAATCCGAACAGACGGAAGAGGTTGTCTCGTTCCTCCACGAGTCCGCGGCGGAATCGGATTCCCTCTGCGAATGGTCAGTGCGGCTGCTGGCTCGCATGTTTCGGGACACTCCCCTCGTTCTGTTTGCGCCGCATCTCCCCGCCGCACGGGCCCTTCAGGCCGATGTGATGGAATTTGAGATTCGGAACCCCCTCGAATCCACCCGAAGACTGAACGCCGCCGGTAAGGCCTTGACAAAATTGGGCTTCCAGCCTCAGGTGTTAAAATCGGACAACGAGTGCAATTTCTTTCTCGAGGTTGCGGGCCGGCGACGCAAGGTGCTCTACGATAACGGCCGGTTCGCGCTCCCTGAAGAAAACACGACATACACGGCCGGTGAACTGCTGGACGTGCTGGCCACGGAGCCGGAACGGTTCAGCGCAAACGTTGCCCTGCGCCCTGTGGTCCAGCAACGGTTGTTCCGCGCGGTTGCGTATGTCGCTGGCCCGTCCGAAGTCGCTTACTGGGGCCAACTTAAGGGCGTGTTCGAGCTGTTCGATCAGCCCATGCCCATCGTGTACCCCCGAGCGCAAGGCGTCCTGACAACAACCAAACTCCATAAACTGCTGACCAAACTGGGTCTATCCATCGCGGACTTGTCTTTGCCCATGGAGCAGTTGGAGCTGCGCGCGCTGCGCCGGACTATGCAAAGTTTCTCGCACCAAGCGCTTACAGAAGCCAACAGAACCATCGCGGGCCAGTTTCAAACCCTTCTCACCCAGCTTGGGGACGCCGATTCCGTGGTTCGCGGGATGGTGGAAGCCGCCGCCGAGCGCACGGAATCGGATTTCGAGCGGATTCAGGACGCCCTGGCACGCCGGGACGAGGACCGGGTCGAAGCCGCTCGCAGACAGATTACCCGCCTGCAACAGTGCCTCATGCCGTGGCGCAAACCCCAGGAGCGTGTGTATACTGTGTTCTCGTTCCTGTTTGAGCACGGCTGGGGCTTGGTCGCGCGCCTGCTCAAAGAAATCGATGTCGAGTCTAGCCAACTGCAGGAGGTGGAACTTTGACTACGGTCGATATTCTCGTCGTCGGCGCGCATCCTGACGACGCTGAAGTGGGCATGGGAGGCCTTATCCACAAGATGGTCAAGCAGGGGCATTCGGTCGGCATTCTGGACCTCACCCAAGGCGAGCTCGCCTCGCGCGGCTCACCCGCGGAGCGGGCCGAGGAAGCCGCCGCCTCGGCTGAGATTTTGGGGGTCAAGCGGCGCGAATGCGCGAAACTCAAGGATGGCCGAATCGCCAATACCTGGGAACAACAGCGTGCGGTAGTGCCGTTCATCCGCTCGTTCAAGCCCAGAATCCTCATTTCCCATATGAGCGACGACCGGCACCCGGACCATAGCGCCGCCCACGACCTCGTGCGCGACGCGAATTATTTCGCCGGCCTGACACACATGGACCCCGATGCGCACCGCGAGCCCCATCGGGTCATGCGGCGTTTCTTCTACCGGGTGTATGGCGATCCAACGTCCCCGCAACTGGTTATGGATATTTCGGAGCACATGGACGCAAAACTGGAAGCGTTGCAGCAGTACAAATCGCAGTTCTACAATCCCGGCTACGAGGGATTTCCAACGTACGTGTCAAGTCCCGAGTTCTGGGACTTTGTCCGCACCCGGGCCGCCTACTGGGGCAACCGGATCGGGGTGAAGTACGGCGAGCCCCTGTACATTACGCGGCCTGTCGGAGTTGACTCGCTGCCAATGTTGGAGACTATCGAATGAAAATCGGAATCTCCTGCCACTCGACGGCGGGAGGAAGCGGGATACTGGCCACTGAGCTGGGTATTGCCCTGGCTAAACGGGGCCACACCATCCATTTTGTGACCACCGAACCGCCCTTCCGTTTGCGCGGGTTCTACGAGAATATCTTCTCCCACACCGTGAATCTCGTGCCCTATCCCCTGTTCCGGCACCTTCCGTTCACCCTCGCCCTGTCGACCAAGATGTTCGAAGTGGCCCAAGAACACCAGATTGACCTCTGGCACGTCCACTACGCCATCCCCTATGCGGCCTGCGCGGTCATCGCCCGCGAAATGATGCCCAAGGAAAAGAAGTTCCACATCGTCACCACACTGCACGGCACCGACATCACCCTTGTCGGAAGCGACCCCTCGTATTTCCACCTCACCCGGTTTGCCATGGAACGCAGTTGCCGCGTCACCGCCGTCTCGAACTGGCTGGCCAACGAAACCCAGGAAACGTTCAATCTCTCGAAACCCATCCATACCATCTACAATTTCGTGAACCTCGACCGCTTCGATACGCCCCGGGCGGACCGCCGGAACCTGGCTGCCGATGACGAGAAGATCATCATGCACATCAGCAACTTCCGGCCGGTCAAGCGCGTTACCGATGTCGTGAGGACCTTCAAGAAAATCCTCGAACGCGTCAACGCCCGCCTGATCATGGTCGGCGACGGACCCGAGCGCATCTCGGCCACCGGCGTCGCCCGGCAACTGGGCATCAGCGACAAGATTACCTATGTGGGGAATAACGAAGCTGTCGAAAGCATCCTCCCCCTGGCCGACCTCGTGTTTCAGCCCAGTGAACACGAGAGCTTCGGACTGGTCCCACTCGAGGCCATGCTGTCCGGCGTGCCCGTCCTAGGCACGGCCTCGGGCGGCGTCTGCGAAGTCGTCGAACACGGCGTCACGGGCTACCTCTGCGAAGTCGGCGATACTGAAACCATGGCACGCTACGCCATCGAGATACTCGAAGACCCTGCGAAAGCCCGCGAGATGGGCGCCAAAGGACGCGACCGCGCCCATGAACGTTTCAACGAAAACCGTATCGTGGACCAATACGAGCAACTGTACGAGAGCTGTTTGACAGACGGCCCCGAAAACGGGTAAAGCAGTGTTATCCGGGGGATGAACCCCCGAGCTATGCCCCTTGAGGAACCGAATCCCGCTGATGGAAAAACAGGTCGTCTCAAAAAAACGAGTCGCTGATCATGAGAACCGTCCGGAGTGTAAATACTGCGCCGTCCCTGCAAACTCCAGCATCTACGGCACAGACATCCTCGAAGACAATATCGCGACGGCACCCAATCCCGATGTCGCGAGATTGCCGTCATCAGATCGCCGTTAAGCCACACGGAGGCGAACCGTGAATAAGCCGAAGCGCAAAGTCCCTGCGAAGCAACCGGACGCGCTCTTCGAGCGCATCGTGACGATCCTCGAAGACGCGCGGGGACGTGTCGTCCGGGCGGTCAACACGGCCATGGTGACGGCCTACTGGCTGATCGGTCGCGAGATTGTGGAAGCCGTGCAGGGCGGGGAGGAACGGGCGGAATATGGCAAGCAGGTGGTCGAAAATCTATCCGACCGGCTAACCGAGCGGTACGGGAGAGGGTTTTCGGTCACCAATCTTTGGTATTTCCGGCAATTTTATCTTGCCTATGCCGACCGCGTTCCAATTCTCCACCCGGCGGGTGGGGAATCTTCGGGCGCTCAAGAAGTCCACCTG
>CAZFOG010000523.1:0-3563 GCA_964520685.1 uncultured Nitrospiraceae bacterium | reverse complement strand
CTCCAGGAAATCGGCATGGCGGTCAGCGAGATCCTTTCGGCGTATGCGCAGACGAATGGCAGGCAGCTCAAACTCGAGATCGAACCCGGCACGTTCATTGCCGCCAACTCGGGCGTCCTCGTGACCCGGGTGATGGACGTGGTCGACACCGGAGCCGGCGGATGCAGGTTTATCAAAATCGATGCGGGAATGACCGACGTGCTCAGGCCGGCCATCTACGGCGCGCAGCACCCGATAACGCTGGTGCCCGCTGATGACACGGAGCGCCCTCCCACGGACTACCTTGTCGCAGGCCATTGCTGCGAAAGCGGCGATGTGCTGACGCCCGAACCCGGAAATCCCGAAGGACTGCTCGCGCGGAATCTGGTCGAGGCGCGTATCGGCGATGCCCTGGTAATCGGCGGCGCCGGGGCTTATTGCAGCGCCATGTGCTGCAAGAATTACAACTCTTTTCCCGAGGCCCCCGAGGTTTTGCTCAGGAAGAACGGGGACATGCAGCTTATCCGGCGGCGCCAAACCCTGGACCAGGTCCTCGCCAACGAGATTCTACCCTGAAGCATCCTCTGGCGGGGGAAACCGCAGGTGAATGTAGCCGATGCCCGCCGCCATGACCGACGCGGCGATGCCGATCAGCCACCACGGAAGCCCCGCCTGCGGTGCGGATAAACTTTGAAGGGCCCCCGCAAGGCCATCAGGTACGCGTTCGGAGGCGATCAGCACCGCGGTCCCGTTGAACAGGAAATGCACCAGGATGCCGTTCCAGAGCGACCGGGTCCGCCAGACGACGTACGTCAGCACAATGCCGGTAAGGCCGGTCAGGACGACACGGTAGATGCTGATGTGAAAAACGCCGAACAGGATGCCTACCACGGGGATCAGAACCCAGGACGGCAGCCGCTTTTCGAGGCCTGAAAGGATGGCGCCCCTGAAGAGGAGTTCTTCACATATGGCGGGCGAAACGGCTACGACCGCCAGGAGCACGAACACGTTGGCTTCATCAAACCGCAGGGCCTGGATATAGTGTCTTGCCAGCTCTTCGGGCATCGGCAATACATTGCTGTGCCAGATACCCAGTTGAAATGCGATTACAAGCCAGGAAAACGCGATGACGGCCGCCGCAAGTGCTCCGTCTACCCTGAAGGCCCGCAAATGCAGGGCCGTTGCCAGATCAACGCGCAGATACCAAAGCAGGCCAACCGTGGGCAGGGCTATCAGCAGCCATTCGGTTACCAGCAATCCGCCCAGAATATCCCGTGATTGCGCGTACACGCCCACATAGAAAATGAGCAGAAGCGTCACCGCGTAAAGGGTCATGGATATCCCGGGGGTCGGCGTGGCGCGCACTGGCAATCGGGAACGGCGCAACGTTAAGGGGACTCCCTTATCCTCCGACAAGATGACGTCTTCACGTTGAAACAGCCAGGTGGCGCAGACCAGAGACAAGAGCGCATACATGCCCGTGCTCAGCAGGACGCTGAAGATCGTCTCGGGCTCTGCCCGGTCGGTAAGCAGGTCGCGGAAGAGGAGGCCGATGTTAACGATCGGCACAAACTGGAGTATCGTTCCCAACTCGAGGCCCGGCATGCCGGCAAGTCCCGCTGGTATCGTGATCACCAGGAAGAAGGGAGTCACGTAATTCTGGGCCTCCTTGAACGTGCGCGCCAGAACCGCCACCGACATCATCAACGCCGAGACAAACAGCGCCAGAGGCACCATCAGCAGAACCATCAGAACGGCCGTTCCCAATGGAAATTGAACGGGCGCCTTATCCGGACTCATCTGGATCTTTGTCAGCAAGTCGGAAAGGTGAAACGTGAACGTCATAACCATGCTGGCCAGATTCAGCAGGCCCGTCAGCATGGATATGCAGAAAACGGTTAAGAATTTGCCGCACACGATCTCGAATTTGGTTGCGGGCGTCGACAGGAGCGCCTCGAACGTGCCGCGTTCCTTCTCGCCGGCCGTCAGGTCCACCGCGGGATAGAACGCGCCGATGCCCACCATCAGGACCATGATCATGGGAAGCATGACCGCGAGCAGGGTCCCTACGATGCGCGCGGCCGGGGCCACATTGACTTCCTGAAGCTTGAGCGGCGTTACGAACTCGAGGGAAATCCCGGCACTGGCGAGGCGGTTCTCGAGAAGACGGTTCTGCGTGGCGCGGAACCCCTCGCTCAAGCGGTGCGTTGCTTCACGGGACCGCGGTTCCGTGGAATCATACTGGATGACCAGCAGCAGTGACCCGCCCTGCTCGAGGACCTCCTGGGCATTCTGCTTCACCAGGACGACGGCATCGATTTCCCCCTCGAGGAGTGCGGTATCGGGTTCACGCACCTCGACCAGTTTCATACGAGGCAACGCAGCCACCCACTGGGCCACGGTAGTGTCCTGTTCTGACTTTACGGCAATGCGCGATGTAGACTCCTCGACGCTGGACAGGTGCATCATCGCGGCTTGCGAGGTGATGACGAGGAGCGCGGGGTAGAGGATAATGGGGATGCCGATCATGGCCATCAAGGTGCGCTTATCGCGCAGCATGACCAGCGATTCCTTGCGGAATATGGCGCTGACTATGCGTATCTTCATGAGGGCACCACATTCGCATCACTGACCATGTGAACGAAGACGTCGGTCAGATTGTTACAGCCCGTTTGCGCGTACAGTTCCTCCTTGGTGCCGATGGCCAGAATGTCGCCGCGGTGGATGAGCGCCAGACGGTCGCAGAGGATCTCCGCCTCGGTCATGTAATGGGTCGAGAAAATGATGCTGCGTCCCGAATGTTTGGAATTGCGGATAAACGACAGGATGGTCTGGCACGTCATGATATCGAGGCCTGTGGTGGGCTCGTCGAGAATCAGCACTTCGGGGTCGTGCAACAGTACCCGTACAATGGAGACCTTCTGATTCTGCCCCGTCGAGAGGGTGTCGCAGCGGCGGTCTATGAACTCCTGCATCTGCAGCATTTCACACAGTTCTTCCGTGCGCCGCTGGATACGCTGTTTCGAAAGCCCGTGAAGATACCCGAAGTACCGCAGCTCCTCGCGAGCCGTCAGCCGGCCATAGAGTTTTGTGTTCCCTGAGAGGAACCCAATGTGCTGCCGTACCGCGTCGGGGTTCTGATCGGTTCGCAGCCCGGCAATCCAGCAGTAACCTGAAGTCGGGACGATAATGGTCCCGAGCATGCGCAGCAATGTGGTTTTGCCCGCGCCGTTTGGCCCCAACAGACCGAAAATCTCGCCCGCCTCGACTGTAAGCGTCGCACTTTTCACTCCCTCCACCGGTTCTGCCCGGTACGAAGAGTACACTTTTCGGAGCTGTTGGGTCCGGATCATGCTGGTGTCCAGATGCGGCTTATTGAATTCTCTGAGTGCGTACTTTTAGCACACTTGGCGGCGCAGTACCAAATACCCGGATCACGAACACGTGTCGCTTTTCAAGGGAAAGCCCCAGCATCCGGATAGCTATTGCCGCTGCCTGTCCAATCCCTTCGGCATCGCGCGATGCTCTACGAGAGCCCAAGAAGCGTGCGTGTGAAGGCCGCGTTTCGTTTGAAGTCGGCTTCG
>CAZFOG010000522.1:0-3575 GCA_964520685.1 uncultured Nitrospiraceae bacterium | reverse complement strand
AGCACACGCACGAGGGAAGGGGGAAACGCGGCAAGAAACCCCGGACGGTGCCTTGCGATTGCCCGCCCCGGGGTCACCGAGCGCCAGCCGGGCGTAGGGTTGCATCCGGATCTGGTGTGGGACCGGCGCCCTCGCCAGTCATCCGAACGGGGACGCGTAGTCACGCCGCGGACGGCGCGTGAAACATGCCCCGGTTCTTGAACGACACCGCCGGCGGCCCCGGAGTGCCGTTTTCATCGTTTATAGCTGGTCCAGACGGATCATCGCGCGCGGTCCCAAGGGTCTTTAAACTCTGTACTACCATCCTTCAGAGTTCGTGCAAGCCATTAAGGATTTTGGCAGGAGAGGGACATAAACTACTTACTTCCAAGGTCTTATCTCCCCCTTTGGAGGGGGGCGAACGCCGGAAGGCGTTCGGGGGGAGGATTCCGGTTCCGCAGATTTGGTTGCGGCCATGTTGGGTCATGGTTTCTGTGGCCTGTGTGGCCAATCTCGTGTAAAACACAACGCCGAGCGCCAGCCCGGCACGCGGTTTCATACGGGTTTCAGATCGCCTTGCCCAAGGCTCACGTGAGCGCTGAGGCGGGGTTGTTCAGTCCCGGGTCTCCGCTAAAAACTGAAATCCACCACGGTGGTCTTGCCTTCTTCGACGATGGCGGTCTGTTCGGCGTTTTGGCTATCCCCGACACCTTCGGGCAGCGGATTGACGCCGACCCGTGTTTCGCCGCTCGACAAGCCGGAGAAACTGTAGCGGCCGTTTTTGTCGGCGCGGGTGTGGCGGAACATGCCCTGTGCCATATCCTGCACGACGACCTGCTGCCCCGCGGCGGGTTTCCCCTTTATGGTGACCCGCCCCTCGACGATGCCCCCGCGGCTAAGGCGGATGGTCAGTTCCTGGGTGCGGCCCGCGCCGGCGCGAATTTCGACGGTCGCGGACAGAAAGCCTTCGCGCCAGGCCTGAAGGCTTGTGATGTCTTCCGACGCGCCGTCGATGGTGAACCGTCCCCGGCCATCGCTCTTCGCGGCGTTGCTGGCATGGAGCCCCCCTTCTTCAGCGCTGCTGCCGAGCGAGATCCGCGTTTCGGGCACCGGGCTGCCAGATTCGTCTACCACAAGGCCATCGATACGGCCGCCGGCTTCGAGTCGAAACACAAGACCGCGCACCGGCGTGTATTCGTCGACGTTCGTGAGTTGTTGCATGGCCGGAGCGTACCCTGCAGCCTGCACGAAGAGCGTCGCCTCGCCCTCGTCCACACCGGTGAACACGAACTCGCCGTTCTCGTCGAAAAACGCCTGTCCGCGGCCGTACCAGTTGTATGCGTCAATAGCGCGTTGAAGGCCCCGCATGCTCGAAACCTTGAAGTGTTTGATGGGTTGGCCCGTGCGCGCATCGACCACGCGCCCCTCGATAGAGCCTTTACCGGCGAGAACGATCTCGACGTTGTGGTTGCCCGTTTCAGCGATCAACCGTTCATCCGTGTAGGTATAACGCTGATCGTGCACCGTAATGTAATGCGGGCCAGGTTTCAGGCCGGTGAGCTCGAACCGGCCTTCCTCGTCGCTGCGCGTACTCCCATAGCTCGAGTGCTCCTCTTCACCGTGCGCATTGACATAGACGCCCGCGATGGGTTTCCGGCGGCGATCGATGACCCTTCCCGCAATCATGGGCCCCTTGACGGGCTCGAATACCAGCCGGATGCCCTCGACCGTTCCGGATTTGGGGACCGTGACGCGTTGGACATTCTCGAGACGCGCGGCCGAGCCGTCCCTCCCATAGTCATACATGGATAGCGAATAGACTCCCGGAGCAAGCCCCGTAATCGTGAACCTCCCATACGTGTCGGTGCTGCCGCCCGAACCGCCTCCCCCACCCTGGGCGTTTACCTGCACGTTCGGCATGGGGTTCCCGCGGGTGTCAACGACTTCTCCTTCAATAGCAGCACCCGGCTCCAAAACCAGCTTCACGTCTTCGAGATCGCTCTCGCCGATTTTGAGGGGCTCCAGCTGCGCCCGCTGATATCCTTCCTTCGATGCTGCGACTATCACATCGGTATTCGGCGAAAACCCGCGGTGTTCGAAGGTACCGTCGGCAAGGGTTCGAGAACCCTCGCCCTCCCCGCTTTCGTTCGTGGGTTCGCTGCGCACGTCCGCAAACTCAATGGGATTGCCCTGGCGGTCCACAACTGTCCCGCGGACACGTAACCCCTTCTTCATGGGGAAGTCGATGCCCGTAACCACTTCGCCCAGCCGGATCATGACTTCCTTGTCCTCGCGTTCTTCGCCGTGCAGATAGCCTGCTTTCCATCTCCGGCTGATGCGGTTCTCGCCTTCGGGCAACCCCTCGAGACGGTAATTCCCGTCGATGTCGGTGTGGACTTCGTTTCCGCCGCCGTGGCGTGACCGGATGACGACATTTTGCAGCGGCTCACCTGTGTCCACGTCGTAGGCGCGGCCTGTCACCACCCCTCCTGGGGCCACCGGAATGCTGAGGCCCGGCGTATCCCGCCCCTGCTCGACGCGCACCGTGGGTTGCTTGCCAACCAGCACGTGCGTCTCGTCCCGCACAGACGCTGTATATTCCCCGGCCGCGACGTTGGCGATCGCGAACGTGCCATCCGCGCCGCTCTTGCCTTTCGCATACAGGTGATGCAGCGTCTGGTCGGAAGGAATCAGGTTCACCCCGACGTTCGGCACGGGCGCTTCGCCGGCTACATTCACGACCTTTCCCGAAACCGCCATGCCCCGCTCGAGGGTGACCGTCAGGTCTTCCGAACCCACCGGAGCGAAATCGGATAGCGCGGGCACGTAGTCCGGCGAACGCACGACGAATGCCCACTCGCCCGGCCGCAGATTCGCGATGGTGAACAGCCCGGCTTCGTCGCTCACCGCGTGACTGCTCGAGGGGCCCCACGTATCGCGCCCGGATCCCTCGGGCCGGTACCGGTGGGGGCTCAGCCAGGCTTTGACGACCGCTTGGCCCTCGGCGTTGACTACCCGGCCCGAGATGGTTCCGGCCGGATACAGCTCGATCGTCTCGTAGGCCGACGGCTCGTCGTCCGTCAACTGAAATCCACCCTCACCGAACGCGTCGTCCGTCTGGGCGTAGAGCCGGTAGTAGACGTTCTGGTCGAGAATGGCCCGGAATTCGGGCAGCCGCTCGAGCAGAAACCTTCCATCGGCACCCGTCTCCGTGCGCCAGCGGGCCGAAACGGTCGGTGGCTTCTCCCCGTCGTGGTAATCCTGAATCTCGGCGATAACCTCTGCCCCCTCGACCGGGGCCTTGGTATCTGCCCAGACCACCTCGCCTTTCACCACGCCGATGCCCGATTGAGGCGCGCCCGCGATTTGGCCCTCGCCCGTCAGCGTCTCGCGGCGGGTCCCTACCGCGCCGCCAGTGATTCTGTGCGGCCCTTGCGTTTCATGACGGGCTGCCGGGACAGCAACGGATGGCGTTGCGTGGTCCTCAACCCGCCCGGGTTCCGGTGGCGAGACCGTCGAATCTTCGGGCGGATTGGCGGGACGCAACAGCAGCCACAATCCGGCCACGACCACCACCACACCCCCGACAAGCACAA
>CAZFOG010000521.1:0-3598 GCA_964520685.1 uncultured Nitrospiraceae bacterium | reverse complement strand
CTGAAGCATTCCGACGAAGACCGCACGACTGCCACCGAGACGCTGTCGGAAGAGGCGCGCGAGCGAATCAAGACGGCCCGGAACATCAACAATTCCGATTTTGACTTCTGCGAATTCCAGGGCAAGACCGTCATTCTGTACTCGTGGGGCAATCAAGAGGGCATCGAGCATCTCGCTGAAGCCGTTTATCACGGCCTGGAGGCCCAGTTCTTGACCGGGTTCTTCCCGCCAGCACCGTCCGCGGGCGACGATGTCTCAACGAAATGACGAAGTTTTGCCATTGCCCGAGGAATGGAGTGAGCTTTGTTCACAGGGGTCAAAACAACGCAAACTTTTGTTGTGAAAAGGCTTGCAATATCACCGGCAATGGGATGACAATGGGAATGGGGTGGCCCATAACTTGCTCGTATTCAAGAGCGCACAGCGGAAGCAGTGGCGCTGTATGCGGACGTGCTTCCCGATGGAGGGGGCCTGCCCTTGTTATGTCGAGTGCGCCTGGTTTTTTCAAACAACAAGGCAGGAACCAGGCGAGGATGGTATGATTCAGGGGGGAGAACGTGGCGGAAGCGCCGTTCCGCCATCGAGGCGTTGTGCCATCCGTTCCGGCGCGTTGATGGCATGCCCAGGGACAGGGGCCAAATAGGGTCTCGACCACAGGATGTTGTATTGGTATACTAATGGCCGGACCAATGGGGAGGAATCTCGCAATGCCGACCTTTACCTATGTCGCGCGCACCAAGGATGGGAAGCGCGAAACCGGCAAGATGAACGCGGAGAACCGTCAGGTATTGATACGGACGCTTCAGGGCAAGGGGATGGTGCCCGAACAAGTCGACGCGGTGGGGGCGTCCAAGAAGGCGAGACGAGATCCCAAGGTCAAGACGTCCGAGTTGCTCGTGTTCACGCGGCAGCTTTCGACGATTGTCAACGCGGGTTTACCGCTTCTTCAAGGCTTGGACATTCTTGCGGAGCAAACGGAGGACCCGCGCTACGCGGCGGTCATCCAGGGCATCGCGGACGATGTAGAGGCCGGCGAGACGTTTTCGGATGCGTTGCGGAAACACCCCCGCATCTACTCCGACCTGTTTGTCAGTATGATCCGGGCCGGTGAAGCCAGCGGTAACCTCGATGGCGTATTGATGCAGTTGGCGGACTACCTCGAGTCCATGGAAGAGTTGAAGCGCCGTATCCGTTCGGCCATGACATATCCCGTCGTGGCGCTGGCGATGATTCTTCTCATTGCGACAGGCCTGGTCGTTTTCGTGGTGCCGCAGTTTGCCGAGATTTTCTCGGGTTTCGGCCGTCAGCTTCCTGCCCCGACGCGCATCCTCATCGCTGCGAGCACCTTTCTGAAGCAGTGGTACGGCATGCCTCTGATCATTGCGGCCGTCATTGGGGTGGTTCTGGCGATTCGCATGTACGGTTCGACATCGGCCGGGAAGTATCACCTCGACTCGATCAAACTGCGCCTGCCAATCTTCGGAAAGCTTCTGCGAAAGGTGGCCATCAGCCGTTTCGCCCGAACCTTGAGCACCTTGACGCGCAGCGGCGTCAACATCCTGGGCGCCATGGAGATCGTCGAACGGACCGCCGGTAACGAGGTATTTGCGCGGGCCATCAGCAACGCGGCGGATTGCGTACGCAACGGCGAAACCCTGGCCGATCCCCTCGCGCGCAGCGGTCAATTTCCCGCCATGGTCACGCGCATGATCGGCGTTGGCGAAAAGACGGGCGCTCTCGAACAGATGCTTCAAAAGGTGTCGGACTTTTACGACTCGGAAGTGCGCGCCGCGGTGGACGCCTTAACGAGCATGATCGAGCCTATCCTGATTCTCATGATGGGTATCGTTGTAGGCGGTATCGTCGTGGCGTTGTTTATGCCGATTCTGCAACTCTCGAGCCTCGTGCAGCAATAAGAAACGCAGACTATTACATCGCGGGCGGGCCGCGCCGGAAGGCATGGTCCGCCTTGATTGTTGCTTACGAAGGACGGGGTGGTTATCCTGCGATGACAGCACCGTAACCGGCATCCATAACCCCGGAGGCAATCACAGATGCTTTCACGGACACAGCGAATCGCCGTTCTTGTGTGCGTCGCACTGCTATGGGCGGCTATGCCTGCTCATGCCGCGCACTTTAAGGCGGGTTTTGCCCAGATAGACATCACGCCCGCCAAACCCATGCCGATGTGGGGATATGGGGCTCGGCATAATCACTTGTCCGAGGGGGTGCGCGACCCCTTGTTTGCCAAAGCCATCGTTATTGACGTGGGCGAGGAGAAGGTGGCGCTCGTCGGACTCGATCTCGGCCGGTCGCCTGGCCCCGAGCAGGTGGCGCGCATTCGAGATGCCGTAAAGGCCAAGGCCGGGGTGGGGTTCATCCTGCTGGTCGGTTCCCACACGCATCACGGTCCCGTGCTCGAGTTGAAAGATGCGCCCGACAAAGGGAAGGGCGCATATGACGATGCCGTCGCCTACGCGAACGGTCTTGAGGTGCGCCTGACCGATGTCATTGTGTCCGCGGCGGCGAATGTCGGGGATGCGCGGATCGGGTGGGGTGCGGCGATGGTGCCGATGAACCGGAACCGGCACACGAAGATCGAGCCGAAAGTCACCGATTCCGAGTTGACCGTGGTCCGTTTCGACACTTCTGGGGGCGAGCCCATCGCGGTTGCCGTCAACTATGCCGCCCATCCGACCATGCTGCCGGGGGAGGACTTGCGGTTTTCGGCGGAGTATCCGGGCGAGATGATGAATGAAGTGGCGCGTGTCATGGGCACCAACTGCGTGTTTCTGCAGGGGGCGGCGGGCGATTTGTCATGCAACCCTCCGCCCGAGACCAAGGGTATCGAGGCTTTCGGCAAGGCCCTTGCCGCGGAAGTTATCAAGATCGCCAGTGAAATCGAAACGCAGGCGCCCGAGACGCCATCTATCCAGGGTGTCGATGAGGATTTTGAATTCGAGACACGTCTGGACTTCACCAATCCGCTGCTTCGCGAGTTGTTCAAGCAGGCCTTCTTTCCGGAACTCGCCTTGGCCTACATGGACGAACTCGAGGGGAATATCATCCGGCCGCATCTGACCACGGTGCTGATCAACAAGGAACTGGCCATTGTGGGCGGGTCGGGCGAGTTTTTCTGCCAGCACGCCATGCGGCTCAAGGAGCGCGCTCGCATCCCGCGCACCGTGTTTGTCGGGTACTGTAACGGACATCACATGTATTTTCCGACCATTGAGGGCGCTGCCGAAGGCGGCTACGGTGCGGATCCTACCGTAAGTTGGGTTCCTGTTGGCGCGGGGGAACTCATGATGAACCGGGCGCTCACTCATATCTATACCATGCTCGGAAAATACGATTTCGCGATGCCCGAGATTTGAACGGCTTCAAGGTACGAGCGTTATCAGTCTGAACGCGGCCGCGGGCAGAATGTCACTTCGTGGTCTTTTTCGTCACCGATGGCTTGTGGGGCCGGTGCCGGGAGTTGCTGCTCTGCGCTAACACTTTGTGAAATCATTACTTGTGCAGCATCAGGAGGGTCCGTGCGGCGTTTGCGGCGTTTGCCGTGGAAATATGTTAAAGTCTTCTGTGGAGACTGTCG
>CAZFOG010000520.1:0-3599 GCA_964520685.1 uncultured Nitrospiraceae bacterium | reverse complement strand
TTTCCCAGTCGGGAATGGATTCAACCGGCATGATGCCCTGTTCAAGTCTCGCGGTGCGGGTATTCATTCCTCATCCCCACGGTGCCTTTGACGAGAGAGTATATTCGACAGCGGCCGCGAAGGGAATTAGAATCACGGCATACGGAGATGGCGGGACTGCGGGATCCAACGCGTTAGAAGGAGAAGCCCGATGAGACGTGCTATGTTGATGTTTGCAGGGCTGTCGCTGCTAATGTGCGCCAGGCTGCACGCGGCCGAGGTATCCATCGAGCAGATCGCCTATGGGGGCTGGCCCAATTGTTACCGGCTGAGCAACGGGGAGAGCGAGACGGTGGTTACGACCGATGTTGGCCCGCGCATCATGCGGTTCGGGTTCATTGGCGGCCAGAACCTTCTAAAAGAGTATCCGGACCAATTGGGAAAGACCGGCGGCGAGGCATGGCGCATCTATGGCGGCCATCGGCTCTGGCACGCGCCCGAGGAGAAGCCCAGGACCTATGCGCCCGACAACAGCCCCGTCGCGACTGCGGTCAAGGGCCGCACTTTGACGCTGGTGCAGCCCGTGGAAGAAATGACGGGCATCCAGAAATCCATGACCATCTCGATGGAATCTGACACGAACGCCGTCACGATTGTGCACACCCTGACGAACGAGAATCCGTGGGATGTAAGGCTGGCGCCGTGGGCACTAACCGTTATGGCTCCAGGCGGAAGACTGATTCTGCCTCAGGAACCTTACGTTTCCCATGCGGACAAGCTCCTGCCGGCACGGCCGCTGGTGTTGTGGCACTACACGGATATGAGCGACCCGCGCTGGACCTGGGGCAAGCGGTACATCCAATTGCGGCAGGACGACACGGTCGAGGGGGCACAGAAAATTGGGATATGGAACACGCCCGGATGGGTGGCCTACAGTCTGGAGGGTGAACTCTTTCTGAAGCGGTTCCCGTCTTACGTTGGTGCGGAATACCCCGATTTCGGATCCAACTTCGAGACCTATACAGGAAAGGGGATGTTGGAAGCCGAGAGCCTCGGCCCACTTACGACGCTTACCGCGAACGGGGGCACAGCAGACCACACGGAGCGCTGGTTCCTCTTCAAATGCAAACCCGGCGAGACGGAAGAGGCGATCGATGTGAATGTGCTGCCTCTGGTTGAGCAGTCCAACTCCGTGATCGTCCGTCAGATCGAGTCCGAGGCACAGGAGGGAACCGGGAAAGCTGGGCGCGACGTGCTCCTGCGCGCGTGGGGAGTTCAGGCGGCAGCGAGATAGGCATCCAGCGTGGCACGAAAAAAACCGCCTGCCAGGTGGAGGCAGGCGGAGGTATCAAACTCGAGGAATACTTGCTCAGGACGTCATGGAGCGAACACGTTTTTCGAGGCGCAGCAGCAGGTCCCGCGTATCCTTGTTGCTCCGTTTTTCTTCGGCCAGTTTCTGGCAGGCGTATAAGACCGTGGTGTGGTCTTTCCCGCCGAAATCTTCTCCAACTTCATTAAGCGAAAGACTCGGAATAAGCTCTTTGCACAAATACATGGCCACCTGCCGCGGATAGGCGACCTTGCGCTGGCGGCTGCGCCCGCGCAAATCGGCGATACGGACATCGAAATACTCGGCCACGGCCCGCTGGACCGCCTCGACGGTGATGGGCTGAATTTTGTCGCGGCCGATCAGGTCACGCAATACTTCTTCCGTTACGGGCAGGGTGATGGGCTGCTCGGTCAGCCGGCTGTAGGCCGATACGGTTATGAGGGCGCCTTCCAGCTCCCGGATATTCGAGGTAACGCAGGTGGCAATATACCGGAGCACCTCGGGCGCCACGATAAGCCTTTCCTCGGCAGCTTTGTTCTGCAGAATGGCCACGCGCGTCTCGAGGTCGGGCGGCTGGATGTCGGTTACCAATCCCCATTCAAAACGCGACACCAGGCGTTCCTCGAGCCCCGGAATTTCCTTGGGCGGGCGATCACTCGAGATGACAAGCTGCTTGTGCATGTCGAACAGGGCATTGAACGTGTGGAAAAACTCTTCTTGAGTGGCTTCCTTGCCCGCGATGAAATGGATGTCGTCGATCAGGAGGACGTCCGTCTTGCGGTACTTGGCACGAAACCGGACCGTCGATTTTTTGGCAATACTCTCGATAAGCTGGTTGGTGAAATCTTCGGACGAAATGAATGTAACGATGGTCTCGGGGGCGCGATTCAGCAGTTCGTGCCCGATGGCTTGCATCAGGTGAGTTTTGCCCAATCCGGTGCCGCCGTACAGAAACAGCGGATTGTAGGCGCGTGCCGGGCGCTCGGCGACGGCCTTTGCGGCGGCATGGGCAAACCGGTTATCGGCCCCGACGACAAACCGCTCGAAGGTATAACGGGGATTGAAGGCGCTCACCCGCGAGGCGGAACGGGCCGGCGCTTGACGCGGTTCTTGACGGACAAACGCCTCCGCACGCACACCGGCGGCCGGCCTGTCGGCGGTCTCGCGGGTCGTCTCAGACATGGACGTGAACTGAACTTCGGTGAAATCGGGCATCAGCATCCGCAACGTATTGCTGATGGCGTCCATATAATGATCCTTGAGCCAATCCGCGAAGAACTGACTGGGCACCCCGACAACAATACGGCCGTTTTCGCACGACTCGAACTGGGTCTGTGAAAACCAGTTTTTGTAGCTGTGTTCATCCAGGATCTTTTTGAGTCTTTCCTGGGCGAGAGCCCACGGATTGGATTCCTGCGGCGCCATTATCCCTCCTGCATCGCAAACTGCCATTCCCTCTACCCCCCTGCACATCCCACGCGGGATGCCGCCGTGCACGCGTCGTCCGAAACAACGATCGTTTGCCGCGTGTGTCTAAGCTCCCCACGTGGCCCCTTCCGCGCGCGTCAAATCGCCCCAATCACGGAGTACAGGCTATGCAAATGCTACAACGGAACTCAGCCGGCCACCCGACCCGGTCGCGCGACGTGCGCTGGTCGCCACCACCGGCCTGCGTCCCCACTTCAATGTTATCCACAACTTTTCCACAATCGCTCCACAGCCCTGTAAATAAAGGCTAAAATGCGATCGATGAGTCTGCGAGTTTGCAACAAATCACGTCAAAAGTCAAGCATCAAATTCTGCCGCCCGCTCGGCATCCTTAACCCGTTGCCACGCTTCATCCATTTCCTCGAGCGAGCAGTCCTGAATGTTGCGGCCGGAGCGCACGAGCGCCTCTTTCACTTTGGCGAACCGGTCGAGAAACCGGCGATTGGTTGCATCCAGCTCGCGGTTTGGATCGGCTCCGAGAAATCTCGACAGGTTTACGGCGGCAAAAAGCAGGTCTCCCAGCTCGCGCCGGGCTGCCGCGTGGTCTCCCGCGCGCAGGGCATCCCGGATCTCGTCGATTTCTTCCTGGATTTTGTCGAAGACCGGCGCGATATCCGGCCAATCGAAGCCCGTGCGCGCGGCTTCCAGCTGGATCGTAAACGCGTCGCGAAGCGGCTCGCGGGCTTCTCCAGAGTGCTCGGTCACGGCCGCCCTCCCATGCAGGCATACGCCGTCCTGCGACGTTCTGCCTGCTGTGTAAGGATTATATTGAAGAAGTCAGAAGCTGCACGAACCAACGCAC
>CAZFOG010000519.1:3388-3607 GCA_964520685.1 uncultured Nitrospiraceae bacterium | reverse complement strand
GTTTCCGGAGTCAATCATGCGCAGGATGCGCATGACGTGCGATTGCCTCCGGACGCGCGCCCGCCTCGAACCCGCCCGGGTGCTTCTGTTATCGTGGGGCATTCAAGATGTGTGGGATGCCGCGCGGAAGGAGAGCCGGTTTCATGGGACAGCTGAACGGTTTGGACTGGGGCGTTATCGTTGTTTATTTCATCCTCGTATTCGGCGTCGCGGTGTGGG
>CAZFOG010000519.1:0-3378 GCA_964520685.1 uncultured Nitrospiraceae bacterium | reverse complement strand
ATTTCCTGGCGGGCCGCAACGTGGGGTGGTTCGTCATTGGCGCGTCCCTGTTCGCCTCGAACATCGGCTCGGAGCACCTGGTTGGTCTTGCGGGCGCGGGGGCGTCGACGGGCGTGGTGCTCGGCCAGTTCGAAGTGCAGGCATCGCTGGTGATCCTCGTTCTCGGCTGGCTTTTCGTGCCCTTCTACGTGAAGAGCGGCGTGTTCACCATGCCCGAGTTCCTCGAACGCCGTTATTCGCCCGCCGCGCGCTGGTACCTGGCCGTCGTCTCGATCATTGGCTATGTCCTGACCAAGATCTCGGTCACCATTTACGCGGGAGGCGTCGTATTCACCGCGCTCATGGGCATCGAATTCTGGACCGGCGCCATCATTGTGGTGGTTGCCACGGGCATCTACACCGTTTTCGGCGGCCTGCGCGCGGTGCTCTATACCGACATGTTCCAGGCGGTGGTGTTGATCGGCGGGTCGATCGCCGTAGCGGTCATCGGCCTTCACGAAGTCGGGGGTTGGGGCGCTCTGTACGAAGAGGCCGGCCCCAACATGATGAGCATGTGGCGGCCCTTCAGCGATCCCGATTTCCCCTGGACGGCCGTCCTGTTCGGGGCGCCCATCCTCGGGCTGTGGTACTGGTGCACCGACCAGTTTATCGTGCAGCGCGTGTTATCGGCCAAGAGCGAGGAAGA
The DNA here is from genome assembly GCA_964520685.1 of uncultured Nitrospiraceae bacterium. Classification (GTDB taxonomy): domain Bacteria; phylum Hydrogenedentota; class Hydrogenedentia; order Hydrogenedentales; family SLHB01; genus UBA2224. Next base: position 2,693 of record CAZFOG010000519.1, on the reverse strand, counting down.
GGCCCGGCGCGGCACCATCTTCGCCGGTTTCCTGAAGCAGTTGCCGCTGTTCATTTTCGTGATTCCCGGCGTGATTGCCCTGGTGCTGGCGCAGCGCGGCGCCATCGAGCTGGAGAGAGCGGACGATGCGCTGCCGGTGCTCATCGGACGGCTCCTGCCCGCGGGCATACGGGGCCTCGTCGTCGCGGGGCTGCTTGCCGCCCTGATGAGTTCCTTGTCGTCGGTCTTCAATTCCTGCTCGACCCTGATCACATGGGACATCTACCGCAAGCTGCGCCCGAATACCTCCGAGCACCATCTTGTCGTGGTGGGGCAGATCTCGACGGTTATCCTCGTGGTCTTCGGGCTTGCGTGGATTCCCTTCATGCGGTTCATCTCGGGGGAACTCTACACCTATCTCCAGAGTGTGCAGGCGTATATCGCGCCGCCGATTACCGCCGTGTTTCTGGTGGGGCTCTTCTGGAAACGCATGAACGCCCACGGGGCGCTTGCGGCGCTGCTTACGGGTTTCGTGCTCGGCATGAGCCGGCTCGTCCTGGAACTCCTGCGCGACCACCTGAGCGGATGGCTCTACACCTTCGCCACCATCCACTTCCTGCATTTCGCCCTGTTCCTGTTCCTGCTGTGCTGCGGGATTCTGGTCGTCGTGAGCCTCCTCACGCGGCCCGCGCCGGACAGCCAGCTCGCGGGCCTCACGTTTGCTACGACCGAAGGCGTCGAGCTCAAAGAGGTGCAGTGGTCGCGCATCAGCCTCGCGTTCACGCTCGTACTGCTCGGGATCGTCGGTGTAGTCTGGCTCTACTTTTCGCCCGTGAGTCCCTTTTAGTGTGTTTGGCCAGCTTGAACGCGCCCTGTCGCCGTCCAGTCGAGGAGTAGCCCTATGACCTCTCGGGAACGCTTCCTGGCGGGGCTTTGCGGAAAACCTGCGGACCGGCCGCCGGTGGCGCATATCGCGGCTGCCACAACGGTCGGGCTGCAGGCGGACACGGGGTGCTTCATGCCCGATGTCCACCACAATCCCGAGCGCCTGGTACGGTTGATGGCCGCGAACCACGACGTCCTCGGATTTGACGCGGTTACATTTCTGATCAACTTCTTTAACGAACCCGCCGCCCTGGGCGCCGCCATGGACTGGGGCGGCCCCGAAACCCTGCCCGCGTATCGCTCGCACCCCTGGGAAACGGCGGAGGACATCGAGATCCCCGCGGATTTTCTCAAGCTGCCCCATCTTCGGACGTGTCTCGAAACGCTCACGCTGGCAACGCGCGAGTGCGGCGCGGCCATGGGCGTCATGGGCAAAGTAATGGGGCCGCTGTCGTTCGTGCAGGTCATGCACGGCGTGGATGTCACGCTCACGGGACTGTTGACCGCGCCCGGGCTCATCCGAACCTTTCTCGAGGCGTCGCTCGATGTGATTGTGCCCTTCGCGAATGCCCAGTTTGGGTGCGGCATCGACGCCCTGGCCATCGGGGAGGGCGGCGCCGGCGCCCATATGCTGTCGCCCGAGTTATATGCCGAGTTCCTGGCTCCCGTGCACCGGCGCCTCGTGCGGGCTATTGACGGACCGGCCATCCTGCATATCTGCGGCGACATCACGCCCCGGTTGGGGCTGCTGAAGGACCTCGGGATTGCGTGTTTCAATTTCGACTGGGCCATCCCGCCCGCACGAATGGCCGAAGCGGCGGAAGGGGCGTTTACGCTGATGGGCAACATCAGCACGGAGACCCTCCTCAACGGCACGCCCGCCGACGTGGCGGCGCAGACTCGCGCGTGTGTCGAAGCTGGCGTGCACATCATCGGTCCGGGTTGCGCCATCAGCCCCCGCTGCCCGAACGCCAATTTGCGCGCCATGACGCAGGCCGTCTAGGCCGGCGCCCTTCGAGAAATCCCGAGAAACCGCGAAAAACCCTCTTCGCGGCGCCTCGCCCGGGATGTCCTAAAGGGTCGTGCGCACGTGATTTGACCGCTCTTCCCATTTCTTGCTAAACTCGTTGTTCTGCCCGTTTCCAACGGGCAAATTCACGACGAAAGGATGTTGTAGGAACAATGGCAGATCAACCGAAACAAACCACAGACGCACACGAGGTGCAAGAAGCGGCCCAGGCCGTCGAGAATCCTGATGAGGTCACGGAAACGTTCTCCATCGAACAGATGGAAGCGTTTTACGACCAGTCGATGGCCAGCTTCAAAGAAGGGGAGGTCGTACGCGGCCGGATCGTCGAGACCACCGACGATTACGTGCTTGTAGACATCGGCTACAAGAGCGAAGGGGCAATTCCCATCTATGAATTCCCGGACCCCGCGAGCATCGTCATCGGCGACGAATTCGATGTGTATATCGAGCAGCCCGAAGACGATGAGGGCATGCCGATCCTGTCGAAGACCAAAGCCGACAAAATCAAGAACTGGGCCCACATCCAGGAAGTGTATGAACGCGACGGCGTGATCCAGGGCCGTATCGTGCGCCGGGTGAAGGGCGGCCTTAAGGTGGATATCGGCGTCGATGCCTTCATGCCGGCCAGCCAGTTGACCTGGCGGCCCACGAGCGACCTGGACCGGTTCATCGGCACCACAATGGAAGTCAAGATAATCAAACTGACCAAGCGGCGCCGCAACGTCGTAGTGAGCCGCCGCAAGCTTCTCGAGGAGCAACGCGCAGACGAAAAGGCCAAACTCCTGTCGACCATCGAGAT
>CAZFOG010000518.1:0-3608 GCA_964520685.1 uncultured Nitrospiraceae bacterium | reverse complement strand
GTCTGCTCGATGCATCCGTAGGGGTAGTGTGAGAGGAAACGAACCGAGCGTTCGAGGCGTGACGTCGGGTCTGCCGTGACCGAGAGCGCGACTTCCGTGTAATCGTTCTCGAGGAACAGCTCGTTCGCGAACGTCTGACTCTTGCCCGGCTCGAGGGTCGTGAAATCATGCTGCGACTGGTACCCCGACGAGGGCCGGATGGGCATGGCGGCTTCTTCCTTGAGATCTTCGAGCGGATTGCCTTCCGCGTCTATTACCACGGCGCGCCAAATGATCATGCCCTGGCCTACGGCCTGTTCCGCGGTAAACCGGGCTGTGACACGGGCCTCGCCCTTACCCTGAATTGCGATTTTCTGCTCACCGGACTCGGCGCGGAGCGGACCCGAGACGGCCCAGGACACGGTGGCGGATGCGGGTTGATCGGTGGTGTTGAAAACCACCGCCGTGCACTCCGCCGAATCGCCCGGCAAGAGGAACCGGGGCATACTGGTCCGCAGAATGAACGGACGCCGCACAAAGACATTTTGGGCGCCGGTTCCGCTGGCCGTCTTCGAACAGCCCACCGCCACCAGCCGGAGCTGTCCCGCGAATTCCGGCAGGGACATGGTGATAGACGCCTTGCCTTCGGCGTTGGTTTTCACGACGCCCGACCATAGCGCCACGGGTTTGATCCAGTTCTCGCCGATATGAATCGCGCGCCGGCGCAATTGGCCGTCGCCGCCAAACCCCGGCTTGTCGAAGTCGTAGGCCACCTTGTCGTAGTAGTGGGCACGCCGGTAGTCGGGCTTCCGCGGACGCGAGAAGAAGCCGTAGGGATCGGGGTTCTGATAGTCCGTGATGGCGTGGATGCCTTCATCCACGGCGGCCAGGGTCAGCTCTGCTTCGACGGGAGTGCCGTTGCCGTCTTTGACGAGCACGTCGAACCGCGCATCCGTAAGCGGCCGGACTTCTTCGGGCAGTTCCGGGAACGTGACGTCGAGTTTGCGGTCGAGGTTGGTGACCACGAGGGGTGTCATCGCAAAACTCGAGAAGGGGTAGACTTGCGCGCGGTCCGTCTTGACCTCGTGCAGGGCCGTGACCTCGACCCACAGATTCGGCACGGTCTCTTTCACGATCGGGATGGGTATCTCGGCCTTATTCTCCTTTATCTCGAAGGGGATCATGTCGCGAATCTCTTCGCCTTGAATCACGAGGACGCCGCGCCCATCAAACGGTGAATCCACGTGCAGCAGGGCGGTCTCGCCGGGCGAGTAGGATTTCTTGTCGAGGCTCAGCTTCAGGAGGGTCGGCCGCGCGGCATCGCCGAAAGAGAGGCGTCCGCCGTACCAGTACGAATAGAAGGCCATCGTGCTGAATTGGGGTGTTTCTTCGGAATGGACGCGCACCCGGTACTGGCCGTATCCCGCCACGTCAAACACGGCGGTCCCCCGGCCGTCCTGGACGGGCACGTCACGGGTTTCGATTTCCTCGTACGTATCGGTCCAATTGGACTCGTAGTTGCTGTAGAACCGCCGGACGTAGTAGTTCCAAACCTGGCGCTCGAGGGTGACCTTCACGGAGGCTACGTCCGCCGGCGAACCGTCGGGTTTCACGGCGGCCACGTGCACCTCGACACCGGAGCCGCTCGGGGCGTTATTGGCGCGTATTCCCAGGCAGACCTCCGACGGGAAGAACGTCGCCTTGGCCACGTTCGTCACCACGCGGCCGCCCAGCTCAAAGACATTACCGGCTACGGATGCCGTCAACGGGAAGGTGGCATCCGCCGTTGGGACGTACGAGAACGTGAATTTCGCGATGCCCGCGTCATTGGTCTGCTGTTCGCCGCAATTAACCCGCTCGGGTGGAAGGGGAATGTCGTTCGAGAACGTGTATCCCGGCCAGGCCTCGGGTTTCCACGCGCCTTTTTCGAGCACGACTTCACAGGCAGCCTTGCGGTCGGCCGCGCTGGCGCCGAAAAGGTGTTCTGCCTTGACCACGATCTCGTATTCCGTGCCTGGGAGCATCTCCGTGGCGGGAAGCTCGACGGTCGTCTTCAGTCTGTTGGGCACAAAGTCCTCGAGTTGAAACTCATAGGTCCCGAGGGGCGGATTATCCCTGCCGGGGATGCGCAGCATCGCCACATACCGGCCCGTGGGATTGGTCCTGCTGCTCGCGAAATCGAATTGCCCCGTGCCGAACTCGGAGAGCGTGACGGGTTTGGGTCCCAGGCTCTCGGCTTGCCTCGGATCGATAATCAGGAATTCGAGGGGCACGTTCGCCAAAGCGTCTCCGTAGTTCGTGCGCACAAGCCACCGCAGATGCACGGTTTCCCCCGGCCGGTACAGGTCGCGATCGGCATAGATATACGTATCGTACCGTCCGCTGTTGTAGGGGGGCATATCCGGACCGATCTCCGGCGTGTCGTCCGTTCGGGCGTTGAGTTCCAGGAATGCGGCGTCGTTCTCGTGCTCGACCACGGCCAGTTGGGGGATGCCCAGTTCCGGATTGAAGTTGCCGAGTTTGACGATGCCTTGCTCGTCGGTATGCCCCATGCCCATGAGCTGCTTCTTCGTCGAATACACGGATACCCGCGCGCCGCCCAGCGGGGCCAGGGTGAACAGGTTGTGGGCAAACAGCACGAGGGTGTCGTCCTGCCAATGGGAGAGGATGCCGATGTTGGTGAACATCACGAGCTTGTCTGTCCGCAGGTAGATCGATGGCGTCTTGTACTCGGCGACGACGCAGAAGATGCCTCGCTTGTCCGGCGGGAAATAGCCGGTGAGGTCCAGATTCGTCTGCTTCACTTCGTCGGGCGCAAAGACCAGGTTGATGGGTTTTTCGCCCAGTTTTTCGGACCATTGCGCGATGGTTTCTTCCACGGGATTGCTGCGTCTCCGGTAGTAGTAGTGGTCCTGGCGCTTCTCCTCCGTGAGCTGCCCGAGGGCATAGACGATGTTCGAGGGGAATACCCGGTAGGTCGTGACCTGCGCGTTGTCCAGCCCCATGGACAGCAAGCTGAGGGGCGAGCCCTCGCGCATGGTGAAGTAGTACTTCCCCGGGTGGCTGAACTCGAGGGTCGGGTGAACGCTGGTGATCTCGAGGTTTCGCGTTGCCGCATTGGTGCTGACGGTGCCATTGGCAAACGTGACCCCTGGAGCGATGGTCACCGTGTACGGGACACGTTCGCGCCACGCGCCGTAGATGGTGTAGCGCTCGTTGTTGTGCGCGATGACCTTGAGTTCGCCGATCCCGGGCGTGACCGAAAGATGCTTCTGGACATCGGCAAGGGAAATCGTGGAGTTCAGCCGCATGGACACGACCAGCCCTTCGCGCGACTGGGACTGCCAGCTCAGATCCAGGATGAAGAGCTTTGGCGGGGTCCATTCCAGCACGCTCACGTTCGGCTCGAGCAGAACGGTCTTGTCGGCGGCGGTCAGCCCGTCGGCGATGGTCATTTGAATGCGCGGACCTTCGGACGACGGATGCTGGATGCGGATACGGTGGCTCTTGGTGAGCTCCCGCGTATCGATCGTGAACTCCAACGGCGACTGGCTTCTATCATCAAGGATTGACAGGTGCTTGGAGAGGTCTTCGTGACTCACTTCGCTCGAGAAATTCACGAAGAGCAC
>CAZFOG010000517.1:0-3621 GCA_964520685.1 uncultured Nitrospiraceae bacterium | reverse complement strand
TGTCACGGTGCATCGACAGAACCCTCCGGTTAGCATATCGCGACTATGATACATATTTTGTCTTTGGTTTGACAGGGCGCTTGCGCTATCGTGGACACGGTTTTAGCACCGGAGGAGGGGGCTGTCGGCATGAGCCATTTAGCTCCGCCGCAAGCCGCGAAAAGGGAAATGACCGGAGGGGACTTCCCGGCGGGGGTGCTGGTTCCACAACAGAGGGACCGCAGCGAAGGGGCCGGCCAATTGCGAGGTAGAGGACGATGACGCGTCGCGAACGGTTAATGCGAACTCTCGAGGGAAAGGCGGTGGACCGGCCGCCCGTCTGTTTTTACGAAATAGATGCAGTGGACCAGGATCCAGCCGACCCTGATCCCTTCAACGTGTTCAATGATCCTTCCTGGCTGCCCCTGCTCGAGCTGACCCGGGACCGGACCGACCGCATCGTCATGCGCGGGGTGCCATTCAATGGCACGCCTCCGGACCCGCTGGAACCGTTACGCACGTTCGAGGAGTGGGAAGAAGACGGAAGCCGTTTTGAACGCACGGCCATCCGGGCGGGCGGCCGTGTGTTGACCACGGTCAACCGCCGCGACCCGGAGATTTATACGATCTGGACCGTGGAACACCTGCTGAAAGATGTCGACGATTTCCAAGCGTGGCTCGAACTGCCCCAGGCGGAATTCGGCGGGGTTCCGGAGCCGTCCGATGTTCTTCTGACTGAGGAAGAGCTGGGAGACTCCGGTATTGTGTGCATCGACACTCCCGACGCGCTGTGTCAAGTCGCGCCATTGTTCGATATGGGCACGTACATGCTCATCGCTATGACGGAGAATGCGCTCATGCACCGGGCGCTGGAAAAAGTTGCGTCGGTGCTGTTGCCGCGCGTGGAGGCAGTGGCCAAGGCGCTTCCGGGGCGGTTGTGGCGCATTTTCGGACCGGAGTACGCGTCACCGCCATACCTCCCCCCCACGCTGTTCGAGGAATACGTGACCCGGTATGTCACCCCGATGGTCGCCGCGATTCAGCGCTATGGCGGATACGCGCGCGTGCACTCGCACGGGAATCTGCGCGATATTCTCGATTTGATTGCGGCGACAGGGTGCTCGGGCCTGGACCCCATTGAACCGCCACCGCAGGGCGACGTGACGCTGGGCTACGTACGGGAACGCTATGGCGAGCAGATGGTGCTGTTCGGCAACCTCGAGATTTCGGACATCGAGAATATGCCGGCTGCGCAGTTCGCGGAGAAGGTCGCGACCGCCTTACGCGAGGGGACAATGGGCAGCGGCAGAGGGCTGGTAGTGATGCCGAGTTCCGCGCCCTATGGGCGCACGATCACGCCGCTGACCATGAGAAACTACGAAGAAATAGTGCGTCAAGTGGAGGCGTTTCCGGGTTCCTAGTCGCGTCTTTCTCAGCGGAAAGGATGCACACATGGCCGAGACGAGACATGATCGGAGCAGCGCACTTCAGGCATTCGGGTTACTGTTGGCACTCCTGGCCTGCATTATCGTCGTAGCCTGGCTTCAACTCCCGCCCAAAGCCCTCCCGGACTCGGCGCCACCGGACGCATTTTCAGCAGCCAGGGCCTTCCTTCACATTGAAGCAACGGCGCAGGTACCCCATCCCGAAGGTACACCCGAAAACCGCGCGGTGCGCGATTATCTGGTCAAAACGCTCGAGGAGATGGGTATTCCGGCCGAGGTGCACCATCTGGTGCGGGACTGGGGACGGCATTGGACCTATGGCGGCGTGGGGCAAGCGGAGAATGTGCTGGCGCGGATACCGGGGACGGGGGGCGGCAAAGCATTCGCCCTGATGGGCCATTTCGATTCGGTTCCGTATGGCCCGGGCGCGGCGGACGATATGTCCGCCGTGGCAACCATGCTCGAGACGGCGCGGGCCTTGAAGGCCAGCCCCCCGCTTCTGAACGACGTCGTGCTCATTTTTACGAACGGTGAGGAAAACGGCCTGCACGGCGCGAAGGCGTTTCGAGAGCATCCGTGGGCACAGGAAATTGGGGTCGTGTTGAACATGGAGGCGCGGGGAACGCGCGGCCCCTCGTACATGTTCGAGACGAGCGCGGAGAACGGGTGGCTTATCGCGCAGCTTGCGGCGGCGGGGGTTCCGGCGCGCGCTTCGTCAATGATGTACGACGTGTACAGGCCCCTGCCGTTTTCCACGGATTTGGATCCGTTGAAGGAGCGCATCCCGGGGCTCAACATTGCCTATGTCGACAATTTCGCGTACTACCATACGCCCAACGACTCGCCGGAACGGCTCAATCTGAACAGCTTGCAGCATCATGGCGAATATGCCCTTGGACTGGCCCGCCATTTCGGGAACATACCACTCGATGAGACACGCAGCCCCGATGCGGCGTATTTCGACCTGTTGGGATTGCGGCTCGTTCATTACCCCCTCGGGTGGAACATGGGATTGACGGTACTGGCGATTGGGAGCTGGTTGGCGGCAGTTGTCGTGGGGTTTGCGCGGAAACGGCTGACTGCCAAGGGTCTGGTCCTGGGTATGGTGGCCTTTCTGTTGGCGACCGTGGCGGCGTGCCTCTTGTCGGCAGCGTTGCTGGGCGTTGCGTGGGTGTTGCGCGGCGGATACCCGCGAATCCTGTATGACCAGAATCTCTACGGCGCGGCGATGGCGCTTGCGGCACTGGCGGCCTTTGTTCTCGTCGAGTCCACGCTGTTCGGGCGTGTTCCCTGGGAAGACCGCCTTGCGGGGGGATTGTTCTGGTGGGGGGCACTGTGTGTGGTTCTGCATGCGCAATACCCCGGGGGAGCGTATCTGACACAGTGGAGTCTGTTCTTCGCTGCGTTGGGGTGCATCGTGGCCTTTTGTTTTGTTCCGGAGGGAGAAAAAGGGCTGGCCGCTGGCGCTGTTCTGGCGTTTGGCTTCGGGTTGCCCGGCCTTGTCTTGATGGTGCCGACCTTACTCGGGTTTTTCTCGACCCTGACCCTGCTCTTTTCGCCGGCCCTGGTGTTCGTGATGGTGTTCTTCCTGGTGCTGCTTCTGCCTGTGTGGGATTTTGCCATCAGGGGTCTGGGCGTGCGGCTCATCTCCGCCCTCGCAGGGCTGGCACTCGTGCTCTATATCACCGCCCTCGCGCTCGGCGGTCCTTCCCGTGACCGGCCGGAGTGGAGTTGTCTGTCCTACGGCCTGGACCTTGACACGCAGACGGCATGCTGGATCAGCAACGACGCGAAACCGCATGCGTGTAATGGCGAGTGCTTTCCCGCGCCGCTGGTGCGGGATACGATTCAGGAGTTCATACCGTGGGATACGGCGCAGTACTTGAAAGCACCCGCGCCCGTACTGGATTTTCCCGGCCCCGGCATTGAACTGGTGCGCGACGAAAAGCAGGACGGCGCCCGTGAGCTGACGCTTTTCATCTGGTCAGCCCGGGAGGCGCCCGTTGTGACGTTGCATTCGGAAGATGCCATTCTGTCGGCCACTATCATGGGGGTCAATGTGGAAGGCCGGGAAAACGGCTGGTGGCGGACCATCCACACGCTTCCCCCGGAAGGTGCGGAAGTGGTGTTGCGTGTCGCGCCGAACTCGGCATTGAAACTACAGGTTGTGGAACGGTTCTACGGTTTGCCTGCCATC
>CAZFOG010000516.1:2432-3656 GCA_964520685.1 uncultured Nitrospiraceae bacterium | reverse complement strand
GCATGCCACGTCGAAGACTGCGCTTGGTTGGAGTTTGCGGCTGAATGGCTGCGTCGCTGGGACGCGGGCACAACGGAGACTCGGCGGCTTGAGAAACCGTCGTCCGTTACCGGGCGATTTGAAAAGGCAATGCCCTAAGGAGCTCCGGGAGTTCCCGCATGCCTCTATCCCACTTCCGCGGGCCGCTCGCCGGCGGCATCCAAGCGCTGCTTCACTTCTTCATAGATGTCGGGGGCCAGGGGACCCCGCATGACCGTCACGATATTCTCCTCGAGGTGCTTCGGGTTTGCCGTACCGACGATGGTCGTGTGGCAATGGGGATGGGACAAGGTGAATCGCAGCAGGAAGGCCGTGCGATTCTCATCGGGCGCGCGGAATTCGTCCAGGTGGGCCTTCTTGAACAGCTTCCACCGGTCCTTTGCCCCGAGGCCTTCTCCGGGTTCGCCCCGGGCCACACCGCCGCGGACAATCACGCCCGAGCCGGCCTCGCCTGCTTTGGTGATCAGGTTTTCGTGTTCGCGCTGCAGGGCCGAGTAGGGAATCTGGAACACATCGAAGACGCCCCAGTCGATGAAGGTGCTCAAGTCCGGGTTGGTCGACGAACAGCCGAGAAACCGGATGGCGCCCTGTCGCTTCAGTTCCTGCAACGTCTCAACGCACTTGTTCTGTTCGCACACCTCGACGCTCGGATTGTGCAGTTGCAGGATGTCGATGCAGTCGATCTGCATCTTCAGCAGGGAATCGGCAACGTTTCGGAGGATATTGTCGCGCGTGTAGAAGTGGGGGGTCTCATCGTGGTCACCCGCATAGATAACGTGGCACCCGCACTTCGTGGCAATGTGGAATTCATCACGCCGGCTGGCAAGATAGCGGCCGATATACAGCTCGCTCTTGCCATAGTCGTTTGCCGTATCGATAAAATTGATCCCCCCATCCACCACGGCATTCAGAATGTGCTGCGCTTGGACGTCGCCGCACGGGCGCCCGCCCCAGATACGGTCCCCGCGCACTTCCATCGCGCCATATCCCAGTTGAGTCACCTCGAGACCCGTGCATCCCAGCGTCCGTTTGGGTAAAGGCATAGCGTGGCTCCTTTCCGGATGTCGTCGTATTTCGATTTCGCTCCGCATCCCGCGCCCGGCCGCAGAGGACGCCAAGCGAAGCATGTTCGCTGCCTGAAGTATACACCGGAACGCGCCGGGCGATGATAGAGCGGTCACGTAG
>CAZFOG010000516.1:0-2332 GCA_964520685.1 uncultured Nitrospiraceae bacterium | reverse complement strand
CCGCAAGATTGGATTCGCGGCGGTTCAATGGTATGCTATTCTGTTCTGCCGGGGCGTGCGGGTGGCGATCAGCCCCGAAACGGCAGAGCGCGGCGCAGTAATCGAAATTCCGGAACCCTTGCGAACGATGACGCAGAAACGAGCACATATCCAGACGTTCGGTTGCCAGATGAACGAACACGACAGCCAGCGGATGGCCAAAATTCTCGAGGCGGCAGGGTACGATATGACGGATGACCCGGCGCAGGCTCACGTCGTGCTGGTAAACACCTGTTCGGTGCGTGAGAATCCGGAGAACAAGGTGTACAGCCTGCTCGGCCGCCTGCGCAAACTCAAGAAGAACAGTTCGCACCCAATCATCGGCGTGGCGGGCTGCGTGGCACAGCAGGAAGGCGAGGCCATTCTTAACCGCGAGAAGTGCGTCGATATGGTCTTCGGTCCCGATAATTATTTCGACCTCCCCGACATGATAGCGGCGGCCGAACACGGCGAGCGGGTGCTGCACACCGAATGGCTGTCGGGGAAGCAAAAGGTGCAGAACTTCATCCCCGAGGAGCGCATGGAGCAGGTCGCCCTCGAGGGATGCAAAGGCTACATCGCCATCACCAAAGGCTGCGACAACTTCTGTTCGTTCTGTATTGTGCCGTATACACGGGGCCGCGAGGTGAGCCGCGAACTCGACAACGTGCTGCGCGAGGCGCGCACCATGCTCGGCCGGGGCGCGAAGGAAATCTGGCTGCTGGGCCAGAATGTAAATTCGTACAAGGCGGGCAGCGCGGGGTTCTACGAATTGCTGGATGCCGTGTCGCAGCTCAACGGTCTCGAGCGGCTGCGGTTTACCTCGCCCCATCCGAACGACTGGAATGATCGGCTGTCGGACCTGATGGCGGAGCGCAAGACCATCTGCAACCACCTGCACCTGCCGTTCCAGGCGGGCGGCGACCGCGTGCTCAAACTGATGCGCCGTCGCCACACCATCGAAGAGTACCTCGAAAAGGTGCGCTACATGCGGTCGATCAATCCCCGCATCGAGATCAGCACGGATATCATTGCCGGGTTCCCGACCGAAACCGAAGCGGATTTCGCGTGGACGCTGCGGGTCATGGAAGAGGTGCGGTTCAGCCAGATCTTCGCCTTCAAGTATTCGGTGCGGCCCGGCACCCGCGCGGCCGGGATGGAAGACGACGTGCCCCGCGAAGTCAAGGAAGAACGTCTGGCGCGCGTGCTGGAGTTGCAGGAGCGCATTACCGCGGAGCAGCTTCGCGCCTTGGCCGGCACGACCCACGAAGTGCTCATTGACGGCGCGCATCTGCGCCAACAAGGCTTCATGAACGGCCGCACGGAGGGTTTCCGGCCCGTCAGCGTGCCGGGGACCGAACTCGATATCGGCGATATGGTGACCGTGCGGATTACGGGTTACCGCAATCACTGGCTCGAAGCGGAACGGCTGGCGGATGTCGCCGCCCCCGCCGGATGACGGGCGCATAAAGGCAGTATTCAGGAGGCAAAGACCGGGATGAAGGTCAACGTTGTGTCGCGTGAACGATTCGCGTTTCCGGAAGGCCGGTGCGCGGTAGCGGCCCCGCTCTTTGAGGACGGTACCGGCGGGGACAGCCCCTTGCTCGACGAAGCGGATGTCCGGGCCATTGCGCGGCTTCGCGAGACCGGGGCCGTACGCGGCAAGCCTGAGGAGGTCTGCTTTTTGCCGTCGTTGGGCAACACCTATGACGGGGTGGTCCTGCTGGGCCTTGGCAAACGCCCGGCATGCACAACGGAAAACGTCCGCCGTGCGGCGGGGAAGGCCTGTGACCCGTTGAGCGTCCACCGGATCGCCACGGCCGTATTTGACGCCGCGGCCGTGCCGGAGCAGGCATCGGGCTTTGTGGAAGGCATCATGCTGGGCCAGTACCGATTCGAGCACTACAAGGAACGGAAGCGCGACGAGCCGCTGCCGCAGGCAGTCGAGGCGATTGCGATTGTCGTCAAATCGGGCCTGCACGACCTCGAGCGGCGCTGCGACCAGGCGCGCATTGCCTGCGAAAGCTCCAACTGGGCGCGCGACCTGGCCAATACTCCGCCCAACGACATGACGCCCTCGCGTCTGGCCGGGGCGGCCCTCGAGATGGCGGAGGATGCCGGCTGCGATTGTGAAGTCTTCCATCGCGATCAACTGGAAGAACTCGAGATGGACGCGTTTCTCGGGGTCGCGCGCGGCAGCGCGGAACCGCCCACGCTGTCGGTGCTGCACTACAGGCACGAAACGGCTGCGCAAACCGTGGCGCTTGTGGGGAAAGGCGTCACGTTCGATACGGGCGGTATCTCGCTCAAACCC
>CAZFOG010000515.1:0-3689 GCA_964520685.1 uncultured Nitrospiraceae bacterium | reverse complement strand
TTGGTATTCCTGGTGGGCCGCGAGGGATTCGAACCCCCGACCTTGGGATTAAGAGTCCCCTGCTCTACCACCTGAGCTAGCGGCCCTTGGGCTCGTAGGGCGGACCCGTTACCGCGGTCCGCGAGCAAAAAAATGGAGCGGGAGACGGGATTTGAACCCGCGACGTCAACCTTGGCAAGGTTGCACTCTACCACTGAGTTACTCCCGCTCAATGAGAGCGTGGCGATGATAGCATAGGCACATGGGCATGTCAACACACGGGCCTGCGCTGGGACGCGCGCTGGGCTTGGGACGGAGCATTCGTTTGAGCCACGCGCATGGCCTGCAGATGCAGACGGCGCCTGCTGGCCGCAGAGGCAGTGTGATGATGGAAAGAGTTGGGCGTGCCTTGTGTGGTCGAAGGGCCTGGTGCGGTGCTTGGCGCGTGTTCGATTGGCAGGTCTCGGGCAATTGATACAGGCGATTCAAGGCGTGCGTTTGTGGCCTGGCAGGATTCTCGCAGCGTCGGGAGTGTGTGGTTTCAGTCGCGGGCGTTGCGCTAGTGATTCTTGTTGGTTCCGCTGGTACGGTACACGCGGCCGCTTTTCACGGCGCCCTCGAGCATTCGCTGCATCAGGGGAGGACATCCGTTACATCGGCGCTGTTTGCCGGCGTCGCCGCGGGGAATCATGCGGGGGATTTGTTCGTCGGCCATGACCGCGCCCAGTTGTTTCTCGAAACAGTGCCCCATCGCATACTTCTTGCTGCCATAGACGTAGCCGCAAGCATACATTTTTCCGTTTGGTCCGACGCAGGTCATGCCTTCGGGAATGGTGCAGTTGCCGACCATGGTCTCGCGACCGTCACAATCCGCCCTGTAGACGCGAATGCCGGTTTCGTCCGGCACAGGCATCCGGTCGATAAGGTCGGCGTCCACAAACAAACCGAACAGGTCCGGGTCAAGCGTAGTCAGCTTCCGTGTCTCGCTCTCGGAGAGAGGTTTGTTGTATACGTGCAACCCCACCAACATTTCGTGAGTCTCTTGGGCCCACGAGCACATGGCCAGGACCTCGGGGTGATCGTCGAGCCCCTCGCCCGTGCTGATGACCACGCATTCTGTTCCGAGGGTGGCGGCTTCGTCGAGAATGTTCAGCCAATCGTCTGCGGCCAGACACTGTTCCTGTCTCTCAGCACCGTTCACAAAATCGCTCTCGACAGGCGTGACATATATCCACAGATACTGCATCCGGTCGAGGTCTTGTCCGTTCCCCTGCGAATGGGCAATCATCTTTACCTGTTTCGCAATGTCCTGGGGCAACGAGAATGGATTGGTCTTGTCGTAAATCATATCCCAGTGTTTTTTTGAAGCCACCATCTTACCTCGCCTTGTATGCAATTTCGCCATTCCAGTTAGACTTGAATGCTGATCAGGAAGCTATGCCCTCAATCGCACAACGCCACGGCCTCCTCCGTGCTCAAAATGCCCCCGCCCGGCATGGAGAATAATGCCACGTTCTGCTTCTTTGACCAAATGTCAGGCCCGTTGTGATAACACTCCCTATCGTGCATTCATTTCCCAACACGTGCCCGGCGGCCCACTGCACATCGCTACCGAGGAAACGCGCTATTGGAGGGAAACCATTCCCCCCACGTCGATTTCCACAGTTTAGATTCTAGCCGGAAATCCTCACTGCCGCAAATCAGAACCGATGGTAGGCCAGATTCGACCGTTTTGTCAATGTCGCTGAAAATCGCCAAAAACGCATAAACCGCTGTATCCGTACTTCTTTGGCAGACCCCGTCGAAGACCGGTATTTCGCATGGATAGCACCGATCGGAGTGCCCCGGCAAGAATGCGTTCAGATTGCTGGCCAGCGGTATGCGGACAATCATAAATCACTGTCCCACAATACCTTACGGTCGCTTAAAGAGACACACCAACCCTGCCGATAGGCCAAGCACAGGGATTCGGACTTGAGTAGGCGCTGTCTCTTGCCCATGGCAAACGACACGCCCGTTTCAGTGCCGAGATGCCCGCGACTGCTACTTGAGAGATCCCGCTTTCGCCGCCTCGGTGTATGAGGCAAATTGTTCGGCGACTTTTCCGGAAGCTGCATCGCCACGGTGCACGTAAACGCGGTACCGAAGTTCGAAGCTGTCGCCGGGGTTCAATGTAATGGTTTCATTGTGCGGATAGGAGGCGCCAAGAAATCCGTAGTGACGGAACAACCATCCGCGGTGGGGATACCCCGGATTGGCCGGATGCTGAAAAATGGCCACGCCCGATGTGGGCCCATCGGGCTGGACTTGCGAGGTGCAATCCGCCCACGGCGTATCGAATTCCGTCTGGTCCTTATCTATCGCGCCCTGGGCCGTAGTGAACGACATGGGTTTGCGGGCCTTGTCCGGCCGATAGGACAATCCTCCGTAGCCCTTATTGCCGTCGGGCGTTCCACGAACCGTCACGACCTCATCGCAGACATTGGTGAACTGGAGGTGGAAGTCCATTGCGCGGCCCAGGTCATCGGCGGCATGAACCACAAATTCGATATGTTCGCGAACTTTCGGTTCGGGGTCGTCATCAAAAACCCAGACATTTTCCACGGCAATCTTGGCGGCGTCTTTGGTTGCCTCGCGGGCAATCCATTTGTTGAAGGTTTGCCGCACGCCGTCCACGAGCCACACGTCCATACGGCGCCCGCCGGCGGTACACTCGGGCCAGGTCCAGTAAAGCCCGCGATGGTGGTAATGATCGTCGGGGAAATCCTGGGTCAAGACATCGCCATCAAGCCCGTATAGGGGATGAATATAGCTCATGCGCCAGTATTTCTCGGGCACGCCCTCGGGCGGGTCTACCCGGGTATACCGGTAGGCGAGGACTGGTTCGCCGTCCTCATACACGGCCAGGAACGTACCGCTATCCTCGATGGAGAATCCATCGCTCGAGGCCTTGGCAGAAAGGAAGGGCGTCGCCCCGGGGCCCCCTTGACTTGTCTGGCACGAAACCGCCAATAGCCCCAGCACCATAACCATTGCGCCCATGATCTTCATTCGTCGCCACCTCCTGCATTCATACGCGATGGGGCAGTTTAGCATACACAATTTCCTCAATACACGGTTTGGCGGCGCATCCACAAGCAGGCGGCGGCCGTTTGCGGCCTTCTCAGGCATACTCACCAGTCGCGCCACACGTCCTCTGCGGCTTTGCGGAGGCTAGCGTCCGACCAGGCCATGGTAGCGGGATCGGGCACCGCCCCGCCGCCGGGCGAACCGAGCAAAAAGAGCAGTTTCCGGGATTCGCTGGGCTGGCATTCGAGGAGGTACCGCAAATTCCCGCCCTCGTACAGCGATTGATCGCGTTCTCCGCCCACATCGACGTAATGTTCGGCTTGCGCGTTCAGTTTTCCGGCAAGAACATCGCTTTCATTGATGGAAAGACCGGCCCCGAACACCCAAATTACGTTCAGGATGGTGTTCTTGTCCCGCGCAGCGGGATGGGGGTCCACCGTGATCTCGAGTCGTCCGTCCTTATCCGCATCCAGGGCGTCGAAGACGACACATCCCGGCCCGTGCTGCCCCCATTCGGCGAGGGGATCGATTTCCCGCTCGGGTGCGCCTTCCACCCGCAGTACGACGGGACGGTGCCCGGCAAGGCTCCAATGGCTTTCGCATAGTCCCAATGCGACCTTACGTCGTTCGCCCGCTTCGAC
>CAZFOG010000514.1:0-3691 GCA_964520685.1 uncultured Nitrospiraceae bacterium | reverse complement strand
GTCGAGCGCGCCCGAACGCCGTTCGCCGGGACCATCGCCCCCCAACGCTCGGGCAGGCCGCTGGTCATCGGAAACTACATAGGCCGCAAGAACGCGTATGCATTCGATGGTCTTGTGGACGACATCATGGTGTTCGATAGATTCCTCGGCGAAGAGGAGGTGTTCCGCGCTGCAATTCGCTCCGGCGACAGCGTTTCGATTGCCCCGGAACCGGCGCCACCGGCCGGCGGAGAAAAGGAGTAGCCCCGGCCACTGCCGGCAGCTGATTGGAAGAATGGCGAGGACGGATGATGCACCCGGAATCAAAACAGGCATCCGTATGGCGCCACCGTCGTGCACGGGCGCGCTGACCATGCGGGTAGCCATATTGCAAGGAGAATCGTAATGGCAGTCTTATGTGGTATTGCCGCGCTCATCGGAACGGGCGCGCTGGGTTCAGGGCCCAATACGGTCTATTTTCAGGCTCATCGCGGAGGCCTCAAAGAAGTGCCCGAAAACACGATGGCCGCGTACCGTCACGCGTGGGATTTGGGCGCGCTCCCCGAAGTCGATATTTGCGAAACGGCGGACGGGGTGATCATGTGTCTTCATGACGACACCCTCGCACGCACCACCAATGCCAAGGCCAATCAGACGGTTCCCGTGTCCAAGCTGACCTTTGAAGAGATCCGGCAATGGGACGCGGGGAGCTGGTTCGATGAAAAGTACGCCGGCGAGAAAGTCCCGAGTCTGGAAGAGGTTTTCCGGGAGATGGCGCGCCGAAAAGACGCGCAAATCTATCTTGACCTCAAAAAAGTGAACCTCGAGCAGTTGGCCGCGTTGATCCAGAAGTACATGGTGGCTTCTCGCGTGATCTTCTGCCACAACCGGGTCGAGTCATGCCGGAAAATGCGTGCCGCCGTGCCCGGATTGCGCACCATGCTGTGGATTGGCGGGGAGGTACCCGAGATTCAGGAGAAGTTCCGAAAGGCCGCGGCGGACGGATTCGAGGGGCTGGACCAGGTGCAGTTGCACCTGAAAGCCGCCCCGGAAACGGAAGGCGGCATACGCTATCTGATGCCCGAGAGTTTTCTGCAAGAGGCTCTCGCTGCGACGCGTGAGAAGAACGTCGATTTGGAGGTTCTCCCGTTTGCCTTCGAGTGCGAGAGTCTTTCCCAACTGTTGAAGGTTGGCATACGATGGTTTGCCACCGACGAGCCCAAACGCTTCAAAGCATGTGTGCAGGCGCACTTCGCCGCAAACCCCTGACAACGGCCCCGTCAGACAGAGATACGGCCACAACCCGGCTCAGTTGCCGTCGCCCATTTGCGCAACGAAGACCACGTAGTTCTTGCCGTACTTCTTTGCGCATTTCGGGCAGGTTGTGTACCACATGTACCATTTTTCAATGGCGGCATTCTGGCTCTTCACAAAACCCTCGAAGTCCTTGCACCACATGCCGGTATTCCGGTAAGGGCCTTCGTAGACTTTGCAGAGGAAGTTGCCATCGAGCGTCACGTTCTGCGCGCCGGGAATCTCTTGGTCGACCGCGAGATAGACGTCCATGTTCCATTTCGAAGTGTGGTCCGAAAGGCACAGGTGGCCGGGTATGGTGGCGCCAGCGCTTCGCACCTTCGCATCAAGCGCTCTCATAACCTTGCCGAAACCAAAGGGCATGTAGAGAAACGTGAAGACACGGTCCTTGATGAAGCGCTTTTCGTTCCATTCCAGGACTTTCTCGTCCCAAGGCTCCGGGTCGAATCGAGGACAACAGACTTGCTCTTCCATGACATCCCCCTCCCCAAACTGCTTCATGACCATCCTAGTCGCGCGAATTCGCACCGTCAAGAACATTCCTTCCCGCACGGTAAAGGGCCTGGATTTCCCCGTCGGACAGGGCGGCCTCGTAAACGCGCACATCTATCATCCAACCATTGAAGGCATCTGCGGCGCCGCATCCGATGCGTAATGGTGCGTCGTTGGCGAGATTGAATTGCGCGGGCTCGAACGGCGAACTCGTTGCCGCCGGGCGGCCGTCGATATAGAGGCGTAGCCGCCCCGCTTCGCGGATTGCCGCCACGTGCCGCCATCCAGCTTCCAATGCATGGTCATAGGTGGCGTTCCTGCCTGCCTCGATGCAGAACACTCTGCCGGAAGGCAATGTGCCGCAGAAGAGTTTCCCCCGATATACCGCCATGGACCACGCGCGCCGGTACAGGCCCTCGGCGGTATCCAGCTGCTGTCCGACGGGCGTCCACACGTTTTCGCCGTCATACCGGTATACCCGCGAAGAAGGCAGCGTGCCGGTATAGAGCGCGCCGTTGTAGACCATCATGCCCATCGTTTCCTTCTCGTCACCGGGCCGGCCGCAGGACGTCCAGCCGCCGTCCGCCTCCATGCGGTACACATAGGCGTTGGGCCAGGTCGACACGTGAAGGCGGCCCCCATACACGGTGAACGAGTAATCCTGGTGGATGGGCGGGTCGATCGTCCCGCCCACGTAGGCCCACGTGGTCCCGTCGTAGCGGAAGGGACCACCCGGGGCGTCGTACGACACCATATACAGGGCGCCGTTGAATACGAAGGGATTCAGAACGCGACGGCCCGGATTGCCGCAGTACACCCACTGGGTCCCGCCTTCGTAGCAGTATAGCCCGAAGCCTTCCTGTTTAAGCGTCGTGGCATACAGTTGTCCGCGATAGACCGACATGCCGCCCATGGTGCCCGCCTCGCCGGTTTCCGGATTGGACAGGGTGCCGCAGTACACCCATTCGGTGCCGCCGCCATAGCGATAGATTTTTCCGCCGGGTGTCGTGTTGGGAGACGCGGCCAGCGCCGAACCCGTGGTGTCATACCACGAGGTCCCCGCATAGAGCTGCCCATCAAAGACGACGAGAGACGCCACGGCGTTGCTGGCGTCGGGGCTGCCGCAATCGATCCAGCTTGCATCCCCTGCATAGCGGTATACCCGGCCCGACTCCCCCGCTCCCGGTTCGCACGTCGCGGCATACAACTCGCCCTCATAAACGGCTATACCGAAAATAAACACGGCGTTGCCCGGACGCCCGCAATCCGTCCATGCCTCATCAATGCGGGCTTGGTCAATGCCGAAATGAACGGTGCGGTGGTTGGGCTGTGAGTTCGACACCCCCGAACAGGTCAGGATGCCCAGATTGATTCCGGTGCGCGATACGGCGTCGTACTTGCTCACAAGGTCGCCGATATTGTCATCCAGAACCTCCTCCGTACAGGCCCAAAGTGTGAGTGAGAAATCGTCCGTGCCGAATTGCGGCGCCCTGGCGGCGGGCAATTCAAGATAAGCCGTGTGCCCGTCGAACCTGGCGGCGAGGGAACCGTCCGGAGCCGCGGACCCGAATCGGACACCGTGGTTTTCGAGATGACGGCCATTGCCCGAGGTATCCTGGCCGTCCCCATCAAGGCGCCACCACATGGCCGGTTCCGCGGCCGCGGCGGACCCGTTCCAGAGAAGCGCCGCGACCAGAATGAGCACGGGGTACAGCCACAACACCATCGGAAATCTCCTTGTTTGAGGCTTTGCGAAAAGCCGCTCCGTCCACGCGTCTTGCAGCGCCAGCGTACCACATTCAACATGACAGCGCACCGTGAGCCAGCGGCCCGCCCGTAGGCGATGAAAATGAGCTGGATCAAAAAGTCAGGGAAAGCGAATCATGAGCCGACGGGCTCACCCGTT
>CAZFOG010000513.1:0-3705 GCA_964520685.1 uncultured Nitrospiraceae bacterium | reverse complement strand
GTCATTGTGGAAACCTCTGTGACGATGTTTTTGCGGAGTATAGATACCGTCGGCCCCGGTGATCAATGAACCGGTCAATACCCCTGGCGATGGTCCAGCGCGATCGAGACTGGACGCCGGGGTGTTTGATGGACGATACGGACTGAATGGACGTGATGAACCGGGTGGACTTTGCGGAAGGCGGACACTGAATCGTTCCGGCTTATCAGCCCGAAAGTCTGTAGAGCGGCCGTGGCTGGATGCCGCATCCCGAGAACATAAGCACCCAGCCGAAGACCCCAACGAAGCGCGTTGCTCATGCCACCTCAATAGCCGCCCCGCCCGGAAGTGGCCGGATTGTTGGCGGAGACACCGCGCATTCCCTCAAGAATTCAGGGATAAGCGGCATGAATGGGACCTTGTTTTGGGACTAGATACGCAACACGCTGCTTGTTTCTGACGTCACACGATTGGACCACCAAACGGTTGCCTCATGCCCAGCGCCTCAGAGGATGAAAACGGTTCGCCAGGGGGAGGGCGACACGCCCGCCCTGGACGCATGACTCGAACACGGCCTGGATCATCTCCCACGATGCGAGGCCGTCATGCACGCTGTAGGTTGGGCGGCGGTCCTCCTCGATCGCAGCGATGAGATCGTCCGTGATGGATTTGTTGCGCTCGCGCTGCAGGTCTTTGACCTCGACTACCGGGGCGTCCGGCAGAGGTTCCCAGCCGACACCCTGTTTGCTGAGCGTCCAGGTCGAATCGTTGAACCACTGCACACTTGCCGTGTCGTCCCCGCGAGGGATGCGCATGGAGATGACTCCGCGGCTCCCGTAGATGTCGATGCCGAAGCGTCCGCCGTTTCCGTCGGAATTCTTCATGGAGTCGAAGTATCCCACGGAACCGTCCTGGAACGCGTACATGGCGTGAACGCGATCGCCCACGATGGGTCCGAGCGGTTCGGTGGCCTCGCGCACGTCCGCAGGCGAGGCCGGGCGGCCATCGACAGTAACAGCGGCGGTGCACCACGCCGGCGAGCCTCCCATGAAGAACCGCATCAGGTCAAGCACGTGGGTGCCGAGTACGATCAAGTCTTCACCACCGGCGCGGGGGTCCTCCTTGCCGCGGGCACGCGCCTCCAGTACGCTGCCGATAAGGCCCTCCTCGCACACCAGTTTCTTCGCGTGCTGAACCAGCGTCATGCTGCGAAAGTTGAAAGCAATGGCCCACTTCAGATTCTTGGCCTCGATAGCAGAAATCATCTCATCACCGCTCACCAAATCGTCACAAAAGGGCTTCTCGATAAATCCGTGCGCGCCGACTTCGGCGCACGCCAGAAGGTATTCCCGGTGGTTCACCGTCCATCTCGGGCCTATTGCTACCAGGTCGGGCCGTTCCTTCTCGAGCATCTCACGGTAGTCCGCGTACGTGCGCTCGACGCCGACCTCCTTGGCGCGTTGTGCCCGGCCGGCCTCATCGGGATCCGCCAGGGCCACGGTTGCCACGTCGTCACGCAGTGCAAACGCGTACTGGATAGCATGCCCGTAGCCGCCTTGCTTGGTATCGCCAATGATGCAGGCTTTGTACTTTTTTTCTGACTGTGCCCTTACTCTCGCAGACGCGACCAGTGCGGACGACGCCGCGATGAATGCCCGCCGGTTGAGACGCATTTCCGGTCCTCCGTTTTGTTTTGAGGTGAACAGCGGCAGCATAAGCCAGTCAAAAGGTGGCGTCAAGCGAAGGGAGAATATCCGCACCGAATCCGCGCCGGCATTGCCCGTCACGCTAAGCCGCCGTCGCATTGACTGTCCGTGCAGCGAGGGATATGCTGGCCATGCTCAGAAGGCTGTTAATGTCTTTTCGGGCGGTATGGGGGACTCAATCCTTCCAGGGAGGAACTGCAATGACAATCCCGCCTCGCAAAACCAAGGCAATCCGCATCGGTTGCGGAAACGCAATATCGCGGCGCACGTTTCTCGGGAGCGCTTTCGGGGCCGCGGCTTTGAGTGTTGTTTCCCGGCATGCGTTGGGAGGAACGGACCCTGTTCCACCGAGTGGAAGAACGACACTCGCGTTCATTGGGACGGGCGGCCAGGGCGTGCAGAACCTCATGTCGCTAATCCAGTTCCCGGAAGTGCAGGTTGTCGCTGTGTGCGACGTGGTCAGGGAAGCCGGCGATTTCCAGTCGTGGAATTGGGGGTCGGGCAGGGAGCGCAGACCCGCCGGCCGGGAACCTGCGAAACGGATGGCGGACGAATACTACACGCAAACGAAGGCTTCGGGCAGCTACACAGGATGCCGGGCCTACGCCGATTACCGTGAGCTCCTGGAGAAAGAGGACGTAGATGGGGTGGTCGTGTCGACCCCGGACCACACGCACGCGGTCATCACGATGGCCGCGCTGAAACGTGGCAAGCACGTCTATTGCGAAAAACCGCTCACCTACTCGGTGTATGAGGCGAGACAGGTGACGGAAACGGCGCGCAAGGCCGGCGTGGCCACGCAGTTGGGCAATCACGCCCAGGCGTCGGAAGAGGCCCGGCTCACCTGTGAGATGATTTGGGATGGCGCCATCGGGCCCGTGCACGAAGTCGAAATCTGGTACGGGGCGCGATTCTGGCACTACCCCGCGTTCGAAGGACGGCCCGCGGACACTCCGCCCGTCCCCGACGGCCTCGACTGGGACCTCTGGCTGGGCCCCGCGCCCGAACGGCCCTATCACCCCGAGTATTGTCCCTGGACGTGGCGCAACTGGTGGGATTTTGGAACCGGACTCCTGGGCGACCTCGGGTGCCACAAGCTGTCCACGGTATTCAAGGCCCTGAAGCTCACGTATCCCGAGAGCATCGAGGCCTGTTCCACGAAACTCGACCCCGAGATCTATCCCCAGGGGGTCATCGCCCGCTTTCAGTTCCCCGCACGGGGCGACATGCCACCCGTGAAACTGACGTGGTACGACGGCGGGCTGAAACCGCCGCGTCCCGAGGAACTCGAACCCGAGTACCGCATGGAAGACGTGATCTACACGGGGGAGAAGGGGAAAATGATGGGCTACCGGCTAATCCCCGAGGCCCGCATGAACGAGTACCCGGCCCCCCCCAAGACCTTGCCCCGCTCGATAGGCCACTACGAGGAATGGGTGAATGCGTGCCGCGGTGGGGAACCGGCAGGGGCGAATTTCGTGGACCACGCGGGGCTGCTCACCGAGACGCCGCTCCTCGGTAACGCCGCCCTCCGCGCCGGGACCAAACTCGCCTGGGACGGCCCCAACCTCACGATCACCAACAACGAAAAGGCGAATGAATTTCTTCACCGCCCCTACCGCGACGGCTGGAGCCTCTGAAACAAGACCGGGCCATCCAATTCTCCCGGGATGTTACTCAGCGAATCCTGAGAGCATTCTTGGGCCGTGCCCGCGGGTTTCGCTCCGAAAAACCGGCAGGGCACACTATCCCCAGCCGTTAGCTCACGGTCTATACAGGCGCTCCATGAAAATGGGCTCCTCCGGCAACTCGGGTTGAATGACCAGTTGAGGTTCCGACAGCAAGGTTTCAGCAACATCGGCGGCGTCCTGGGCGCTCTTGATGGCATCCGCATCCTTCCAGACGAGGTCGAACCGGAACTCGAAGATGCCGTGACTGTCGGCGACGAAATTGGTCATCCACGTATTGTCGAAGACCAGCGCATAGACGCGGTTCGGGTAAGGAGGCGGGTCTTCCAGGT
>CAZFOG010000512.1:0-3712 GCA_964520685.1 uncultured Nitrospiraceae bacterium | reverse complement strand
GCACACCGCGCATGACGCGCTCAGGGGATTGCCCATGCACGATCACACCGCCGAAAACCTTCATTCACAGCCCTTTTCCATTTCCCGGCGCGGCTTTCTCGCGAGCGCGTCGGCTTCCCTGGCCATGCCGATAACCGCCGCAGCCCTCGAGGAACCGTTCGCCGCGGGTCCGGCCTGGGAACAGCGCTCGGATAAGAAGATCCGCATCGGTGTTGTTGGCGGAGGATTCGGGCAGTCCTTTCACTGGCACGAGCACCCCAATTGCATCGTCGAGGCCGTCAGCGACCTGAGACCGGACCGCCGGGCGCAGCTTCAGGGGAAATACAAGTGCGAAAAAGCCTATGAATCCCTCGAGAAACTCATTCTGGACCCGGCGATCGACGCCGTAGCCGTCTTCACGGAGGCGCCCAACCACGCCCGGCATGTTATCGACTGCATGGAACACGGGAAGCACGTCATCAGCGCGGTACCGGCGTGTTGCACGCTCGAGGAAGCGGCGCAGATGAAGGCCGTGAAAGAACGCACCGGCCTCAAGTACATGATGGCCGAGACCAGCAGCTATCGGTGGGAGACCATTACGGCGCGCAGGCTGGTCAAGGACGGCCTCATCGGCGAACTCGTGTACACCGAGGGCGAATACTACCACCCGATGGACAAAGCGAGCCGCGAGGCCCTGTGGTTTTACAGAGGCCAGCGCACGTGGCGCTACGCTTATCCGCCAATGCTTTACCCGACCCACAGCTCTGCTTTCCTGGTAGGCGTGACAGGCGAACGCCTGGTGAAAGTCTCGTGCATCGGGTGGGGCGACGCCGAAAAGGACCCGGCCCTGAAAGACAACGCCTACAACAACCCGTTCACCAACGGTATGGCCATGTTTCTCACCGACCAGGGCCATCCCTTCCGTTGCAACGTGGCCTGGGACATCAAGGCCCATGGCGAGCGCGCCCAATGGTTCGGCACCAAGGGCGCAATGTATATGCCGGGCTCGGGAGGCCAGCCGTTCGTGTTGCAACTGCCCGAGCGGACGTACAGCGGCCTCCCCGATTACTGGCACATGGTCCCCGAGGCCATGCGCTACGATACCGGCCATGGGAAATCGCATCCGTTCATCAGCAACGAGTTCATCATGGCTTTGGTCGAAGAGCGCGAGCCCTTTGTGGACCTCTACGAAGCGCTCGCATTTACGGTCCCGGGGATTGTGGCCCACGAATCGTGCTTCAAGGACGGTGAGCAGTTGGAGATCCCGAGTTTCGACCCGCCCGGGCACGCTGTCTGAGTTTTTGAACGAACAGGAGACGGTTGGATGAAGAAGAACCACGCGACAGGAACGACCGAACTCTCACGGCGGGGGTTCATGAAGACGAGCGCGGCCGCGGCCTCGAGTATGGCTTTGGCCGGCGCATCGCCCGAGGCTCTCGCGGCAGGCCCGGCCTGGCAACAGACCTCGGATAAGAAGATACGTATCGGGGTCGTAGGAGGGGGCTTCGGGTTATCGTTTCACTGGCACGAGCACCCGAACTGCATCGTCGAGGCCGTCAGCGACCTGATTCCCGAGCGGCGCGAACGGCTCCAGGGAAAATACCAGTGCGAAAAGGTCTACGAATCCCTCGAGAAACTGATTCTCGACCCCGCCATCGATGCCGTTGCGGTCTATACCGAGGCGCCCAACCACGCGCGCCACGTCATCGACTGCATGGAACACGGCAAACATGTCATCAGCGCGGTGCCGGCGTGCTGCACCCTCGAGGAAGCGGCCGCCATGAAGGAAGTGAAGGAGCGCACGGGCCTGAAATACATGATGGCCGAAACCAGCCATTACCGCTGGGAAACCATCACGGCGCGGCGGCTGTTCCAGGACGGCTTGTTTGGCGAATTGGTCTATTGCGAGGCCGAGTATTACCACCCCGGCATCGGCTGGGCCACGGACGGCCTGTCGACGCGCGATGGCAAGCGTACGTGGCGCTGGGGTCTCCCGCCCATGCTGTACCCGACCCACTGCACGGATTTCCTCGTCGGCGTCACGCGCGAGCGGCTGGTCAAGGTCTCGTGTATTGGCACGCGCCGGCCCGACGACCCGGGATTCCAGGAGAATGACTACAACAATCCCTTCGCCAACGGCATGGCCATGTTTTTGACCGAGAAAGGCCATCCCTTCCGCTGCAACGTGTGCTGGGACATCCATGGCCATGGCGAACGGGCCCAGTGGCTCGGGACCAAGAGCGCCATGTACATGCCGGGCTCGGGCGGGCAGCCCTTCGTGCTGCAATTGCCCGACCGCTCGCTGAACACCTTGCCCGATTACTGGCATATGCTCCCCGAGAAGATGCGGTACGACACGGGCCATGGGAAATCACACCCCTTTCTCTCGAACGAGTTTGTCATGGCACTCGTCGAAGAGCGCGAGCCCGAAATCGACCTCTACGAATCGCTGGCGATAACCGTACCCGGTATTGTCGCCCATGCATCGTCGTTCAAGGACGGCGAGCAACTCGCAATTCCCAGGTTTGACGTTGCATAACTACTTTGCAGGAGGAATTCCGATGCATTTCGCGGCAGGTGCGTTGACGTGGGTGATATCCGTGGCGATTGCGGGCGCGGAAGCGCCGGGAGACTCATGGCAGATGGCAGGCGAAGGCACGTGGCAGGTATTGCCGGGCACCCCGGCGGTGTTGTGGCAGGGAACCCCCGGCGTCGAGGCATCGGCCCTTCAGACTGTGCCGGGAACCGGGGCGCTCGTATGGCGCTGTTTTGTCGAACCCGCTCCGAATGCCGACGCAGCGGGCATCTGGTTCGCCGCCACCCCCGAGCTCGAGCAGGGCTACCGGTTGACGCTTGGGGGCAATCCCGGTGTCGGGGGCGTGCAGCTTCATGACGCGTCAGGTACGCTGTTGTGGCAAGACAAATACTCACCCTGGACGTACTACACTCCCTACGTTCTCGAGGGCATCGCCGAACCAGGGCGCGTGCGCGTGCAGGTGTTTCGCTGGGATGCAACAACTCTCGAAGCGCAGAGCGACTGGCTCGAAGCGGCCGGATGCGCACCCGACACCATGCGCACGTGCGGCCTCTATGCTCACGGCATCGCACGGTTCTACCATTGGGGGGCCGCCGCATCCGCGTTGTCGCCCATCGTCCCGGATTCGCCCAGCAAGCTGCGCCTCGTCACCAGCGATGACAGCGAATGGACCATCATCGGCCCCGGCGAATGGAAATGGATGACCCCTGAGAAGAAAGTGCTGCGCCAGGGGTTGGACGTGCCCCGCTCGTCGGTGGTCAATGCGAAGCTGGGCGGCGCCGAGGGTACGTGGCGCTGCCGAATCCTGCTGGAGAAGGGGGCAGGAGGCGGTGGACTGCTGCTCCGGACCGACCCCCAGCACCAGGCCGGGTTCAACATCTGGCTCGGCGGCACGCATGGCGCGGGCTCGTTGATGCTCTACCGCATGCCCATGGGGCAACTCTGGTGCGGCCCGCAAGATCACTGGCACTACGATACCGAGTACATTCTCGAAGGCACTGTCAAAGACAGTAAGGTCTCCGGCAAGCTCATGAAAGCCGACGGGACGCTCATCGTCGAGAGTCCTCCTTTTGACTTGACGGAAGAAGAGAAAGGGCTCACAGGCAACCTCGGCCTCATGACCTACGTCGGAAAAGGCCGGTTCTGGGACTTTTCGGACGAGACCAGAGCAACTGAGGTGGCTGCGCCCGGTGAAGG
>CAZFOG010000511.1:0-3728 GCA_964520685.1 uncultured Nitrospiraceae bacterium | reverse complement strand
CAACGACAAGCACGATAGCGAGGATGATTGCAGAACGGCGCATGGTTATCTCCTTCCGGTGTGGGACCTGGCCCCCGCCGGTCATTTTCACTTTTTGGGTTTGAGGCCGAGCCGCACGACTCGTGTTTCGCTGCCCCGGGTCGTTACACGCTGGTTTACCGGCTCCTCGAGAAGACGGCCGCTGCACGGTTCCTGCGCCTGTTCTTGCTTATTTCGCCGGACGCAGCACAACGTTCCGCAGATTCATGACCGCTTCCGCCGGCGTGCCTTTTGGCGTCACTGTGACGGCATAAACGCCGGGAGCGGCGATCTGGAGAGTCCCTGCGGAGTCCGTGGTGAAATCGGACCACGACCCCGTTTCCTTAACGGTGGCCTTCGCGAGCGCGTCGCCGACGGTGATCTCGATGGGCGTGCCGCCCGTCCCCTTGGCGCACGCGTAGGTGAGGTCCACGGCGTACGCGCCCGGTTTGTCGAGGCTGATGTGCCACACCACCGCGTCTTTGGGATTGGTCCAGAATCCGATGGCGTCTTTTTCGGCTTCGTAGCGCGCCGTGTTGCCTATAACCTGGGCCTGGGCGCCCGGCAGCGCGAACGACCCGTCCTCGGCGGCATGGATCGACATATCGATATCGGGCGTCCCCTCGATTTCGAGAACCACCACCGTCGCGTCGGGATTGGGCATGTGTTCGGGCACATCGATCGAGACGGCGCGCTCGCCGGTGCGCGTGACGTTCAGGGCGGCGTCCGGGTTCGTCAACAGGTAGGCCTTCTTCACATCGTTCTTCAGGCCGGGGACCTCCAGAGCGCCTTCGGGCCAGTCAAACACGTGCAGGAAGAGTCTGCCCGGCTTGGTCGTGCAGCGCCCCCACGGCAGACTCGGGAACGGACTCGGCCCCGTGCCGTAGATGGCCTCGCCGTTGTCCTTCAGCCAGTCACCCATGGCGAGCAGGCGTTGTTCCATGATCACGGGGATGCGCCCGTCGGCGGTCGGGCCGATATCGAGCAGGAGGTTGCCGCCGCCGTTGCAAATCGAGATCAGCATGCGGATGAGCGCCTGCGGCGTTTCGTAGTCGTCGATTTCTTCGTTGCGGTTGTAGCCGAAAGATTTGCCGATGCCCCGGCACTCTTCCCACTTGTGCCGGTCACCGAGATCCTGGCCCCAGCCCACGTGACCATACTCGGTCGTATAGAAGCCGCCATGATTGCTGCGGCAGCCTTTGCCCCAGCGATCGTTTACCACAACCTGCTCACGCACCGGGGATTCGTTGTAGAGCCACGCGAGAAACTCCGTGCTGCGCCACAGGGTGTCGGGATGGTCCCATTCGCCATCCGGCCACACGATATCCGGCTCGTAGCGCAACACCAGGTCTTTCATCTGGGGCAGCATGTGCTGTTCGACGTACCGCCCGGGGTCGCTCTTGTAAATCGGGTTGAACCACTCGTACAACGAAAAATAGAAGCCCATTTTCAACCCGCGCGCCTTGACCGCCTCGGTCAGTTCGCCGCAGAGGTCGCGGCCGGGCCCGACGTCGACGCTGTTCCAGTTCCAGCTTTCGGCATTGGGCCACAGGGCGTAGCCCTCGTGGTGTTTCGAGGTCAGGACGACGTACTTGGCCCCCGACCGTTCGAAGATCTCGGCCCAATGGGCGGGATTGAACATCTCGGCCTTGAATTGCGGCGCGAATTCCGGGTATTTGAATTTCTCGCCGTACTTCTCGACATGAAACTTCCAGGTTTCGCCGTCTTTGTTCTGCATGTCGTGCCAGTACCACTCGGAATAGCGCCCTTTGGGACCCCAGGCCGGCACAGAATACACCCCCCAGTGAATGAAGATGCCGAACTTGTCCTGGTCGAACCACGCCGGCAGGGGCCGGCTGTCGATGGATTCCCACGTGGGCTCGTATGTCTTGTCCTGAGCCTGGGCGGACATTGCCGCCGCCATTACCGCACCCGCCAAGAAAAGCGCTATCGCTCGCATCACGGTTCTCCTTCTCCTTCAGCGTCTCGCATCGTAACCAGTCACTACACTGCCTGACCGGGCCAAATCGTGGGAATCGCGGGGGTGTGGCCGAACCACCGGTCCAGCCAGGCAAACCCGAACCGTTTCGCCCCCGGCGGGAAATTGTGGCCCCCCGGAAACGAAAACATGCCCAATCGCTCACCCGCGCCAAGCGCATGATAAACCTCCTGCGCGCGCAATACCCGCTCGACCGTGTCCTGTTCGTCGAATTCGCCCTCGCTGGCTTGAATCATGAGGGACCGCGGCGCACACAGCATCATGAGACCATCGAAATCGCAGGGAATGGGCTTATCGGGGCTCTTGATATACGGCGCAAATTTGGGGATATAGCAGTAGTCGCTCACCGCCCCGCGCTTCTTGGTGGGATCCTGTGGCCGCGACCAGTGGTCGGTGTGCCGTTCCCATCCCAGTTTGCCGCAGTTGCTCAGGGCCACGGCGATGCGCTCGTCGAACGCCGCCGCGCACAGGCTCGTGTGCCCTCCCAGCGAATGGCCAATGCACCCGATGCGTTTGGGGTCGACGAAATCCAGCGTCTCGAGCACGTCCACCGCGCGCATGCAGTCCCACGCGTTCTTGCCAAACATGGACCACTCGGGGCGGCGCTTATAGAACGGTTCCGAATCGTAGTGCGTGTACCCTTCGGGAATGCGCTCGCCGTCGCCGAAAAGATCGATGTTGATGGTCACATACCCCCACCGGGCCAGTTCAAGGCCGTAGGCACGGCTTTGTTCGGGTGGCAGCGGCGGGTCTGCCGGCGCTCTCCCCGCCAGACCCACGCATTGCGCCTTCCCCGCGCCCGCGCTCGTCGGATGGGGGCACACCAATGCGGGAGTCGGCCCCGGGCGCGCGTTCTTCGGAACGAGCAAATAGGCGGGCACACGGTCATCGCCTTCCGACATGTACGTGAGGTAATGGCACTCGATGCCCTCGATGTCGTCGATGCGGCGCATTTTGAGGTCGAGGTCGGGCTTTTCGGGAGGAAACGGGCCGATCATATCGAGCCACGCCTGCCGAATCCGCTCTTTCTGCCCGGGCCAATGCTGCGCGCCGGTCGCCTGCACGGTCTGTAACTCCTTCGCCTGGCCCACGGCGGCTGCGAGCAGCCCTACGCCCGCGATCCCCCCCGTCAACAACGCTCTGCGTCCAATGTGCACATCCCGCTCCCGGTCGTCATGCATGAGAGTATCGTCCCCTTGAATATCGCTGCAGTCTGCGCCGTCGCACCTCAATTCCACACGATACCCCGCGGCACGGGGAGGATCAAGCAGGCGGGGTCGGGCAGGGAGGTGGACCAAGCGGACGAGGTGGACCAAATGGACCGGCTTGTCCGCCGCAGGCGGAACACGCGTTCTGGGGGAGAATTCTGGCTCCGGAAGTCAGGTTGCGGCTATACCGCGCTGTGTATCTTTGTGGGACCGGTGCCCTCACCGGTCATTTGAAGTGAGAGACCGGAGAGAGGCTATCAAGCGCCGTTCGGGATGGTATACTGGATTGCACAGTCTGAGAATGCCAAAGCGAGGTAACCCCGGAGCCGACCCGTATGAAATTCACGAGAATCACAGTGAACCCGAAGCAGATGGACGGAGTGCCGTGCATCCGTGGGCTGCGCATTCCCGTGGCGACGGTCGTTGCCATGGTGGCCGACCAGATGACGGCATCCGAAATTCTCGAGGCCTATCCAGATCTCGATGCCGAAGACATCCGTGAG
>CAZFOG010000510.1:0-3766 GCA_964520685.1 uncultured Nitrospiraceae bacterium | reverse complement strand
AACGGGCGGGGGTGTCTCCCCGCCCGTGAACCGCAGCCGCATGCGAGCCGCCATGCGACATTTCTTTTGTGCGCTGGCGCAGTTTCCGCTTGCCGTCCCCCGAAAGGCGTCGCTCAGTCGCTCAAGGCGGAACATCCGCCGCCTTCGGCTATGCTGCAGAAGGTATCGGGGTGCGGTTCACATTGCCCATCAGCGCACTTGAGATCGTTATCGTGCTTCCCGCGAAGAAATGTCGGGTTTGCTGTCCGGGAGAAAATGCCGTTGGTCTTCGCTTCCTCGATGGCTTTGAACTCCTCAGGAGTAATCTCGGATTTCGGTTTCTTGAAGAGCTGCTCGAGGGTATACGAGCCAAGCACTGCGATATGGTTATCCATGATCGGCTCCGGTACCGGAGGCGCGCTCTTCTTAAGAATGTCCAGGAAGGGCAAGCAGAGATTGCAGCCGCGTGAGAACCGTGGGCAATCACTATGGTGCGGGTCGGGCTGCTTCTTGGTATCGTCGTGGATTGCCGTCTGAATCCGGTCAAATCCCTTGATTATCTCCGGGTCTACAGGCTCATCGACCGGCCATGTGTACAGGTCGCGCATGCGCTTGCCGGGATGGGCCCGGAGAAAAGCGTGGCGAAGCTTGGCCAATTCGCTGGTGATGGAACCCTTGGTTTCGTGGGCAAGTTCGTTACCAGGAATCCCCGCAGTATTCTGGGTGGCGTCACCGTTGACGCCTTGCTCAAAGCGCGACAGCGCATCGCTGCCCCGTTCAACGGCCACCGGCATATCATACATTTCCCGGTAATTCTCGAACTGGTTGAGCAAATGGCACATCAGATTGATTTCCCAGCAACTGGCGCGCAACGCGTACAGGCCCGCCTTCCAGGGCAAATACTTTGGTGTCATGATATCGAATTTCCAACCGGACATAGCTCTTCTCCTGCCGTTTACGGGCGTGTGCGCCATCAAACGGGCTCAATCCGCTCCGCGCAGCCCGAACCCCTGCTTCCTGAAACCGTCGCTTTTAATGCTAGACCGCAGATTCCCGAAGTGTTGCCCGTCCTCTCTTTCCTCCTTCACTTCACCTCGACAGTCAAAGATATTGTCTGAAATTCCCCGCGTTCGGCTTCTACCTCCAGTTTCACCGGCGTATCATCTTTGAGAGCCGTCCTGGCTGTGTGTATGAAATCACGGACTTGGCCCAGTTCCTCGATCGCGCTCTGGTTCACTCGCACGACACGGTCCCCTGTAGCGATTCCCAGCGTCTCGTACAGCAGTGCCCCCTCGGGACCGCCCGCTGAAGGCACCCAGAGTCCGTTCAGGGTCTCTCGCGAGGCCACCGGTTCGCCAATGCGCGTATTCATATCCTGATTCACGCGAAGAAGCTGCTCGATGCCCACCAGCAAAGCCCCGGCAAGGTACTCAACAGCCTTCTGCGCTTGTTCCCGCGGCAGGGTGACGGAGTTTTGCGCCAGGATCACTGGATGAAATGCGAAACCAACGCGCAGAGGCTCGCCTTCCCGCACGATCTCAAGCTGTAATTCCGGCTCAGGCCCGCTCTCCAGATACTCGGCGATGGCTGTGCGTGCCGAATCGTACCCCTGTACAGGGGTTTCGTTCATGCGTGTCACAACGTCGCCTGGCAACAGACAGAGTCGTCTCACGGCATTGGCCATGGAACCCTCTGCAATGGCCAGGCCCGGGGATTCAGATTCATATGGCGCAGTCTGGTCCAGCAGCGTGAGAAGGCGGCCCAGATGTGTTCGGACGCGCTCCTCCGTGGTATGTACCATCACCGTAGCGCCTTCCAGTGCGTCGTGCTCCGGCCAGCGGTTCGCGAGGCGCGTGGCTTTCGCGGCCTCGAAACGTTCGCGCAGCGTCGAGCCCGCAACACCGTCCAACTGCTCCATGCGCCACGGCCCTGCAAAATGGGCCGTCAGGTGGCCATCCCAGCCCGCGACGAGAATGCTTTGTGAGTTCCCCAGGAATTCCGCGTCCAGGAACGGATGCTCGCCACCGGGCAGTACCACCAGTTCTTCCCCAGTGCCCGCCTCCCATACCCGCACCGTTTCGTCCCACGAAGCGGTAAGAATGCGGGCGCCGTCCGGGCTGAACCGGGCGGACGCCACGTGGTCCGCATGGCCGGCAAGCTCGTAGAGCCCTTCTCCGCGCTCAACATCCCAGCATAGCACCGAACCGTCGTCAGATGCCGAGAGCAGTTGGGAGCCATCCGGACTGAATGCCACGTCATTGACTCTGCGCTCGTGCTTGGTCAGAACGTGGCGCACCGAGCCGTCATTCGCGTTCCACACGCGCACGGTGCTGTCGTCAGCCCCTGTGGCAATCAGCGCGCCATCCGGAGAGAACGCCGCACAGCCCAGCCGGTCCGTATGACCGCGGAGTACTGTCGGCTCCCTATCCCCGCGCGGTTCCCAGACATAGGCCATGTGGTCCCCGCCGCCGGTCACGATAGTGCCGCCGTTCGGGGCGAACGCGACGGCCGTGACGCGCCCGCGGTGTGCGCGGCACGTGATGGTTTCACCGGTGGCCGTATCCAGCGCGAAGACGGCAAATTCATCCAGTGGGGCGGCCAGAATCGTGCCGTCCGCGTTAAGCGCTGCCGTGGCCGGCCCGAAGTGTGAAAAACACCAGTGGGAAACTCTGGGTATGAGGCGGGGTCCTTCGTAGACTGTTACGGCACGGTCCCGAGACGCGACGGCAATATGGTTTCCGTTGCCGCTGACGGCAATTCTGTTGATGGGAGCAGGGTGCGTCGCAATATCGCGGCGAATCAGCGTCCGCCGGGCGTCCCAGATACGGGCGGTGTTGTCGCGGGAGGCGGTGGCCACGCGGGTGCTGTCGCGGCTGAAGACCGCCGTCGCGATGCCCGCCTCATGGCCCGCAAACGACGTGACCAGGGCACCCTCGGCAATATCCCAGACAGTCACCAGGCCTGCGTCCGATACCAGCAGGATTAGACGCTGGTCAGGACTGAAACGGCCGTCCTTCGCTTCTTCGCCGTGATTGAAGGAGTTTACGAGTCTCCCTGTCTCGACATCGTACAGGCGGCCGACGCCGTCCGTAGCCGCTGCCAGCAACAGCTTCCCGTCGGGCGAAAAACGGGCGCGCAGCACCCGGGCGCTGCCTTGCTGTGTGCGCAACACCTCCGATTGCCCGGCCACATCACATACAACCGCCGCACCGTTGTCCACATAACAGAAGCGAGCGCCTGACGCGCTGTATTCCGGGTACATGCCGGGCACGGCGAGCAATGGTGTCTGGCTCTCCTCGATATTCCACAGGCGCAGTTGCCCCTTATGGGTGGCGCTGACGAGGGTCGTATCGTCGGGGCTGGGGTAGGCGCCCACCACCTCGCTTTCGTGGCCCTCAAATATGCCCGTCTGCTGGCCTGAACCTGTATCCCAGACCCGCGCCGTTCCGTCATTCGACCCCGTGACCAGCCGGGTGCCGCCGAACGCGAAGCGCACCGACCCGACGGAACCGGTATGCCCCTTGAACACGAGTTTTTCTTCCCCCGTTGCGGCATCGTAAAGCCGCGCCGTGCCATCCCAGAGGGCCAGCACTAACGCTGCATCATCCGGACTGATCTGGCCGTCGCTTATGAGCCCCTCGGGCGTGCGAATGACCGCCAGGGGTGTCCCGTCGGAAGCGTTCCACACGCGCGCGGTTTTGTCTCCTCCCAAGGTCACTGCGCGATTCCCCGCGTGGTCAAAACCAGTGCGGAACAGGATCGACTCGTGTCCCCGAAGCGTGAACAA
>CAZFOG010000509.1:0-3766 GCA_964520685.1 uncultured Nitrospiraceae bacterium | reverse complement strand
CCCGTGGACGCGGTGACGGGAGAGGTGTTCGCGCTTCGAAGCTTCAGGGTAGCAGTATCCTTGAGAGCACCGGCGGCACGTTGGAAAGTGGCTCCGGGTTCTAACCCGGGGGCCTCGTTTCTACCCGGACACCTGAGTCTAGCAGGGACGGCTGAGAGCAAGACCAGAGGCAACGGAAGCTACACATCTGTGCGAAACCAGGAACTCCCGCGCGAATCAACGTCCCCGTGCATGGTAATACGTCTTTGAAGACCGGCTTGCAGCGCCACTTCATGAGAACAGCCGGACTCGACGACGCCGACCTGTAGGGCGAGTCCGGGCAACCTCACGCCTTGCGAATTCACGCACGCTCCCCCTACTATTACTGACCCCAGGCACGACGCCAGAGAAAGGCAGGTAGAATCCCGTGAGTGCACTCGGAAAAGCGACACGACTGAACCGCATCCTGGCCGGACGCACCCGCCGCGTGCTGACCGTGGCCGTGGACCACATGATCAACTATCCGATTAATTTTCCGCCGGAGTTGCGCCGTATCGCGGCCACTTTGGAGCAGGTCATCGAGGGTGAGGCGGATGCGGTGACCATGAACAAGGGCACAGCGATGCGGCTGATGGAACCCTATGCCGGGCGCGTTCCGCTCATTATTCAGTCCATGGCGTTGCGTCCCGATGAACCCGATTTTGCCGCCACCGCGACGGTCGAGGAGACGCTGGGGCTCGGTGCGGACGCGATCGCCGTAGCGATGTTTGTGTATGGCGAAACGGAACTTGCGTACCTGCGGCACCTGGCGGAGGTGGTGCGGTGTGCGGCGCCGTACGGCCTGCCGGTGATTCCGCATATCTACCCGCTCGAGAGCGGTGACGAACGGCACGCGGTGGTCCATGATCCCGAGCACGTCTATTACGCAGCCCGGGTGGGGTTCGAGATGGGCGCCGACCTCGTCAAGGTGCCGTATACGGGCGACGTGGCGTCGTTCCGCGACATCGTGTCCGGCATACCGGTACCGGTTGTTTCCGCGGGCGGTCCGAAGTGTGCCACTCTGGACGATGCCGCGCGCATGGCCCGCGACGTAGGCAGGGCGGGGGCTGCCGGCGCCACCATGGGCCGCAACGTCTGGGGATTCGACGACATCCCTGCCGCCATCCAACGCCTCAAAACCGCCATCAACGAAGGGTGAGGCGGCATACATGCCCTGGCCGCTCTGCCCGGCCTGCGGGGGTTGGACCAGGAACCCGCGTACGGCCTTTCGTCACTGGTGAGGTGACGCCACCTCCCCCCCGCCTGGCGGTGCAAGGCGGTCCATGCGCGCCTGCCAGTCGCGCAGAAACGCTTCTCGCCAGCAGCTGACAGTTTTCGCGCCCGCGAACGTGCGTTCCGCGAGGCCGGGCTCGGGGTTATCCGTCCAGTAGTGGGGTCCGTGTCCGGTGGCAACGAAACTGCCGCCCCAGTGTTGCCCGGCGGGAGCGCCGGGGTCACCCGCCAGGAGGTAGAGTACCGATGGCGTATCGCCCATCTTAATGGCACTCAGCTTCTCGACCAGCAGTCTGCCGAGAGCACCGTGCTCCTTGACATGCGCATCGAGAAACGCCTTGTTCCCGAGATCGCCCTCCTGGTTGCCGCCGACGTACATGCCCCGGAACGTCGTGTCTGCCTCGATCCACCACAGGTCCGCATGATGCCGGTAGAGATAGTCCCGGGCAGCCCGGTCCTGCGAGGTGTTCCAGGAACCGATGGCATAGACGCGCAGCTTTTCCTTGATGTCCGGTGCGTCGTGGACGGCCTGCGCAACGTCCGTGATGGAACCCCACACAAGCACATAAAGAGGCCGCACGTCCGGGACGCGCCCTCGCTCGGCGAGCCACTCGGAACCTTCGGTGGGATTGCTGAACCCGGCCTCGGGTGCGGGATCCGTGGCGCCCTGTTTCACCATAGCGCGGAGCTGTGCGGGGGCGGGATAGGTTTCGTTGCTGCGTGCGAGTTGGGGGTAATCCTCCGCGTACGCGTCGAGAACTTCGTGGATGTGCCGGGCCCGGCCGCCCTTCGGAGGGGAAGAAATGAGCCCTTCAACATCCATCGTGTCCGCGTAGACCAGAAAATGGACCATCGACTGGTAATCGTCGTTGTCGGAACCGCCGATGTCGCTGGACACGATCACGCGGTACCGTTCTCCTGCAACGGCACCGTGGGACAGGGGGCCGTCGGCTTCGCTACGCGCCACCACCGCCAACAGGAGCAGCCAGAGTGCCATCGATTGGCGGAAAGAACACTTCTGCGACATCGCCATGTGCGTCACCTTCCCGGTACCTGCGTCCACGCAGGCCTGCGTTACCCCGCGAACATGCGGCGCTGCGCGGGGTCGTAGCGCATGCGCTGTCCGGTATGGAGCGCCTCGGCGGCCATGATGGTGGCCACGGAGTGCTGGAACCCGAATTCGATATCGGCGATGGGCCGTTGGCGGCTGCGCATGCATTCGAGCCAGTTGGCCATGTGGTCGGCGTCGGGCCGCGCCTCGAGCTTTCCGGCTTCGGCCTGCTTGCCGTCTTCCCCGCCCGCGCCGGAGTACTCTCCGGATTCCATGTCGAGCGTGCCGTAGCGGCCGTGGACCGTGTAGTGCGAGCCCGCGGCGTTGGTGAGGCTCATGGTCCAGTCGAAGAGATAGCCCTCGGGGTAATCGAGCAAGGCATGAAAGACGTCGCTGTGTTCGCGGCCGTCTTTCCACACGTAGTTGCCGCCGTGAGCAACGGCGCTGTTGGGGTAGGTGGACCCCATGATGATGTGCGCGGCGTCAATGAGATGGGCCATCCAAAGCCCGGAAAGGCCATTCGTGCACATGCGGAAGAGATGCCACTGGCGCAACAGACGCGGGTCAAAGGGAACATGGGGGCGGTTGAACAGATAGGCCTCCCAATCGACGTCCTCTTCTTTGCAGTCGCTGAAGTCCCGGGCCCAGCGGGGATGGTTGAAGCAGTTTTCCGCGGAGACGCGGCTGACGTGGCCCAGCTTGCCCGACGCGACAAGGTCGTGGGCAGCGTGCCAGCGGCCTTCGCTGCGGCGTTGCGTGCCAACCTGCACGATACGCTCGTTGGCGCGGGTAAGGTCAACGGCCTCGGCCGCCTCTTCGATAGTGAGGGCCATGGGTTTCTCGACGTACACATCTTTGCCCGCCTTCAGGGCCTCGAGCATGATGGGGGTGTGGGCGAAATCCGGTGTTGCGATGACCACCGCGTCGATGTCATCGCGCACGAGCACCTCGCCGAAACGTGACGTGGCGAAGGGTTTCGTGCCGTAGCCCTTTT
Organism: uncultured Nitrospiraceae bacterium; assembly: GCA_964520685.1. Lineage (GTDB taxonomy): Bacteria > Hydrogenedentota > Hydrogenedentia > Hydrogenedentales > SLHB01 > UBA2224. The sequence continues at coordinate 470 of CAZFOG010000509.1, read as the reverse complement.
CGACGTAGTCCGCCGCGCGCTCGCGATTTGGGCGCCAGACGTCGCACACGGCGGCGATTTCCACGTTGTGGGCTTTGCTCAGTTTTCCGATACTTTGCAGGTGTGCGCCACACCGCTCACCGGTGCCGATACACGCGATACGGATGCGGTCGTTGGCGTCCGCGGCGCGCGCCATCATGCCGGCGCTGAGCGCAAGGCCAGACGATGCCAGAAAGCTGCGGCGCGATAGAGCGTTCTTTTTCATGGGGCCCCCTCCTTTTTGTGCACAGGATCTTGCCTGTGAGCATACCCGCACGGGACCGTCTTGTGCCACCTCGCAAACCGCGTGGCCGCCAGGCGCAAGTGGACCCCGTGGACCGGGTGGACGTGGCGCATGGCCGGCCCGGTCGCCTCGCCTCCGGGTTCTTGCCGCTGTGGCGTGGTCGCCAGTCCCTCTTTCAGCCCCCGCTATCTGGCAAGTCACTCCATCC
>CAZFOG010000508.1:0-3784 GCA_964520685.1 uncultured Nitrospiraceae bacterium | reverse complement strand
TATGCCCGAGAACACCGCAGGTGCACCTGGATAAAGAATATAGACCTATAGAGGAAATTCGTATGGACAAGTCTGCAGCAACTCAGAAATTTCAACAGTCCAAGCAGCTGTTTTCGCAGCAGCGGTATGCTGACGCGTTAGTAGTTCTTGACGAACTCAATGCCGCTTTTCCGAGGCAGCAGGAGCTGTTGTATGCGCGGGCGCTGTGTTTGGCGGAGCTTCAGCGCCCTCAGGAAGCCCTGTCCGCATGCGAACAGAGCATTCAGCTCTTCGATGACACCCGGGCAAAAGCGTTGAAGGCGCAAATAGAGCGGGAATCCGTCCAGGCGCCGGCCTCTTCGACGGACTTCGCGGGGCTGTCCGGCGGCGCCCTCGGGGCGGGCCTCTTGGATGATCTGCCCTCCCTGTCAGGCTTTGCCGGCATTCCTCCGCTTCCGGAACCGGGCAGCGTGCCCCAGACGGCGCATGCGCCCGTGCGGCCGTCGCGGAGGAAACCGTTGGTTCTGGCAGGGTGCGCCCTCGCGGCTCTGGTATTGTTTGTACTGGGGACCCCGTTCCTGTCGTGCATGCAGGATAGCGGGGAAGTGGCCACTGTCGAAGACGGCGCGCCCACTCAGCCCGCACCGGAGACAACGCCTGCACCGGCGGCGCAGCCCGCTGCCGTTGCTGAGGCGGAATCGCCCGGGCAGGAACTGCGCGGATGCCCCCGTCCCGCAACCATTGGCGGTTCTGGAACGGCGGAAACCATCGGGCAAGACTTCGACACCCTCACTCTTCTCAAGATTCAGGGAAACCGTTATGAGCTCGGCTACTGGTACGGCAAGCTCCTGGGCGACCAGATCGGGGAAACCTGGAAGCTGGTGCAGGCCATGGCCCAGCGGGAAGGCATTCCCATGCCGGTGGTCGAAGCGGCTGCCGGCCAGCTATGGCAGGAGAAGAATTTCGACCTGCAGCCCTGGAACACCGAGTTGCAGGGGATAGCCGACGGCTGTGCCGAGGCGGGGCATCCCGAGATCACGTTCACCGTGCTCAAGCAGATCGCATCCATACCCGACCTTTCCGAGCACAGTTGCAGCCTTTTCGTGGCGTGGGGCAACGCCACGCTCGACGGCGAAACCTACCAGATGCGCAATCTCGACTGGTCCATGGACACGGGTTTCCAGAATTATCCCGTCGTGGCGGTGTATACGCCCGATGACGGCGTCAAACATGCTGTGGTCGGCTTTGCGGGCGTCATTGGCGTGTCTGTGGGCGGCATGAATGTCGAGGGCTTGGCTGTCAGCGAGATCATGGGCCATTTCTGCGACAAAGAGACGCTCGAGGGCATACCGTTTCCGTTTCTGCTGCGCGACGTGCTCTATTTTGACCGCGACCTGCAGGCGGGGCTTGACCGCATGAAGTCGGCGAAGCGCACCAATCAGTACCACTACGCTCTTGCCGATCCCAACGCCGAGGATCCGAAAGGGCGGCTGCTGTTCACCAGCACCACGCGCTTTGACGAATTCATCGACAATCAGTCCGTCGACCCCCATCCGTGCCCGGATGTCACGCCCTTCCACGAGTCACTGGATGACGTCGTGTACTGGAAGAACCACAACGGCAGAGACAACGACGTGCTGCACGGCGCCATCCTGGAGCGCTACGGCCAAATCGACGCCGAGAAGGCCATCGAGATTGCCCGCATCGCTTGCGTCAAAGGCACTCTGGTCAGCATCATCTACCATAACAGCGGCAACGACATGTGGGTGGCCTTCGCCGAGGGCGAGACGCCCGGCCCGCAGCAGGAGTACGTCCACATACAGCTCGACGACTGAGCCCGCGCCGGGGGTACTGAGAACCGGCCGGTGACCGGTGCGGCGCGGGTGCTGCAATTTGCGCACACCGCACCCGCATGGGAGGGCATGGGTTCGATGGCTGCACCGCGGTTTGACGTGTTTGATGCGCTGTGCGTATTGGGGCGGCAGCTCCTGTGGCATCCGGGCGAGCCGGAGACGGCGTCAGACCTCCTGGATGAAATGAACCACTGCGGGGTGCGCGATGCCCTTGTGCTGGACTGCCTGGCAGTCGAGGAACACCCCCGCGTGGGCAACAGGCGCGTCCTGGATACAACGGCGGGCGAACCCCGGCTTCATCCCGCGTGGACCGCGCTTCCTCACGGGGCGCCTGACGAGCAGCCGGACGGTGCGGCCTTCGTGGCGCGCATGCGCAAGCACGGCGTGGGCGCGGCGTTTCTATTTCCCCGCCAGTTCAATATGCCGTTGTCCGAATGGACGGTGGATGCGTTTCTCGAACCCCTGGCCGAGGCCCGCGTGCCCGTGTTTCTCAACTTCGGCCGGGCCGGCCGCGAAGAACGGCCCTGGGACGAGACGGATTGGGATGCCGTGGTGGGGTTATGCCGCCGCTGGCCCGCCCTGCCCGTCATCGTGACCGAACGGCGCATCCGTCACGCCAACCGCACGCTCTACCGCGCTCTGGACGCATGCGGGAACCTGCGCATCGAGACCAGCGGCTACTGGCTCTATCGCGGGATCGAATATCTGACGGAGCGGTGGGGTGCGGAACGTATCATCTTCGGTTCGAGCTGGCCGCATCTGGGTTACGGCCCTACGCTGACGGCGGTCACGTGCGCGGATATCGGCATCGAGGCCAAACAGAAAATCCTGGGCGGCAACCTCCGCGAGCTCCTCGCGTGGCATGGCCAATCGCACGCAGAACCGGCCGAAGCGCCGTCTGTCGAGCGCGACCGGTTTGCCGCGTTCGCTATCAGCGGCGAGCGGCCCGCGGACATGACGTTCGCAGACTGCCATGGCCACCTGGGCGGCTCGTCGAGCCTCTACCACGTGCCGAATGGCACCATCGACGAGACCGCCGCGGAACTCGAGCGCCTGGGTATCGAAAAGGCCATCGTATTCTCGTTTGGTGTGCTGCTGAGCGACGAACGGGCCGGTAACGACGTGATCATCGAGGCCGTCGAGCGCTATCCCGGCCGGTTTGTGGGTTTTGCCGGGCTGAACCCGCACCGCGGCGAGGGCGAGATGCTGCGCGAACTCGAGCGGTGTTATCACGCCGGCCTGCGCGGCATCAAGCTCATCCCCTACTACCAGGGCTATCCGGAGGAGGGCCCGCTCATCGATGCCGCGTGCCGGTGGGCCCACGAACACCGCCTCATCATCCTCAATCATCACTGGGGTTCGCCCGAACAAATGACGCGGCTTATCGAGATGTATCCCGGTGCGTGCTACTTCACCGGGCATGCCACCGCGGCCTACGCGGATATTATGCTGCGCCATGCCAATCTCTACGTGTGCTCGTGCCCCCTGCACCGTCCCCGCGACTGCGAACGCCTCGTGGCAGCCATCGGCGCGGACCGCCTTCTCTTCGGCTCCGACCTGCAGGATTTGCCCATCGCCTGGGGGTTAGGCCCGATACTCCTGGCGCGCATTCCGGAGGAAGACAAGACGAAAATCCTCGGCGGAAACCTGCTGCGCATCCTCGAATCCGGCGAGTATGCGGTATAGCATCGAGGGCCGGCTTTTCTCACCGTCATTCCCGCGCAAGCAGGCATCCAGAGGGCTGTCGGGAAGCGCAGGGGAGACGGGAGGCAGCGCACCATGAGCCCACGGGTCACCCGTGGACGATGAAAATACAACGACAGGTGAGGGCACCGGTCCCATATTCCGGAGGAGACGTGAATTTTCGAGACAGCGAACCGTGAGCCCGCTGGCTCAGCCGTAGACGATGAAAACAAGCTGGATCAAAAACCCAGGGACAGACCCGTCTCGCT
>CAZFOG010000507.1:2556-3807 GCA_964520685.1 uncultured Nitrospiraceae bacterium | reverse complement strand
GTTATCCTGCCCGTCCGTTCATACGCCGCGGGAGGTTGGTTACCCCTGCGCTTCGGTTCAATCTTGAAGTTTGCCGCACAGCCTCTCCACGGCGCTATGCCCCGTTGCGTCATCGCGCTGCCATGGCGCAGCCTATTTGTCACGCATGAGGTTTTGCGCGAGAGTTTCCACGTCCTGCACGAGCGCCTGTGGGTGAGGCCGTCTTTATGCCGCCTTTCGGTCTGCCTTATTCGTGCATATTAGAATGTGAAATGCGCTATCATTGGTTGTCCACGTCATTAAGCAGAAGGCCTTGTGTCATCCCGAGAGAGGTTTCGTCCATGAAAGCACTCAGCCAAGTCACGTTGAGCGGTTGTTGTGTCGCGAGAGCGTGGGGTTTGGGCTTGGCCGCGCTCCTGGCTTTTACCGGAGCGGCCACAGCCGCCAGAGCCGAATTGACGGCGGAGGTGAAGGAGCATCTGGGGTCGCCGACGCTGGTTGTGAACGGGGCTCCAACGGTGCCGCTGATGCTGTTCGGGTGGGACCGGGGTCCGGCCCCGACCGTGGTGAAGCTCGACGGGGAATGGCGCGAGTATTACGTCACATTTACGGCGCCGGAGGACAATGCCGGAAGCTGCGGCGTGCACCTGCGCTTCGGGAACGCTCCGGGAACCGTGTGGATCGACGACACGCAGTTTTACGAGGGCGAGCACCGTCCGGATGTCAACGAGAACCGCCTGAAGTGCGGTGATTGGGATTGCGGCCGGGCAGCCGCGGACGAGGCCTGGAAGCTCTTTGTGAAAACCGAGGCCGGAGCCGAAGCCTCGTGGGCGTTCGACAGCGAGGTCAAACACGGCGGGGAACAGAGTTGCCGGTTGACGGTGACGAAGGCCGGCTCCGACACGATGCACGTGCACTTCTACCAAACCGGCCTGACGGTCGAGAGGGGTAAGACCTACACATTCTCGGCGTGGCTCAGGGCCGACGGCGAGCGCACGGGCGACATGATGGCGCTGCACCACGGTCCGCCGTGGACCATCTACTCGGGTATGCCGGATTCGTGGTTGCACAAGCAGGTCAAGATGGCTGCGGCGGAAGGGATCCACATTCACTCGTTTGGAATCGCGATGCCGTGGCCGAAACCGGGCGAGGCGCCGGATTTTGCGGGGGTCGACGCCGTGTTGGAGCGAGTCATCGATGCCGATCCCGAGGCTCTATTGCTGCCGCGGTTTGGCTGCGACCCTCCGGGCTGGTGGTACGACGCGCATCCCG
>CAZFOG010000507.1:0-2456 GCA_964520685.1 uncultured Nitrospiraceae bacterium | reverse complement strand
GACGGAAGAGGCTTTGCGCGGGGCGTGGGCCGATTCGGACGTGACTTTCGAGACCGTGACCGTGCCGACGGTCGAGGAACGCAACACGGCATCCCTGGGCCTGTTCCGCGACCCGGCGCGCGAGCAGAAGACGGTCGACTTCTTCGAGTATCTTCAGGTGGCGATGGTCGAACCGCTGGAGTTGATTGCGGCGACAATCAAGGATGCGTGCGCCCGGAAGAAGCTCGTGACGCTATTCTACGGCTACTACTTCGAGATCAGCGGCTTGCCCCTCGGACCCCAGACCAGCGGGCATCTGGCCCTTGCGCGGTTGCTCGAATGTCCGGATGTGGACATCGTGTGTTCGCCGATCTCGTATGGCGACCGCGGGCTCGGCGGAATCGGCGCGTTCATGGTCCCCGTGGATTCCGTCCGCGAACACGGCAAACTCTGGCTCAACGAGGACGACACGCGCACCTTTCTGACGCCGGAGGATGCGGGCTATGGGCGCGTGGCGACCCTCGAACACACGCAATGGGTGCACCAGCGCAATTTCAGCCGGTTGCTGCCGCGCAGACTGGCGTGCTGGTACATGGACCTCGGCGGGGAAGGCTGGCTCGCCGACGAACGTATCTGGCGGAACATCGGCGAATTGCGCGCTACGTATGCAGATACCCTCGACCAGCCCGCCGCGTGGTCGCCGGAGGTTGCGGTGATTGTTGACGAAGTGAGCCCGTTCTATCTCGCTACTAACGCCACCATCACGCGCCCGCTGGCGAGCCAGTTCCGGACGCAGCTTTACCGCATGGGGGTCCCGTTCAGTCAGTACTTGCTGAGCGACCTCGTGGGCGGCCGCGTGCCCGGGCATAAGGTCTACATTTTCATCGGGTGTTTCCGCTTGAACGGGGCGCAACGGAAAGCCATCGCGGAGGCGGTATCCGGCAAGACGGCGATATGGATGTACGGCAGCGGGTTTTTCGACGAGGGCCGGGACGCACGGTACATCGCAGACTTGACTGGAATGGGCGTTCGCGAGGTGGAAGGCGGTGCGGCAGCGATGATTGCGCCGGAAATGCGGTCACCCCTGTGCGCGGGATTGCCCGAAACGGCGTTTGGTGTGCAAGCTGTGCTCGAGCCCCTGTGGTATGTCGACGAGGGAGCCGGCATGGACGTCATTGGCCGGTTCCCCGATGGCTCGCCGGGGGCGGCCGTCCTGAGGCGGTCCGAGGGCGGCCTGTCTATCTATATCGGCACACTGACGGTTCCCGCCAAGCTTCTGCGCAACATCCTCGGGGCGTCGGGGGTGCATCTCTATCTCGATTCCGGCGATGTGTTGGTGACAGATGGTGTGTTTCTCAGTGTGACGGCGTCTTCGGCGGGGGAAAAGACGGTTCGTCTGACCGAGCCGTCCGTCGTGAGGCGCATCCTGCCTGAGCCTGCACTTCTCGGGAGTGGCAGTGCCTTCACATTCACAGAGTCTTTTGCCCAAGGCGAGACGCGCATGTACGCGCTTGGCGGCGACTAAACGGACCGAAGCGTTGCGCGCAACGCATTTGTTGCGGTGCCCGTAACGCTCCGCGGCGAAATAAGCTGGCGGGCCAACGTCTCCAACAGGACTCATGGGACCTGTGGATTCTGTACGATGCGGCACAGCAACCGGTCTTTGATGTGGTATGCCCATCCTGCTCATGATTCTCGCAACCGTGAACCGGGAAACGCTGAGCCGGTGACTGGCCGTGCTCGCGACAGCAGTGGCCCGCGAGAGCCCCTGCCCTGAGAAGGCCATCCGGCGTTCCGCCTCGCCAATGGGGGACACATCGCCGTCTACTACTCGCGAATTCGCCAAGGTGTCAGGGCGCGTTGGGGCGCCCATGCCCTCGCGTTGGCACCATAATTGCAGAGGTTTGGGGGGGCGCTCGTTTACTCAACGAATGGGAATGGGTACACTCGTGTTCATGGACGAACGTGCATGGCCTACGTGAGCGGCTTATCGCATGGGTAATGACAAACAGGCGAATCCACTGCATTTTGCGGCGCTGATGGCGCACCAGTTGCGGTCGCCCCTGGATACGGCGTTATCACAGATCGAGGTTTTGCTTGATGGTTATGCCGGAAAGCTGACGCATCAGCAGCAGGACCTGCTGGAACGGGCGCGGCAGCGGTGCCGCGATGCGATGGAAGCGGGGGACCGGGTCCTGGCCATCGCGCGTGCGATGGAGTCGACGGAGCCACCTTCGGCAATTGCCAATCTCGCCGCAGTCGTGCGCAATGCCGAGCGGCGGTATGTTGATACGGCGATACGGCGCAAGATGCACCTGCTGTGCGACGCGCCTTCCGGCGCAGTCTGGGTTCACGCCAGCGAAGGAGAGCTATCCGAGGTATGCCACGCGTTGCTGAACAACGCATTTAAGTATACGCCCGATCACGGCCAGGTGAGGGTGGGCATTGCCCTCAGTGTCGATGGGAAACGCGTGCGG